>JAGPGQ010000198.1 GCA_018055925.1 Micropruina sp.
GAAGCCGACCAAGCCGCCGCGCACCCACTGGGACATGCTGCGCGAACGCCGCTCCATCGAGGAGCTGGAGGAGTTGCTGGCCGAGCGTCTCGGCGAGATCCGCAACGACGGCTGACGAGTTCCGTCCGTCCTGGGTCTCGGGGTGCGCGCCGTCCGATCGCGCGATCGACGACTGCTGACGGGTTCCGTCCACGCGTCCCGGGTCTCAGGGTGCGGGACGTCCGATCGCGCGATCGACGACTGCTGACGGGTCCGGACAAGTGCTTTCGGGATATATGCCGAAACCAGTCGCCCGTCCCGCCGGTAGTGGCCGATCGCGCGATCGGTTCGACGGGCTCGCCGGTCAGCGGTGAACGGGAATAGGAACCGTCCCCTGAACGGGAATAGGAACCGTCCCCATTGTCGTTCAGGGCTCGATCTCGCCCTTGATCACGTTCGGGTCGGACGGGGGACGCCGGGGCGGGTCGGACGGGTCGGTGCCGGCGGGCTCGTCGGGCACGGTTTCGCCCCGGATCACGGTGCCGGGCTGGGTCTGGGCCCGGATCACGTCGATGTTCAGGCCCGACCGGGCGACCCGGCGGGCGATCACCACCTGCATCAGCCGGCGGGCGAACCCGCGGGTGAACGGCAGCAGGAAGATCAGGCCGAAGAGGTCGGTGAAGAAGCCGGGCAGCATCACCAGCACGCCACCGACCATGACCAGGACGGCGTCCAGCAGCGCGCCGCCGGGCAGTTCACCGCTGGCCACGGACGCGTTCAGGGCCTGCCAGGCCTTCGCGCCCTCGCGGCGCATCAACCAGCCGCCGAGGAAGGCCTGCGCGATCAGGATGGCGATCGTGGGCAGCGCGCCGATCTGCTGCCCGACCAGCACCAGCAGCCAGATCTCGACCACCGGGACGAGCAGGAAGAACGCCAGCGTGATCGGGGCCAGCCAGGGACGGCGGCCACGCGCGGACGGCTGCGGCTGAGTCATCGGATGCCCCGCCTCGCCGCCCTGCGGCCCAGGCCGAGGAAGCTCTTCACCTGGTCGGCGCGCTTGCGCAGCCCCCACTTTGTGGTCAGCAGCATCGCCTCGACGGCGATTCCGCCGCTCATCTTGGAGTTGCCCCGCTCGCGTTCGATGAACTCGATGGGCACCTCGGCCACCCGGAAGCCGGCCTCGATCGCGCGGCGGGCGAGATCCACCTGAAAGGCGTAGCCGGCCGACTCGATGGTGTCCAGGCCGATCCCCCGCAGGGTGTCGGCTCGGAAGGCGGTGAACCCGCCGGTGACGTCCCGGATCGGCACCCCCAGCATCAAGCGAGACCACACCGAGCCGCCCACCGAGATCACCTTGCGGTGCCAGGGCCAGTTCTTCACCGAACCGCCCTTGACCCAGCGCGAACCCTTGACCATGTCGGCGCTCAACAGCCTGCGCAGCAGCCGGGGCAACTGCTCCGGCTGGTGGGAGCCGTCGGCGTCGTGCTCGACCAGGACGCCGTAGCCGCGCTCCAGGCCCCAGGCGAAGCCGGCCAGGTAGGTCGCGCCCAGACCCTCCTTGGCCTTCCGGTGCATCACCCGGACGTGATCGTCGGCGGCGGCCAGCTCGTCGGCCAGGGCGCCGGTGCCGTCCGGGGAGTTGTCGTCGGCGATCAGGATGTCGGCGTCCGGCACGGCCGACCGCAGCCGGCGAACGATCGGGCCGATGTTCTCCGCCTCGTTGTAGGTCGGGATGATGACGAGCACCTTGCCCAGCTCGGCCCACTCGGGGGCGGCGGAGGTGTTGCTCGCGGTTTCGGTCACGGTTGCTCCTGGTTCGGGACGACTGATCCATTCTGCCGCACCCCGGCGGTCGCCCCGGCACCGGACGAGACCGCGCGCCGTCGCCATGCCGTCCAGCCGAGCGCGATCGCCGTGACGGCGATCCCGGCCAACTCGAGGATTCCCGAGTAGGCCGCGGCCGGGGTCACCGAGTCCCGCAGCGGCACCTCGGCCACCCCGGACGCGTTGGTGAACTCGGGCAGCTGGAAGGCGACCGAGCCGTCCGGCCGGATCAGGCCGCTGATGCCGGTGGTGGTGACCACCAGCAGGTCGCGGCGCAGCTCCATCGCCCGGGCCCGCGTGATCGCGAACTGCTGCGGCACCTGCGCGGTGCCCACGTACATGGCGTTGCTGCTCTGCACGATGTTGAGCTGTCCGCCCCCGGTCACCGTGTCGTGCACCGTGGCGTCGAAGGCGACCTCGTAGCAGATCAGGACGCCGACCGGCACCGTCCGGTCGGGCAGTCGCACGTCGAGCACACCGGGGCCGGTGCCGGGGATCGACTGGGCGCCCACGTAGGCGACCACCGGGAACAGCGGCTCCAGCAGGCCGCGCAGCGGCACCCATTCGCCGAACGGCACCAGGTCGCGCTTGTGGTAGCGGGCCTGGGCGCCGGTCTGCGGATCCCACACGATGGCGGCGGTCTGCCGTTCGCGCGGTCCCGGACCCTCGGTGATCGTCCCGAGCACGAGGGGGACGCCGACCGCGGCGACGGCGGTGCGGACCGCCTGGCCGGTCTGGGCGTCGCGGAACGGGTCCAGGTCGGTGCCGTTCTCGGGCCACACCACGAAATCGGGACGGGGCAGCTCACCGGACTGCACGCGCGCGGCCAGCCGCTGGGTCTCGGCCAGGTGTTTCGCGGTGATGCTGCGCGGCGGCCCGATCCCGTACACGCCGCCGCCGGCCGCGTTGCCCTGGACGTAGCCGACCGACACCGAACCCAGTTCCGCACCGGGCTGGACGAGCAGCCCCAGCGTCCCGGTTGCCAGGACGGCCGCCGCGCCGGCCAGTCCCACGGCCCGGCGGCGCCAACGGTCCGCCCCGCCGGCCGCGCTCCCCCGATGCAGCACCGTCCAGGCGAGCACCTGAGCGACCAGGGCGAGCGCGAAACCGGCGCCGGGGACGCCGACCAGCGGCAGCAGACCGGCCAGCGGCGAGTCGATCACCGCGTACCCGAGCCGCAGCCAGGGGAATCCGCCGAACGGGTAGTGCCCGAACAGGTACTCGATCAGCACCCAGGAGCCGGCGGCCAGCAGCGGCCAGGCGCGAGCCCGTCCGGCGAGCCGGACCAGCACGGCCAGCAGCGCCAGGAAGCAGGACTCCAGGGCGGCCAGGCCGAGCATCGCCTCGACGAAGATCACGCTCAGCCAGCGGATCGCCACCAGATACAGGCCGAGGCCGTAGCACAGACCGGCGAGCGCGGCCTGCCAGGCGCGGGGCGCCGTCCGGGCCAGCAGGGTGAAGGCCGCGACGGCCACGATCAGCATCGGCCACCAGCCCAGCGGCGCGAACGCCGTGGACGCCAGCACTCCGGCGGCCGCCGCCGCCGGACTGCGCACCCACCAGGGCAGGGCGCGCAGGCGGTCGGTCACCCGGGAATGCTACCAACCGTCACAGCACGGGGCGGTCCTGGAACGGGATCGACAGCACCAGGCTGGTCAGGGTGGAGGCCCCGGCGGCCACCCGGATCTTGGCCAGCAGGGATTCCAGATCGGCCGGGGTGGCGACCTGCACCATCAGCAGGTAGCTGGCCTCGCCGGCCACCGAGTAACACGACACGATGTTCGACAGGTGCGCCAACCGATCCGGAATCTGCTCGTCGGTGGCCGGGTCGAGCCCGTTGAGTTCGATGAACGCGGTCAGGACGAGACCCACCGCCTCGGGGTTGATCACCGCTCGGTAGCCGGTGATCAGGCCGCGCTGCTCCAGCCGGCGGACCCGCTGCTGTGCCGCGGACGTCGACAGGCCGGTCTCGCGGCCGATGTCGGTGTAGGACATCCGGCCGTCCCTGGCCAGCAGCGTGAGAATCTGGCGGTCGGTACTCTCCATAGGCCAATCGTGTCACTATTGGGCGGTGCATCCGTCAAATTTGCAGCTTTACGATGCGGCTTCGCTCTATTTCAGGGCTTTTTTCGGTCTGCCGAGCTCGCTGCGAGCCGCCGACGGGCAGCCGGTGAACGCCGTCCGGGGCCTGCTCGACTTCATGGCCCGGTTCATCACGGAGTACCGGCCGACCCATGCGGCGGCCTGCTGGGACAACGACTGGCGGCCGGCCTGGCGGGTGGAGTTGGTGCCCAGCTACAAGACCCACCGGGTGCTGAGCGGCGACCTCGAGGTGGTGCCGGACGAGTTGAGCCCCCAGGTGCCGTTGATCCTCGGGGTGCTGCGCGCGCTGGGCATCCCGGTCGTCGGAGCGGACGACCACGAGGCCGACGACGTGATCGGCACCCTGGCCAGCACCGCCGGCGTCCCGGTCGACGTGGTCACCGGGGACCGGGACCTGTTCCAGCTGGTCGACGACGCCCGCGGGATCCGGGTGCTGTCGGTGGTGAAGGGGGTGCGCAACCACGAGCGGGTCACCGACGAGTGGCTGGAGCAGCGGTACGGCATCCGCGGCGCCGGCTACGCCGACTTCGCCACCCTGCGCGGGGACGCCTCCGACGGGCTCCCCGGCGTCGCCGGCGTGGGCGAGAAGACCGCGGCCCGGCTGGTCGCCGACCACGGGGACCTCGAAGGCATCCTGGCCGCCGCCTCCGCCGGACGCCTCTCCCCCGCCCTGACCGCCCGGCTCGCCGCCGCGGTCGACTACCTGGCCGCGGCCCGGGACGTGGTCCGCGTCCGCCGAGACCTGCCGTTGCCGGTGACCCTGGACGACCTCCAGCTGCCGACCGCTCCGGCCGACCCCGACACATTCGCCGAGCTCGCCGAACTGCTGAACCTGGGCGGCGCCGCCGACCGGATCCTGGCCGCCCTGGCCCTCAATGCCGCCTGAGACACCCCCCCGACACCCCAGTCCTCCCGTAAACCCCTGCCTAACTATCTCTGCCCTCCCGTCGACGGGAGGGCAGAGATAGTTAGGCAGGGGTTTACGGGAGGCCGTGTCGTTGCCGGTGTTGTGCTGCTTGCGACTACGCTGGTGCCGTCTTCGGCCAAGGAGTCCCGAATGAGCAGCGTGCGCAACCGTGTCGATCCGGTTGCCGGCGTGCGGATACCGGGCGGCTCGCTGGCGAGTGTGACCGAGACCCCGCTACCAGTGGCTGAGCCCTGCACCGTCCCGCGCCCGCGCGGGGCGGTTTCTTTTTGCCCGTCGCCGCCCCGGGAAGGAGTGCCTGCATGGCCGTCCTAGTCCTCAACACCGACAACACGGCACTGCACACCGTGTCGCTGCAGCACGCCGTCGGCATGCTGCTGCGCAAGGTGGCCGTGGTCGAGTCCGCCCACCCCGAACTGGTCTTCGGCTCCCTCCCGCAGCCGGAGGTGCTGCGCCTGGTGCGCTACGTGAAGACCACCTTCCTGTACAACCGGGCGCCGGGCTGGACCAAGCGCGGGGTGTTGAAGCGCGACCGGCACAGCTGTGGCTACTGCGGCGATCGCGCCGGGACGGTCGATCACATCGTGCCGATCTCGCGGGGCGGCCGGAACACCTGGACGAACACCGTCGCCGCCTGCACGCCGTGCAACGCGCGCAAGGCGAACCGGACCCCGGCCGAGGCCGGCATGCCGCTGCGCACCAAGGCGTACGCGCCCACCCGGATCCAACTGATGGCGGCGTGACCGCGGAGGCACCACCGGTCCTAGGCTGACCCCCGCACTCGGCAACCGACCGCCTCGGAGGGACACATGCCTGGTCCAGATGCCCGTTCGGCGGCGCCCGCCGCCGACCCGGAACCCCGGGAGATCGCCGCCCTCGTGGCGTCCACGCCGGCGACCGGTAAGCCGCGTCCGATCGGCTTCCTGGTGGCCGTGGCGACCCTCGGCTCGCTGCTCTTCGGCTTCGACACCGGCGTGATCGCCGGCGCGCTGCCCTACCTCTACCTCCCGCACGACGGCGGCGGCCTCGCCCTGACCCCGCTGGACGAGGGCCTGGTCGGCGGCTGCCTCGCCATCGGTGCCGCGGCCGGCGCGATCATCGGCGGACGCCTCGCCGACCGGCACGGACGGCGGCACAACATCCTGCTGCTGGCCCTGATCTTCATCGTCGGGACGGTGGGTTCGGCGCTCGCGTGGAACGTGCTCGTGCTGTCGCTGTTCCGGCTGATCCTGGGCTTCGCGGTGGGCGGTGCCTCGTCCAGCGTGCCGATGTACCTGTCCGAGTCCGCACCGCAACGCATCCGCGGACCCCTGGTCGCCGTCGACCAGTTCATGATCGTGTTCGGCCAGTTGCTGGCCTACTCCACGAACGCCGCCCTGTCGTCCTCGCGCGGCGGGCCGCAGGTGCAGGTGTCGTCCGACCCCACGGGCCAGTTCGCGGCCGGCAGTTGGATCCCCTGGGACCTGGCCCGGCACATCGAGGGCCTCGGGATCGCCGCGGGCAACGGGGACATCTGGCGTTACATGCTCGTGTTGGGCACCCTGCCCGCGATCGGGCTGTGGATCGGCATGCGGCTGATGCCCGAATCGAGCCGCTGGTATGCCGCCAAGCGCCGCTACGAGGAGGCGATCGGCAGCCTGAAGCGTATCCGCGACGAGAAGCGGGACGACATCGCCGCCGAGGTGCAGGAGATGGTCGAGGTGCAGCGGGTCGAGGGCCGGCAGGCCCGGTGGACGCTGCGGCAGGCCTGGTCGGCCCGCTGGACCCGGAAGCTGCTTCTGATCGGCTGCTTCCTCGGCATCTTCGACCAGCTGACCGGGATCAACACCGCGATGTACTACCTGCCGAAGGTGCTGGTGGCCGCCGGGTTCTCGTCGGCCGACGCGATCACGCTGAATGTGGTCACCGGCCTTGCGTCGACCATCGGCGCCGGCATCGGCATCTATCTGGTGAGCCGGCTCGCCCGCCGTCACGTGGGCATCTACCAGGAGACCGGCATCGTGGTGTCGCTGTTCTCCCTCGCCCTGGTCTTCGGCTTCGGGATCGCGCCCCACCTGGACGCCACCGGCGCGATCATGGCCAGCGTGCCGGCCCACCTGCCCTGGGTGGTGCTCGGACTGGTCACGCTGTTCGTGTTCTTCAAGCAGTCGGGCACGGTCAACTGGGTGCTGGTCTCGGAGATCTTCCCGGCCCGGATCCGCGGCACCGCCCAGGGTGTCGCCGTCGCCGCAGGCTGGCTGATGAACGCCGTGGTCACGTTCGCGTTCCCGCTGATGATCGCCTACCTCGGAC
>JAGPGQ010000199.1:0-1691 GCA_018055925.1 Micropruina sp.
GCCACCTCGGTCTCGGAGTCGTAGGACGAGTAGTGATACGGCGTGCGGGCGGCGAACTCGGCGGCGCAGGTGTCGACCGTCTTGAACACCGGACGGACGCCGAGCGCCCACCGGACGCCGCGGACGACGTCCACGCTGAGGTGCCGCAGCCGGGCGATCTGGTCGTCGGAGAGGCCGTGCCGCTTCGCCAGCCGGAGGACGTCCGCGGTCAGCTCGGGGGCCTTCCGGACGTGCTCGGCGACCTCGGCGACCAGCTGCAGCTGGTCGAGGAACCAGGGGTCGATCCTGGTGGCGTCGAACAGCTGCTGGGCGGTCGCGCCGGCCCGGAACGCCTGCATCACCAGGCCCAGCCGGCCGTCGTGCGGACGGGCCGCCGCGGTCAGCAGCTCGTCCAGGCTCTGGGTGATCTCGCCGGTGAAGTCGAAGGTGGCCTTCGGATCCTCCAGCGACCGCAGAGCCTTGCCCAGCGCCTCGGTGAAGTTGCGGCCGATCGCCATCGCCTCGCCGACGCTCTTCATGTGCGTGGTCAGGGTGTTCTCGGCGGTCGGGAACTTCTCGAAGGCGAACCGGGGGCACTTCACCACCACGTAGTCCAGGGTGGGTTCGAAGGACGCCGGGGTCTCGGCGGTGATGTCGTTGGGGATCTCGTCCAGGGTGTAGCCGACGGCCACCTTGGCGGCGATCTTGGCGATCGGGAAGCCGGTCGCCTTGGACGCCAGCGCACTCGACCGGGAGACGCGGGGATTCATCTCGATCACGATCATCCGGCCGTTGTCGGGGTTGATCGCGAACTGGATGTTGCAGCCGCCGGTGTCGACGCCGACCGCGCGGATCACCGCGATGCCGACGTCCCGCATCGCCTGGTATTCGCGGTCGGTCAGGGTCATCGCCGGGGCGACGGTGATCGAGTCGCCGGTGTGCACCCCCATCGGGTCGAGGTTCTCGATGGAGCACACGATCACGACGTTGTCCGCCTTGTCGCGCATCACCTCGAGCTCGTACTCCTTCCAGCCCAGGATCGACTCCTCGATCAGCACCTCGGTGACCGGCGAGGCCGACAGGCCCGTCCCGGCGATCCGGCGCAGTTCGTCGGAGTCGTGGGCGAAGCCCGAGCCGACGCCGCCCATGGTGAAGCTGGGCCGCACCACCAGCGGGTAGCCCAGGTCGTCGGCCGCCGCCCACACCTCGTCCATCGAGTGGCAGATGCGGCTGCGGGCGACCTCCGGGTTGGCGCCGGGAATGTCGAGCGCCTGGACGATCTCCTTGAACTTCTCCCGGTCCTCGCCCTTCTGGATCGCCTCGAACGAGGCGCCGATCAGCTCGACGCCGTACTTGGCCAGGACGCCGCGCTCATGCAGCGCGACGGCGGCGTTCAGCGCGGTCTGCCCACCCAGGGTGGCCAGCAGCGCGTCGGGCCGCTCGGCCGCGATCACCCGCTCGAGGAACTCCGGCTGGATCGGCTCGATGTAGGTGGCGTCGGCGAACTCGGGGTCGGTCATGATCGTGGCCGGGTTGGAGTTCACCAGGATCACCCGGTAGCCCTCCTCGCGCAGCACCCGGCACGCCTGGGTGCCCGAGTAGTCGAACTCGCACGCCTGGCCGATCACGATCGGCCCCGAGCCGACCACCAGGATCGAGGAGATGTCGTCCCGCCGGGGCATCAGTTGGTCTCCTCATCGGTGGAGTTCTTC
>JAGPGQ010000199.1:1791-7104 GCA_018055925.1 Micropruina sp.
GAAGCGGTCGAACAAGTAGGCGGAATCGTGGGGCCCCGCCGCCGCCTCGGGGTGGTACTGGACGGAGAACGCCAGCAGGTTGTCGTCGGCGTCGGTGAGTTCCAGGCCCTCGACGACGTTGTCGTTGAGGCAGATGTGGCTCACCCGGGCGTTGCCCCAGCGGGTCTCGACGGCGGTGTCGAGCGGTGCGTCCACGGCGAACCCGTGGTTCTGGGCGGTGATCTCGACCTTGCCGGTGCGCAGGTCCTTGACCGGCTGGTTGATCCCGCGGTGGCCGTATTTCAGCTTGTAGGTGCCGAATCCGAGGGCGCGGCCGAAGATCTGGTTGCCGAAGCAGATGCCGAAGTAGGGGATGCCGGCGTCGAGCACCTGGCGCAGCAGCGTCATGGGCGCGTCGGCGGTCGCCGGGTCGCCCGGTCCATTGGAGAAGAACACCCCGTCGGCGCCGCGCGCGATGATCTCGTCCAGGGTCACGTCGGCGGGCAGCACATGCACCTCGATGCCCCGCTCGGCCATCCGGGTGGGCGTCATGTCCTTGATGCCCAGATCGACGGCGGCGATGGTGAACCGCTTCTCCCCCATCGGCGGGACCACCTGCGCGTCGGTCAGCGAGACGTCGGCGACCAGATCCTGGCCGGCCATCCGCGGGGTCTTCAGGACGCGCTGCAGCAGCTTGGCCGGGTCGAGTTCGGTGGTGGAGATGCCGACCCGCATGGCGCCGCGCTCGCGCAGGTGCCGGGTCAGGGCGCGGGTGTCGATCTCGGCGATCCCGACCACGCCCTGGCGGCGCAGTTCGTCGTCCAGGGAACGGTTGGAGCGCCAATTGGACCGCACCCGGGAGAGATCCCGCACCACATACCCGGCGACCCAGATGCGGGAGGACTCGTCGTCCTCGTCGTTCCAGCCGGTGTTGCCGATGTGCGGCGCGGTCGCGACGACCACCTGGCGGTGATAGCTGGGGTCGGTGAGCGTCTCCTGGTAGCCGGACATGCCGGTGGAGAACACCGCCTCACCGAACGCCTCTCCGCCGGCTCCGAAGGAGACTCCGCGGAAGGATCGACCATCTTCGAGAACCAACAATGCCGGGACTTGTGCGCGTTCGAAGAAGCCTGAAGGCATGGGCGTCCTTTCCCCACCGAGAACCGGTGGGCTCAAAACTTCCAAGAGCCTAGCAAAGCCCAACCGTTCCCCAGGACGCCGCCGGATCCCGAACGCCTAGGCGATCCGGACCCGGCCCTGAGAACGCCTTCCGCCGGCGGCGCTGCGTCCCCCGCGATCCCGGGCCGAACCGGAGGAAGGTCCCCGCTGAGCCTCGATCCGCCGATGGGCGCCGTAGCGAGCGGCGCCAGATGGGTGCACTGGGAAGCCGGGTACGCGAAGGCGTACCGGGTCGTACGGCGAGCGTGGCCGGCGCAGCCAGGGTGCCCAGCTGGGGCCGCGCAGTAGGCGCAGATCGGTGGATCGAGGCTGAGGCACCGCTGAACGAAAGGAGCCGTCCCCGCTCGTTCCGCAGGGTGAACCCGGTGGGGACGGCCAGCGGTCGCGGTGCGGACGCGCCGGCCCCCTGGGGAGGACGCCGTCGCGCAGATAGGGTCCGAACATGACCAGCTACTCACTGCCGGCGCCGGCCGGTCTGCCGGACGGGTTCGGCACCCGTCCGGCGACGCGCGACGACGTCGCCGCCCTGCTGCGCCTGATCCGGGGCGATCAGCGCTCGGCGACCGGCGAGGCGACCCTGGGTGAGGACGAGATCACCGCCTGGTTCGACAGCGCCCGGGCGCGCGACCGGGCGGACATGCTGATCGTGCTGCGCGGCGGGGAACCGGTCGGGTTGTGGCGGGTGGTGCGGAACTTCGACGACGTCTACTGGGTCAGCGTGGCCGCGGATCGTTCGCTGCCCGGTGCCGAACTGGACGCCGTGTGGACCGCCGGGCTCGACTGGCTGCAGCGGGCCAGCCTGGCCATCGCGGCCCACGTCGGAGTGCGGCAACCCAGGGCCGACGTGTGGGTGGACGAACGCGACCCGCTGGCCGCCCGGCACGCCGAGGCGGCCGGGTTCGAGCGCGTCCGGGCGTTCTTCGAGATGCACCTGGACCTGGCCGGCTACACACCCCCGGCCCCCACGCGCGACGTCACGATCCGGCCCGCCGTCATCGCCGGCGCCGACAGTCCCGACCTGCGCGCCATGTACGAGGTGATCACCGAGTCGTTCCGCGATCACTTCGATTTCCACCTGCGCAGCTTCGAGGACTGGTCCGACTCCCGGCTGCAGGACCCACTCGCCGCCCGCGATCGCTGGTTCCTCGCCGAACTCGGCGGCGAGCTGGTCGGCGGGCTGATCTCGCACAACGCGTTCGTCGCCTCCGCCGACGCCGACTACGTCGCCAACCTCGGCGTGCTGCGATCGGGACGCGGGCGCGGCGTCGCCAAGGCCCTGCTGCACGCCGCCTTCGCCCGCGCCCAGGCGGACGGCCGGGCCGCCGTCCGGCTGCACGTGGACGCCGAGAGCCCCACCGGCGCCACCCGTCTGTACGAATCCGTCGGCATGTATCGGCGGGTGGTCGGCTACGACCACCACAAGCGTCTCGGCGGCGATCCCACCGCGAACGGCTGACGCTGCCCGCGGCCCCGGCGACTGTGCCATTCTGGGGACTCCAGCGCCGGGCAACGGCGCCCGAATGCATCACGAGGGAGTGAACGGCATGACGCAGACGCTGGCCGGCGCCAGGCGTGATCAGGCATTGCAGCTCGTCGGTTCGGGTTTCGACGTGGCCATCGTGGGGGCGGGGGTGAACGGCGCCGGCATGGCCTGGGACTGCGCCCTGCGCGGCCTCCGGGTGCTGCTGGTCGACAAGGGCGACATCGGCTCGGGCACCTCGTCGTGGTCCAGCAAGATGATCCACGGCGGCCTGAAGTACCTGGAGAAGTACGACGTCCCGCTGGTCCGCGAGTCGCTGAAGGAACGCGAATGGCTGCTGCAGGCCGCACCGCACCTGGTGCGCGAGCTGCGCTTCCTACTGCCGTTCTACGCCAGCAACGCGCACCCGGCGAACGTGCTGCGGCTCGGCATGGTGGCCTACGACGTGCTGTCCTTCGACAAGTCGGTGCGCCGGTTCGAGTTGCTGTCGCCGTCCAAGATCCTGCAGCGTGAGCCCGGCCTGAACCCGGACGGGCTGCAGGGCGCGGCCTACTACTCCGACGCCCAGGTGGCCTACGCCGAACGGATGAGCTACGAGATCGCGCTGGCCGCCCAGCGCGCCGGCGCCCACGTGATCACCTACGCCAAGGCCGTCCGGCTGGGCCGCTCCGGCAACCGGGTCACCTCCCTGGTGATCTCCGACGAACTGACCGGCACCGAGTACGAGGCGCCCGCCCGGGTGGTGATCAACGCGGCCGGGCCGTGGATCGACGAGGTCTGGGACGCCGACGAGGGCGTCCGGCTGCCCCGGATGAACGGCGGCACCAAGGGCACCCACCTGGTGGTCGACCCGTTCCCGGGAGCCCCCAGCGACGCCTTCTACTACGAGGCGCAGGCCGATGGCCGTCCGATGATGGTGATCCCGTGGCTCGACCGCTACCTGATCGGCTCCACCGACCTGCGGTTCACCGGGGATCTCGACATGGCCTCGGCCACCCCGGACGAGTACGAGTACATCCTGCGCGAGACCAACTGGGTGCTGCCCGAGGCCCGGCTCACCAACGCCGACATCAGGTACTCCTACACCGGCGTCCGGCCGCTGCCCTACGCCGAGGGCGACGTCGCCGACATCACCCGGCGGCACGAGCTGCGCTCCCACGATCCCGAGATCCCCGGGCTGTTCACCCTGGTAGGCGGCAAGCTGACCACCTTCCGCAAGGTGGGCGAGGAGGTCGGCAACCTGCTCTGCAAGCGGTTCGGCCTGAAGCGGGCCTCGGTCACCCACAAGCTGCCGCTGCCGGGCGGCGGCGAGCCGGATCTGGGCCGGCTGCGGGCGGAGTTGCTGCCGTCCGGCCTGCCGCGTCCGCTGATCGACCGGCTGGTCGACCAGTACGGCACCCGGGCGCTCGACCTGGCCCGGTTCATCGCCGGCGGCGACGGCAACGCCGAGATCATCGACGAGGGGTTCGGCCTGACCGTCGGCGAGGTGCGCTGGGCGGTCGAGGTCGAGGACGCGCAGCGGCTGGCCGACATCCTGTGCCGGCGCACCATGGTCGGCCTGGAGAACCACCTCGGACGCCCGGTCGCCGACCGGGTCGCCGGGATCGCCGCCGAATCGCTCGGCTGGGACGCCGCCCGCACCGAGGACGAACTCGCTCGCTACGAGCACTACCTCACCCGATTCACGCCGCTCGCCTGACGTCAGGACGAGCACAACAAGGAGGAACCCATGAGCAATGAGGCTCGTGAACTGGTCGCCGGTGTAGACGTCGGCCTCACCGGCATGAAGGTGGTCGCGTTCGACCTGAACGGCACCCAGGTGGCGTCGGCGTCGACCCCGTCGCCGCAGAACCTGCCGAAGCCTTACTGGATCGAACGCGACGGCCACGACTACTGGGACGCGTTCGGCAAGATCTGCCGCGAGCTGAACGCCCAGATCGACAAGCTCGGCGGCCGGATCATCGCCCTCGGCATCAGCGCCCACGGCGACGGCGCCTGGCTGATCGACGAGAACCACAACCCGACCCGGCCCGGCATCCTGTCGCTGGACTCGCGGGCGATCGACACCGCGGCGGCGCTGATGGCCAACCACAAGGACGACCTGATGCGGGTCACCGGGCAGGGCGTGGTGCCGGCGTCGACCGGTGCGGTGCTCAAGTGGGTGGCCGACAACGAGCCGGAGGCGATCGAGAAGGCGCGCTGGTTCGTGGCCGCCAAGGACTTCCTGCGGATCTGGCTGACCGGCGAGGTGGGCACCGACCTGACCGAGGCGTCCACCGCCTTCTGCAACGTGCGCACCCAGGACTACGACGACGAGGCGTTCTCGATCTACGGGCTGGAGTCGCTGCGCGACAAGGCGCCGCAGATCGACGCCTGCACCGACGTGGTCGGCACGGTCACCGAGCTCGCCTCGCAGCACACCGGCTTCGCCGTCGGCACGCCGGTGGTCGCCGGCTGTCACGACGTGGACGCGGGCGCGATCGGTGCCGGCGCGGTCAATCCCGGCCAGCTGGCCGTGATGGCCGGCACCTGGAGCATCAACGAGGTGGTCACCGACACGCCCACGGTCGGCGACGGCTGGCTGGCCCGCAGCTTCGTCGAGAAGGGCCTGTGGATGAACATGTCCATCTCGCCCGCCTCGTCGGCGAACCTGGAGTGGTTCGTGAACACCCTGT
>JAGPGQ010000200.1 GCA_018055925.1 Micropruina sp.
AGGAAAACGATCCTCCGCGTTCCCCACGACCGGCGTGTCGTGGGGAATACGTGGGGAATGAACGCCCCCAAATGGCTTCTTGTGTCCACACCTGTCCACCAGCGGTGGAGGCGAAACGCCTAGTCAGAGGATATTCGGCCTGGTCAGAGCGACCTGCAAATTTGTGTCCGAGAGAGGACTTGAACCTCCACGCCCTAAAACGGGCACTAGCACCTCAAGCTAGCGCGTCTACCTATTCCGCCACCCGGACAGGGTGTGCACCCGGACCAGCCGGGCAACCCGAACAGCATATCTGCCGTCAGTGAGGGGCTCAACTCGGCTCACATCGGCCGGAAGTTGCGCCGATGCAGGGGTCGTAGCCGTTCGGGGCGTCCCCGACCCGACGTGAGCGGGAAGGGAAGCGTCCCCTGAACGAGAAAGGAACCGTCCCCGGGAGGCGTGGGCAGCCACGGCCGGGAGACCGCGACCCCTAGGGTTGCGCCATGGAACGTCGCGCGGTGGGCGAGAGCGGGCTACAGGTTTCCCGGCTTGGGCTCGGGTCGCTCACCTGGGGACGGGACGTGCCGCCGGTCCAGGCACGTGCCCTGCTGCGCCGGTTCGTGGAGGCCGGCGGCACGCTGGTCGATACCGCGGCCGCCTACGGCAACGGTGAGGCCGAACGGATCATCGGCCGGGCGATTCACACCGACCTGACCCGCGACGATCTGGTGATCGCCACCAAGGGTGGGTTCGGCGTCCGTGACGGTAAGCGCGTCGTCGACACCTCACGGGCGGCGCTGCTCGATGACCTGGCCAGTTCCCTGCGCCGGCTGCACACCGATCACGTCGACCTGTGGCAACTGCATGCCTGGGGCCCGGCACCGCTGGAGGAGTCGTTGTCGGCGATCGACCACGCGGTCTCGGCGGGCATGGTCCGCTACGCGGGGGTGTGCAATTTCGTCGGCTGGCAGACCGCGCAGGCCGCGACCTGGCAGTCCGCGTTCCCCGGTCGGGCGTCCATCGTCAGTAGTCAGGTGGAATATTCGCTGTTGGCCCGGCGCGCCGAGGTGGAGGTGATCCCGGCCGTCCGCGCGTTCGGCATGGGCCTGTTCCCGTGGTCGCCGCTGGGCCGGGGGGTGCTGGCCGGCCGCTATCGGACGGGCATCCCGCGCGACTCCAGGGGTGGCCAGCAGCATTTCTCGTGGTTCGTGGATCCCTACCTGGAGCAACGTTCGCGTTCGGTGGTCGAGGCCGTCGCCACGGCCGCGTCCGGGCTCGACCTGAGCTGTGCCCAGGTGGCCCTGCTGTGGGCCCGGGACGCCCCCGGGGTGACCGCGCCACTGATCGGCCCGCGCACCCCGGAACACCTGGAGCAACTGCTCGAGACCGAGTCCATCGAGTTGCCGGACGAGATCATGAGCGCACTGGACGACGTCAGTGGCGGGCCCAACGCGGGCCGATAGGGCCGGGACGCCAGGGGTCCTCGTCGGGCGGTGGGATGAAATCCCGAAAATCGCCCACTCGATGGCTTCGAGGTGCTCGATTCACCTCGATTGCGCGATCGGCCGTGCGATTCTCGGGATCCGCCGGGTTCGACCGAGTCAAGGCGAGTCCGGATGGAATGCGCGCACGGCGATGCCCGCGGCCGAACCTGGGCCTTTGGTCATGGATGAACTTCCGGCGCGACCGCGGAGGCCCGGGTGAGCCATAGGTCGGGCCCGTACCGGCAACGGTTTGGCTTCCGAACTGCGTGAGTGCCTTCATGGCACATAGGCAGGCCGGTCGGGCACCTTCCATGTCGGTGTGGCGCCGCGTCCGCTCAGGCGGGCCCGAGCCGTCACGTGATCGGTGTGTTGTCTCGTCTCGTCCCCGTCTGGACCCCACCGCGATCTGCGGGGTCTACGCGGGCGGCGGGCAACCGAGGCGTGCCGCGAGACGGGCCGCGAACCGTGGTGCTCCGGCGGCATGGAGCCGGCGGGTCAACTCGCAGATCGTGACGGGAGGGTTGGTCTTGGTGGCGACCAGCCCGTGACACGACTCGATGACTGCTCGCGGGCGTTTGCGCAGCAGTCCGGCCAAGTAGTCGTCGGCGGTAATGACACGTACCCCGGTCTCGTGGAGGCGAGGGGTGGCGAAGTCTTTGGCGTTGCGAGTCAGGAGGACATCGACGCGACCGCCGAGGCAGGCGGCCACATGGGCACGGTCGGCAGGATCGGGTGAGAGGTCGTCCGCGATGAGGTGCCGGTAGTCGGCGGGGTCGATCCGGGTCGAGGTGAACCAGGCGCGTACCGCGCCCGTTACTGAGCGGGCAGAGGAAGCAGTGCGTCGGCGCTCGCGCACAATCACGTCCTCCCACTCATCGAGGAGGTCATCGGTCCATACCCAGTCGAGCAGCCGGTCCTCAGCCAGAGTGAGGAGCACGTCCATGACGGTGAACGGGAACAACTCGTTGGTGTCGATGAAGACCCGATCAACAGTCATGGGTGCCCCACGGAGGAGGGGTCAGTTCTCGTCCAGCAGGCCTGCGTCGCCCAAAGCGTCGCGCAGGGCGGCGTGGCCGCTGCGACGACGGTCGCGCTCGGCGGCGACTGCGATCACGTCTTCGACCCGGATGCGGCGGTGGCTGCTGCTCGGAAGACGCCGGAACGCCAGCACCCCGTCCTCGCAAAGCCGGTCGACGTATTGGCGGGTCACGCCCAGCATCGTGGCCGCCTGTGAGGGGGTCAGCTCCTCGGAGCTGCGCAGCACCACCACCCGCTCGCCACCGGCGACATCGCGCAGTATCGAGCCGATCACCTGCCCCACCGCCGTGTCGTCGTCGAACTCTGTCGCCAAGCGTGCGGCGGCCGAGCGTACCGCCGGGTCGAGCGGGTCGAGGGTCGTAGCGAGTGAACGTGTAGCCATATTCCCGATGATATCGCTATCGGCAATAACGACAACTCTGCCGGGAAGGGAGCTTTCAGCGGGGTCACGCTAGTACAGCAACAGCCTCAGGTGGCGCTGATCGTGTTGGTCACCAACAGCACGATGATCACCAACGCGAGCAGCACCCGGTAGATGATGAACCCGGTGAAGTTGTTCTTCGACACGTAGCGCAGCAGCCAGGCGATCGAGGCGTAGGCGACGACACCCGAGACCACCGTCCCGATGATGGTGGAGGTCCAGCCGACACCCTCGGTGATGTGCTGTGCCTCCTTGACCGCCTGGTAAAGGCCGGAGGCGACCAGCGTCGGAATGCCCAGGAAGAAGCTCATCCGGGTCGCCGCCACGCGGTCCAGTCCGAGCAACAGGCCACCGGTGATGGTCGCACCCGAACGAGAGACGCCCGGCACCAGTGCCAGCGACTGCAGCGTGCCCAGAATGATGCCGTCGCGAACCGTGATCGTCTCTTCGCCCCGGCTCTGCTTGCCGATCCGGTCACCCAGCAGCATCACGCCCGACCAGATGATCAACCCGGCCACCACCGCCCACAGGCTGCGCAGCACGCCCGTGATCAGCGGCTCGGCCAGCAGCGCGATGGCCGCGGTCGGGATGAAACCGGCGATGATCGCCCAGCCCATCCGGTAGTCGTTGCCCCGCGCCGAGCTGTCGCGCAACCCCTGGAACCAGGCCGTCGCGAACCGGACGATGTCCCGCCAGAAGTAGACGATCGACGCGATCATCGCACCGACCTGGATGATCGCCGTGTAGGCGGTCACGCTCGGGTCGTCGATGGGCAGACCCATCAGCTTCTCGGCGACGGTCAGATGTCCGGTAGATGAGATGGGGAGAAATTCGGTGATGCCCTCGACGATGCCGAGCACGGTCGATTCCCACCAGTTGATCATTGGTTTCCCTTCTTGGCCTTTGCCGCCGGACAGCTTATCGGGGGTTCCCGAACACCGAATACGCTGACCCGAGACGTGAGGGACATGTCGCAAGGAGGAACTGGTGAAAGCCTGGTCGGCGCCGCACGTACCCGCTCTCGACGCCGCTCCCGGCGTCCTGCTCATCCACGACACGCTCCGTGCCGAACTCGTGCCCGTCGTCCCCGAGGCGAACACCGCGCGCATGTACGTGTGCGGCATCACGCCCTACGACGCCACCCACATCGGGCACGCCAACACCTACGTCGACTTCGACCTGTTGTACCGGGTGCTGCTCGACTGTGGACACCGGGTGGTGTTCACCCAGAACGTCACCGACGTGGACGAGCCGCTGCTCGAACGGGCCGAGGCGACCGGAGTCGACTGGCGTGACCTCGCCGAGGAGCAGGTGGAGCTGTTCCGCTCCGACATGACGGCCCTGCGGGTCATCCCGCCCGCGAACTACGTCGGCGCGGTCGAGTCCATCCCGTGGGTGATCGCGCTCGTGGAAGGGCTGCGCCGCTCCGGCGCGGTCTACCAGGTGGGCGACCCGGAGTTCCCCGACTGGTACTTCGACGTGCGCCGGGCTCCCGGCTTCGGCGAACTGTCGAAGCTGGACGAGGCCGAGGCGCGCGAGCTGTTCGCCGAACGGGGCGGAGACCCGGACCGTCCCGGCAAGCGGTATCCGCTCGACTGCCTGGTGTGGCGGCTGGAACGTCCCGGCGAACCGGCCTGGGACAGTTCCCTCGGACGCGGGCGCCCGGGCTGGCACATCGAGTGCACCGCGATCGCCCTGCAGACCCTCGGCAGCAGGTTCGACGTGCAGGGCGGCGGCTCCGACCTGGTGTTCCCGCACCACGAGATGTGCGCGGCCCAGGGCAGCGTGGCCAGCGACCGGCCGTTCGCCGCCGCCTACGTCCACTCCGGCATGGTCGCCCTCGACGGGCAGAAGATGAGCAAGTCCCTCGGCAACCTCGAACTGGTCAGCCGGCTGCGCGCCGGTGGCACCGACCCGATGGCGATCCGGCTGGCGTTGCTCGCCCGGCACTATCGCGCCGACTGGGAATGGACGCCGCAGCAGCTGACCCTGGCCGAGGAACGGCTGCGCTCGTGGGCCGATGCGGTGCGCCGTCCGTCGGCCCCGGCCGCCGCGCCGGTGATCGATGCCGTCCGGGACGCCCTGCGTGCCGACCTGGACGCCCCCGGCGCACTGGCCGTGATCGACGCGTGGGCCGCTACGGCCGGGGACGAACCGGACGCGGGTCGCCGCGTCGCGCTCGCCCTGGACGCGCTGCTCGGGATCGAGCTGCCCGGCTGACTCGGGCGTTCCGGTTCGGGTGAGATCCCGGCGTACGCCGGGATGACGGGCCGGGGTGCCGCCAACGCCGTCCGATCCGGAACGGCGACCACGGTGAGATCCCGGCGTGCGCCGGGATGACGGAACGCCTTGCGTTCGCCGGGATGACGGCCACGGGTTGTGCGTCATCCCGGGCTTGATCCGGGATCTCGAAGCCTCCCGGTCAGCCGACCGGCAGCACGTACCGCTCCACGGTGAACGCCTCCACGGCGGCGACGTCGACCTCCACGCCGACGCCCGGCCCGGACGGTGCGGTCAGGCAGCCGTCGGCGTCCAGTTCGAACGCGGCGCCGATGTCGGCGGCGTAGTACCGGCTGGTCGCCGAGATGTCGCCCGGCAGGGTGAATCCGGGCAGCGTCGCCAGCGCCAGGTTCGCCGCCCGGCCCACGGCGGTCTCCAGCGTGCCGCCGCAGAACACCGGGACCCCGCCGGCCAGGCAGAGATCGTGAATGGCCCGCGCCGTGAGGTAGCCACCGACCCGGCTGGGCTTGATGTTGATCACGTCCGCCGCGCCCCACCGGATCGCGGTGCTGGCGTCGTCGGCGGACAGGATCGACTCGTCCAGGCAGACCGGCGTCCCGCGGCGGGCCACCAGGGCGGCGTGGGCGAGCAGCTCGTTGGCCGGGAACGGCTGCTCGAGCAGCAGCAGATCGAATGCATCAAGCCTGGTCAGCAACGGAATGTCGGCGGCCGTATAGGCCTGGTTGGCGTCCACCTGCAGGGGCAGGGAGTCGCCGAACGCCTCGCGCACCGCCCGCACCGGTTCCAGGTCCCAGCCCGGCTGGATCTTCAGTTTGACCCGGCGGTAGCCGTCGGCCAGATAGCCCGACACCCAGTCGAGCAGGGTGTCCAGGTCGTGCGGGATGCCGACGGAGACGCCCACCGTGATCGGGCGGACGGCCGAGCCCAGGAACTCCACCAGCGGCATGCCGTGCCGCCGCAGCTGGGCGTCCAGCACCGCCGTCTCGACCAGGCCGCGGGCCAGCTGGTTGCCCGGCACATCGGCCAGCGCGGTGCGGACCGCGCCGACGGTCACCGGGCCATCGCCGCTGGTCAGGCCGGCCAGCCGGGGCAGCAGCACGTGCTCGATGGTCAGCCGGATGCCGTCGATGTACTCGGGGAAGTAGAGCGGCTCGGCGTCCGCGGCGGACTCGGCCCAGCCGGTGGTCCCGTCGGCGTCGGTCCAGCGCGCCACCAGGACGTCGCGTACGGTCTCCACCCCCCGGCTGGTCCGGAACGGCCGCACCAGCGGCATGGCGAGACGGCGCAGTTCGAGCGTTCCAGGCATCTGTTCAGACCTCCCGGGCGAAGACGTAGTGGCCGCCGGAGTCCACCCCGGCGGCGACGAAACCGGCGTCGAACACGGCGGTGAACACCTCTCGGGCGGCCAGCCGCCACGCCCGGCCGCGGCCGGCGTCCCTGGCCCGCAGCGCCTCGATGTCGGACGGGATCCACGCCCGGACGACCCCGGCGCCGGCCAGATCGACCCCGGCCAGCCGCACTGCTGGGGCGCCGGAGTGTTCGGCCAGCACCACCGGCGCGGCCTCGGAACCGGGGGGCAGTCCACGCCCGCCGGGCTCCTCGTCCAGCCGCCACTCGATCACGAACCGGTCGGGCAGGTCGCCCTGGTTCACCGCGTCCAACATCGGCGGGTAGTAGTCCGGCACGAACTGGGTGGCCCGGGAACCCAGCCGGTTCAGGTTGAAGTGCGCGTTGCGGCGGATCAGCGGATCGTAGGTCCAGGTCAGCGTGTCGGCGCCCCGCTCCAGCGCCCACTCGCGCTGGGCGAACTTGAGCCGCCGGCCGAGACCCCGGCCGGCGAACGACGGTGCCACCCCGGCGACGTAGGAGTACACGGAGGTGCTGCGGGGACCACCGGCGAGCCCGACGGTGACCCCGACCGTGTGGTCGTCGGGG
>JAGPGQ010000201.1 GCA_018055925.1 Micropruina sp.
GATGGGTGCACTGGGAAGCCGGGCGCGCGAAGGCGTACCGGGTGGTACGGCGAGCGTGGCCGGCGCAGCCGGTGTGCCCGGCCGGGGTCGCGTAGTGGGCGCAGATCGGTGGATCGAGGTTCAGCCGGGCTGACTGTGCCGGCTGCGCTACCCGCGCTCGGCGTCCTGGGGATTCGCGATCTGGCGGACCCGCCATGAAGCGCGTGGCAGGAACGGCCAACACAGACCAGCGCCAGAGGTTGTCCATCACCAGCACGACCTTCTCGGTGGCGGCGTAGTCGATGTCGAGAAGCCGTTGGACCTGGCGTGCCCAGTCGTCCCTGGTGCGCTCGGGTTGGGCATCGACCCAGGCGCCCGGACGGCCCCTCGCGGCGCTCTCCTGACTCGCCATACGGCCGCCACGCATCCCGGTGGTCATCGCGCGCTCGGACTCATCGATCGGCGAACGCGCGCCGCAGGAACGCTGCCTGGTCGGCGAGAACGCGCCCGCGGATCTCGGGTCGATAGATGTCGAAGTGCGCGAAGGGATAGCTGCGGAGTTCGCCACGCGGGGCCTCCCGGGCGAGCGGCTCCGTGAGGGCACCCTGGGCCTCGCGATCGTATGCGCCGACACACACCAGCAGGGGCGCTCGAATCCGGGACGCATATCTGCCCGGTCGGTAGGTCATCATGTCGAGCAGTCCGCGAGGAGCGACCCGATTGCGCCAGGTGCCACTGGTGAGCACCTCGATCGTCCGGTTGGCGTCCGGGCTGACCATGACCGCAAGCTCGTCCTCCCTCCCCACGGCCTTGACGTACAGCGGCGGACGGCCGAACCAGCCGCGGACCCGGTCGCGGATCGCCGCCCAGAGCAACGCGTAGGCCCCCTTCATGGTCTGCCCTTCGCGGTGCGACTGCTTGGGAAACCCGTTGAACGGGACCTGCGCGACGACGCCGGCGATCAGGGGATCCTCGGCCGCGATGGTGACCACGTGGCCGCCGCCGAGGGATGAGCCCCACAGCCCCACCCGCTCGGGATCGACGTCGGGCCGGGAGCGCAGGTGGGCGATCGCCGCCCGGATGTCGGCCAACTGCCGCGGGACCGAGACGACCTGGCGGGGATGTCCCGCACTGAGGCCGAAGCCGCGGTAGTCGAAGGTCATCGCGATCCAGCCCTCGGCGGCGAAGGTCTCCGCCGCGGCGACGATCGACGGGGTGTCCTGGGTGCCGCTGAACCCCGTGCAGATCAGCACCGCGGGCGCGGGTTCCGCGCTGCCGCCGTAGACGGTGGCGCGGATGCGTTCTCCCGAGGAGTCGAACTCCACCGGGACGGGTCGGCGACTCGCGCCGCTCATCCGGTGCTCCTGATCGCAGTGCTGGCCCCGAGCGTCCGTTCGACCAGGCCGACGACGAGGGGCAACGGCACCCGCTCGGCGGCGTCGGGTTCGCGCGCGTAGCGCTCGTGCAAGCCTCGCAGCATCCCGATCACCGCCACCGACACCACCAAGGGATCGCCTTCGAAGTCGAAGTCACCCTCGTCGCGGCCCTGCGCGAGGGTCTCCGCGAACACCAGAGCCACCCGCTCCTGAACACCGTCGATCACCCGCGCGTGCAGGTCCTGGCCACGGTGCAGGTGCAGATCGTGTGCGATGAGGGACCGGTCCGCATGTTCCCCGCCGGTATAGCCGAGTCGCAGATAGGCGAGGATGCGCCCACGAGGTGACTGGGCGGCGTCCTGTAGTACCGCGACGAACGATGTGGCGAGGTCTTCCGCAAGCCTCTCGACGCACGCGTCGAACACCTCGTCCTTGGACGCGAAGTGATGGTAGAAGCCGCCTTTCGCCATCCCGACCGCCTGAAGGATGTCTGTGACCGTGGTGCCCTCGTAGCCTCGGCGCGCGAACAGCTCGATCGCGACGTCGACCACCTCCGCGCGCCGCACGGCCGCCTTCTTCACCACGCGCGCGGCCATGCTGTGAGAATAACAGACCGACGGTCGGTCTGTTACGCCGGATGTGTGGCTTCCTCTCCTCCGTGTGAGGACGGTGATCGTGGCAGGAACCCGCGATGGTCGGCGACCCCGGACCGGTTTAGCGTTGCGGCATGGCAGTGACCTCGGGCGCCCCGGACCCTCGCCGCATCTACCTCGTGACGAAGCACTCGGTCTTCCTCGGCTGGCTGGCCATCGCCGCGTGGGCGGGCGCGGGCGTGATGTGGTTCGTCCGGCTGCAACGGCACAGCGTGTTGTCCGCGCAGTATTACGAACGTTCCGGCAGCGACGCGAGGTCGTTCGAACCGTTCCTCGACAACGAGTACCTGTTCTGGTGGAACTGGGCGTGGGCGCTGCTGATCCTGGGCGCGATCTTCTTCACCGGCGCGGTCGTAGCCGCGGCGATGAACGCGCAGTCCGAACGGCTCGTCGCGAGGCTCGCGCAGGCCGCCGCATCCGAGCCGACCCCCGCCACTCCCGAGGCTCCGTCCGCCGTCTCCGCAGACTGAACGGCTCGGAGCGCGGGCCGGTGGGTGCCTCGGTCTCGAGCGCCGATGGGGAGTGCGACGGGCACCATCGATGGGAGCTACTTCGCCTGACGAGGGTGCACGGCGTACGTGACGTGTGTCGTCCGTGGGGAGGATTCGGAGCCCAGCTGTCTCAGGGCGATGCGGTCGGCGTCCACACCGTCGAACAGGCGGATGCCGTCCCCGAAGAGCACGGGGGAGAGGGCGAGATGGAACTCGTCGATCAAGCCCGTGTTGAGGCATTGCAGGATCGTGTCGGCGCCGCCGGCGATGCGGACGTCCCGGAGGCCGGCCGCCTCGCGGGCCCGGTCGAGTGCGCTGCGGATGCCGTCATTGACGAAGTGGAACGTGGTGCCGCCCTTCCGCTCCCACGGGTCGCGTCGCTCGTGCGTCACGACGAACACCGGCGTGTGGAACGGCGCGTTCTCGGGCCAGGCGTGCTCGCCGGCGTCGAACATGCGTTTGCCCATCACGTTCGCGCCGGTCCGGTCGAAGGTCCGGGTCACGATGTCGTTGTCGCGACCCTCCTCGCCGCCGGCGCCGAGGTGCAGGTTCTCCCGGATGTGCCGCTGCGGGAAGAGCCATGCCTGGAGCTCCCTCCACTGCCGGCCCATCAGCTCTTCGGGGGATCGAGGGGCGATGTACCCGTCCAAGGACATCGAGACGCTGAAGAACACTTTCCCGGTCATCGGTTCTCGGCTTCCTTCCTGACGCCTTCGGTGAGGTAGGCGTCCAGGTTGGCCAAGGTCTGCCGGCCGCCCTCGATCGCGTGGTACTTCTCGGCGGCCTCGTCCCGCTGCTGTTTGGTGGGGAATACGGTGCGCAACTCCACGCGGGTCGAGTGATCGAGCGCCTCGAAGGTGAGGAAGGAGTCGAAGGCGTTCGGATCGTCGCGGTGCTCACCGTGCCGCATCGCGATTCGTTCGGGCGGGACGATCTCGGTCCAGGTGATCCACTCGGCGTAGATCGTCTCGTCCGGGCCGCGCATGGTGAAGATCCACTCGCCGCCGACGGCGAACTCGAAGGACCGCGTCGTGGTGGTGAACCCCGTCGGTCCCCACCATTGCGACAGATGTCGCACCTCGGTGAACGCTTCGAACACCAGGTCTCGCGGGGCCCCGATGATGCGCGAGACGACGATCTCGCGATCCTCCTGCGCTGAAACCCCTTGTCCGGCCCTCTTCATCGGCTACTCCGCTTCCCGTGTGCGCTGCAGGTCCTGCACGTAGGCGTCCAGTCGATCGAAGCTCTCGTTCCAGAACTGCTCGAACCCGCCGGTCCACTCGTGGATGGGACGCAGCCCGCGCGCGTCCAGGCTGTAGATGCGTTGCTTGCCGGCCCGGCGGTCCCGTACGAGCCCGACCTCGCGCAAGACCCGCAGATGCTTGGACGTCCCCGGCTGGGTGAAACCCAGTTCCTGAGCCACGTCGGTGGCCGGCCGCTCGCCCGTCCGCAGGAGGGTGAGGATCTGACGGCGCTGCGGCTCGGCGATCGCGTTGAACACGTCCGAGGTGGTTGCTGCCCGTGCCATGGAACCATCATATGCCCATATAAGAAAATATCAACGGACGGGGCGTCTGGCTGAGCGGTTTTGGGCCTCAGATACTTTGCCCTTGCGCTAAGTGTCAGGACTCGGAATACTTTGCCCTATGGCAAAGCATGGTGCTCTCGACGAGGTCTTCGTGGCGCTCGCCGATCCGACCAGGCGCGCGGTGATCCGCCGTCTCGGCGAGGGGGCGGCCAGCGTAGGGGAGCTGTCGAGGCCCTTTGCGATCACGCTGCCCTCGTTCATGAAGCATGTGCGCATGTTGGAGACCAGCGGCCTCATTCGCACCCGCAAGGTCGGCAGGGTGCGCACCTGCGCCCTCAACCGGGATCGCCTCGGGCTCGTGGACGACTGGCTCGCCGAGCAGCGTCACCTCTGGGAGCAGCGCACCGATCGCCTCGACCGGTTCGTCACCGAGCAACAGGAGGACCAGTGACCGCAATCGATCCGCGCCTCGATCTCACGCTCCAGCGGGTGATCCGCGCCCCGCGCTCCGCGATCTGGCGGGCCTGGACGGAGCCGGACCGACTGCAGCAGTGGTGGGTGCCCGCACCGACGGTCGCGCGCGTCGACCGGCTCGACGTCCGTCCCGGCGGTGCGTTCGTCACCAGCATGAGCGACGACGGCCGGACCTTCGTTCCGCACACCGACTCGATCTTCCTGGTGGTGGAACCGGAAGTCCGGCTCGGGTTCACCAACGCGATCGACAGCGCCTGGCGGCCCGCCGTCCCCGCTCCCGTCCCCATGACGGCGGAGATTGCACTGGCCGATCATCCCGAGGGCACCGACTACCGGGTCGTCGTGCGTCACGGCGATCCAGCCGCCCGCAGGCAACACGAGGAACTCGGCTTCTTCGACGGCTGGGGGTCGGTGACCGCCGCCCTCGCCGGGCTGGTCGAGCGTGAGGCGGCGACATGAAGATCGCCCTCACGCAGTTCGTCACCCTCGACGGCGTCTCCCAGGGGCCGGGATCGGCCGCGGAGGATCCGAGCGACGGCTTCATCCGCGGCGGCTGGTTCGTCCCGCATCTGGACGAGGCGTTCGTGCGGCAGGCGTCGGACTGGCTGGACCTTGCCGATGGGCTGCTGCTCGGGCGACGCACCTACGAGGCGTTCGCCCACGACTGGCCACGGATCGCCGAACCCGATCCCTTCACGGTGCGCATGAACGCCCTGCCGAAGTACGTCGTGAGCAACACCCTTGAGCGGGGCGACTGGAACCCGACCACCGTGTTGCACGGTGACATCTCCAAGACGGTCGGTGCGCTCAAGGGGGCACCCGGTCGAGAACTGCAGGTGCACGGCAGCGCCCGGCTTGCCGCCGGTCTCCTCGATGCCGGCCTCGTTGACGTCCTCCGGCTCGCCGTCGCCCCGGTCGTGGTCGGTCAGGGCCGACGGCTGCTCACCGGTCGTGCCGACCTCGCACTGCGGCTGCGCGAGCAGCGAACCACGCCCTCGGGCATCGTCGTCCTCGAGTACGAGGTGGCCGGAGCCGCACACCTCGCCGACTATCAAGGCGTCGAACCGCCTCGGTAGGGGGCTGCAGCCCGGGACTGTTCGGCGTCCCCGTCGGTTCACCCGCCACTCATCGGAGGCCGTCCATCGGCGGTCGAGGGGTGCGGCGTCCAGATGGCGACGCCATATATAAACGCCATTCACTTTTCAGTATGGTTAGCCTTAGCTAAGTTCCAACAGTCCACTCGGGAAGAGCTATGACGACAACCGATGTCTCGATCAAGGCCGCGCCTACGGAGCAGTCCACCGATGCGGCCGTCGCCGACGCCAAGGCGCAGCAGAGGGCCGACGCGCGGGCGCTCAAGGACCTGATGCGGCCGGTGGCCACCAGCCTGACGGTCGGACGGCTGCTCGCGGTGGTGTCGGGGATCTTGGCCGTCGTGCCCTACATCGCTCTGGTGCAGATCGGCGTGGTCCTGCTCGACGCCGCCCGCGACGGGACGGACGTCGACGGCGACGCGGTCAACGTGTGGCTGCGCGTGCTGCTGATCGCGTTCACCCTGCGGCTGGTGGTCTACTTCACCGCGCTGCTGGTGACGCACCTGGCGGACATCGGGCTCGGCCACGTCATCCGCCAGCGGATGATCCACCGGTTCGCCAAGACTCCGCTCACCTGGTTCACCGCCACCAACTCCGGTCGGGTGCGCAAGGCGCTGCAGGACGACATCGGCACTATCCACCACCTGATCGCGCACCAGCCGGTCGACGGTACGGCCGCGATCGTGATGCCCGTGGCGCTGATGACCTACGCCTTCACCATCGACTGGCGCCTCGGGCTGCTGGCCATCGCGACCCTTCCGCTGTACGGGCTCTCGATGGCCCTGGGCATGAAGGACATGGGTGAGAAGACGGTCCAGATGGACCAGAAGCTCTCGGTCGTGTCGGCGCGCATGGTGGAGTTCGTCACCGGCATCACCGTGGTCAAGGCGTTCGGCCGGGTCGGCCGCGCGCATCGGGCCTATCAGGAGTCCGCGGAGGAGTTCCAGGACTTCTACTACGACTGGGTCCGCCCGCTCATCCGGGTCAGCTCCCTGGGTACGTCGCTGCTGGCGGTGCCGCTGATCCTGCTGATCAACATCGGCGGCGGGGCGTGGCTCGTCCAACTCGGCGCGGTGACGGTCGCCGATGTGCTCGCCACCTCGTTGATCGCGCTCCTGGTCCCCTACGGCATCGAGGTGCTGATGAACTCGATGTGGTCCTCGCAGCTGGCCGGCGCGGCCGCCCGCCGGCTCACCGACCTGATCGAGACGCCGATCCTCGCCGACCACGGCGTCCGCGCCGAGCCACGCGGGCACGACGTCGTCTTCGACCGCGTCAGCTACTCCTACGGCGAGGGCCCCGACGCCGAACTCGCGCTGGACGACGTGTCCTTCACACTGCGCGAGGGGACGGTCACCGCACTGATCGGGCCCTCCGGCTCGGGCAAGTCGACGATCGCCACCCTGCTGGCCCGGTTCGACGATCCGCTGTCCGGCGAGATCCGCCTCGGCGGAGCGCCGGTCGCCGAGATCC
>JAGPGQ010000202.1 GCA_018055925.1 Micropruina sp.
AGGCGATCATCGACACCTACGCCGAGGCCACCAAGCACGTCGACCAGGGCCTGTCGCTGACCCTGTTCTTCCCCGCCAACGTCACCACCCGCGACCTCAACCGGGCCCAGATCTACGCCTGGCGCAAGGGCATCAAGACGCTCTACTACATCCGCCTGCGACAGCTCGCCCTGGAGGGCACCGAGGTCGAGGGCTGCGTCAGCTGCGCCCTCTGACCCACCGGGGGACTGACTCATCGGGGACGGTTCCCATTCCCGTTCAGGGGACGGTTCCCATTCCCGTTCAGGGGACGGTTCCTCCTCTCCCAGCCGGGGACGATCGCTGAACCGAAAAGGAACCGTCCCCTGAACCGAATAGAGAACCGTCCCCTGAACCGAATGGGGACGCACCTGTGAACGGGAAGAGAACCGTCCCCCGAGAGCACGCGAGATCCCGGATCGAGTCCGGGATGACCAGAAGGCCGACCACGTCACCCGGACTTGATCCGGGGTCCCAACCACCGTCCCACTACGACACGCAAGGACCCGAGGAACCATGACCCAGAAGCTCACCCTGCTGCGCGGCGTCCAAGCCATCAACTGGAACCGGATCACCGACGAGAAGGACCTGGAGGTCTGGGACCGGCTGACCGCCAACTTCTGGCTGCCCGAGAAGGTGCCGCTCTCCAACGACATCCCCAGCTGGCGGACGCTGCGGCCGCACGAACAGCTGATGACCACCCGGGTGTTCACCGGGCTCACCATGCTGGACACCATCCAGGGCACCGTCGGCGCGGTCTCGCTGATCCCGGACGCTCGGACGCCGCACGAGGAGGCCGTGTACACCAACATCGCGTTCATGGAATCGGTGCACGCCAAGAGCTACTCGTCAGTCTTCTCGACGCTGCTCTCCACCGCCGAGATCGACGACGCGTTCCGGTGGAGCGAGGAGAACGAGCACCTGCAACGCAAGGCGCAGATCGTCCTCGACTTCTACTACGGCGACGACCCGGAGAAGCGCAAGGTCGCCTCGACGATGCTGGAGTCGTTCCTGTTCTACTCCGGCTTCTACGCGCCGATGTACTGGTCAAGCCACGCCAAGCTGACCAACACCGCCGACCTGATCCGGCTCATCATCCGGGACGAGGCGGTGCACGGCTACTACATCGGCTACAAGTACCAGCAGGCGTTGAAGGAGGCCGATCAGGCCCGCCGCGACGAGCTGAAGGACTACACCTTCGACCTGCTCTACGAGTTGTACGAGAACGAGGAGAACTACACCGAGGACCTGTACGACCCGCTCGGGCTCACCGAGGACGTGAAGATGTTCCTGCGCTACAACGCCAACAAGGCGCTGATGAACCTGGGCTACGAACCGCTGTTCCCCAAGCAGGCCACCACCGTGTCGCCGGCGATCCTGGCGGCCCTGTCCCCCAACGCCGACGAGAACCACGACTTCTTCTCCGGTTCGGGCTCGTCCTATGTGATGGGCAAGGCGGTCAACACCGAGGACTCCGACTGGGACTTCTGAACCGGTGGACGGCCCCCGGCGAGACGAGCGCATGTCGGGCGTCCGGCCGGGACGATCCTGGGCTTAGCCTGATGCCGTGACCGAACTGAATCAACCCTGGCTGAACCGGGGGCCCATCGTCCCCGTGATCGTGATCGAGGACGCCGCGGTCGCGGTCGACCTGGCGAAGGCCCTGGTGGCCGGCGGATTGTCGGCGCTGGAGGTGACCCTGCGGACGCCCGCCGGCCTGGCCGCCATCGAAGCGATCGCGAACGCGGTGCCGGAGGCGGCCGTGGGGGCGGGGACGCTGCGGCTGCCGGAGGACTTCGCCCGGGTCCGGGACGCGGGTGGCACGTTCGCGGTCACGCCCGGATACACCCGGGCCCTGGGCCGGGCCAGCCACGACACCGGAGTCCCGCTGCTGCCCGGCGTCGCCACGGCGTCCGAACTGTTGCTCGCCTACGCCGACGGTTTCCGGTTCCTCAAGTTCTTCCCCGCGGTCGCCGCCGGCGGCATCCCGGTGCTCAAGGCACTGGCGGGCCCGTTCCCGGACGTCCGGTTCTGCCCCACCGGCGGCATCACCGTCACCACGGCCCCCGACTTCCTGGCGCTGCCGACCGTCGGGGTCTGCGGTGGCACCTGGCTCACCCCGCCCGACCGGGTGGCGGCCCGCGACTGGCCGGCGATCACCGCCCTGGCCGAGCAGGCCGCCGCACTGGGCTGACCCGGTCACCTTCGGCCGCCCCCGCTGCACCGGGCCGACCCGCTGCACACCCGGGCCGAAGCCGGTCCGCCGACCGGTTTCAGCCGGCCCCACCCATCACCGACAGGAAAGTCCCGTGACCGAAACAGCGTCCGCCACACCATTGCTCGAATCCGCCAAGGCGCGCGCGTCCGCCGAGGTGGAACGCCGCCGGGAGCAGCTGCTCGCGTTGAGCCATGAGATCCACGCCAACCCCGAACTCTCCTGGCAGGAGTACCGGGCGTCGTCCCGGATCGCCGAGATCCTGCGCGAGGCTGGGTTCGCCACCCGGCTCGGCGCCTACGGGGTGGAGACGGCGATCGAGGCGGTGATCGGCAGCGGCGACCTCACCGTGGCCATCTGTGCCGAGTACGACGCTCTCCCAGGCATCGGTCACGGCTGCGGCCACAACGTGATCGCCACCGCCGGGGTCGGCGCCGCGCTGGCCCTCGCCCCGCTGGCGGACGAGGCCGGCCTCCGGGTGAAGCTGCTGGGCACTCCCGCCGAGGAGCACGGCGGCGGCAAGGTGTCGATGCTGCTGGCCGGCGCCTGGGAGGACGTCGACTTCTCGATGATGGTGCACGGCATGACCGGCCTGGACGGGAGTGCCACCGGCTTCCGGTCGACCGCGGTGGACCGGTTCGAGGTCGTCTTCCACGGACGCACCGCGCATGCGGCGGCGATGCCCGACCAGGGCGTCAACGCGGCCGCGGCCGCCACCGTGGCGCTGGTCGCCCTCGGCCTGATCCGGCAGACGGCTCCGCGCGACACCAACATGAACGCCTTCATCTCCCACGGCGGCGAGGCGACCAACGTGATCCCCGACCGGGCCGTGGTGCAGGTCGAGCTGCGCGCCTACGACATCGACGTGTGGCGTGCCCTGAAGAAGAAGGTGCTGGCCTGTTTCGAGGGCGCCGCCCTCGCGATCGGCTGCACCTGGGAATGGGCACCCACCGAGCATCCCTACGCGCCGGTGAAGTCCGATCCGGCACTGGGCGCCTTCTGGGACGCCAACCTGCTGGCCTTGGGACGGACGCTCGCCCCGATGCCGTCCGGCGCGGGCGGCTCCACCGACATGGGCAACGTGTCGCAGGTCGTCCCGGCCATCCATCCGATGATCGCGTTCCTCGGCGAGACCGGGCCGGCCCACAATCCCGACTTCACCGTGTCGGCCCGCACGCCCGCCGCGGACGATGCCGCCCTGGACGGCGCCGTCCTGCTGGCCTGGACGAGCCTGGACGTCGCCCTCGATCCGGAGGTGCGGGCCGATCTGCGGCGCCGCCGGGCCGCCCGTCCGGCCGGGGCCACCCAGGTCACCCTCGAGGCCTGACCCACTCTCCGGTCGCAGTCATTCCCACAAGGGCCAGGGGCCTCCGAGTCATCGGAGGCCCCTGGACTTGTTCGGGAGGTTGGGTTCGGATCGATCAGGCTTGACCGAACACGGTGTCGGCCTGATCGGGGATGATCGAACCGTCGTTGCGGCGCACCGGGCCCGGGTTGCCCTTCGCGTCGGTGTAGGCCGTGGTCGAGCAGGGGTACAGGCCCTGCTTCTGCGGCAGCGGGTTGATGAACATCGGGTTCACGGCCCAGCGCTCGTTGGCGTTGTCGTAGGCGTGGCACATCAGTTCGTCCCGGTTCCGGTTGAGCACCACCGCGGCGCCCTTGGCGTCGCGCAGCATCGAGATGTCGGTGGTGGCGTCACCGCCGGCAACCACCGGACGCAGGGCGAACGGCATCGGCTTCAACGCCCGCGGGCCCTTGACCCCGAGGATCGTCTGATTGATGAAGCACCGCTTGCCGTCGATGTAGGTCATGATCCGGTCGGAGCCGTTCGGCAGGCCGCCGCAGCCCTTCAGGTGACCGGTCAGCTTGCCCTTGCGCACGATCTGCTCGATGCCGATCGTGTGGGCCCGGTCGATGCCGACGCCAACGCCCCAGACGTCCGCGAACTCCTTCGGCGAGGCGGACACCACCCAGGGCTCGATGCCGGCCTTCTTCAGCGTGCGGATCAGGTCCTCGATCTCGTCGTAGTACCGGATCCAGGCCGTCTCGGTGCTGGAGCCGACCTGCTGGGTGGCCCCGATCGGCGCGTTCAGCGCGGCGGCCCGGGCCTGCTTGGCGATGTTGCGCACCTGGGCCGGGGTGTAGCCCTGCATGATCTGCGACACCCAGGCGTAACTGGCCTCCATGTAGCGGTGGTTGAAGCCCTCGAACACCTCGTCTCCGGAGGTGGTCTTCTGGGTCTTGCGCACCGACAGCAGTTCGTCCGCGCAGGCCACGTTGGTGCTGGTCGGCAACGGCTGGCCCGGCTTGGCCAGATTGCCGCACGCCTTGCGCAGGGCGGCGGCGCCCTCGGCGGTCATGAACCGGCTGGTGTTCTGCCAGTTGCGGCCCGGCGGCTGCAGGATCTTGTCGTTGCGCAGCATCCAGAAGATGGTCTGGTCGGAGATGTCGTTCTTGATCACGGTGTTGTCCCAGTCGAACACCGCGTACGGACGCACCTGCGGGGCGCGTCCCTTCGGCCAGCTGCACTTTCCGTAGGTGTCGATGGCCTTCTGGATCAGCTTGGCGTTGTCGCCGTACCAGTTGGCGGCCAGCGTCAGTTGGGGACAGTTCTTGGCCGGCTTGGCCTTCTTGCCGGCCGGCGCCGTCTTGGCGGTGGGTACGGTCGCGATCGCCTTCATCGGCTCCGCGGCGTTCGCCGGCAGGGCCGCCTGGCCTCCGGCCAGGCCGGTGGCGATCAGGCTGAGACTGACAAGTGCGGCACCGCGGACTCGGCGTTGAGCTCGCATTCGGTGGGCTCCTTTCGGGGTGTTGAAGTCCTCCCGGTTGAACCGACCTAAGCACACTCGCCGCGCGGACGCCAGGGCTGCCGCCGCCCTGTCCCACCGCCGGCACCGCTGCCGGCGGGGTCAGTCGGCCAGGCCGAAGCGCCGGGAACGGTCGTCCGCGAGCAGCCATCGACCGGCGACGGTGAGGTCGAGATTCTCGGGTTGCCACCGCAGTGAACGGAGCTCGCGCCGGACCAGGTGGACCGAGGACGACCGGTCCCCGACCCCCAGCGGACGCAGCTGCGCCCGGGTCATCACGGCCCGGGAACCACCGGTCACCGGATCGGTGAGGGTCTGCAACTGACGCTCGGACGGCAGGTCGACGGCGGCGATCCCGTCCCGGCTGGCCTGCAGCATCGACTTCTGCGCCTCGCGGCTGATCCACAGCGGCGGCGTGAGCAACTCCAGCGAGGCCATGGCCACCGACCGGCCGGCGTCGGGGCGTCCGATCCGGCGGGCGTTGAACGCCATCGCCCGCACCCGCTCGGGGTCGGCGAGCAGGGCATCGATCCGGTAGCCGACCGTCGGGGTGTAGTTGCACCGGACGGCGGCGCCCTCCTCGACCAGGTAGTCGGCGTTGCGGACCTCCTGGCCGGGGATCGGGTTGACGATCACCATCGGCACGCCGGCCGCCATGCACTCCGACGACGACAGTCCCCCGGGCTTGCCGACGAACAGGCTCGCGGTGCGCATCAGGTCGGGCATCTGGTTGGTGAAGCCGAGCACCCGGAAGCGCTCCCGGTCGTCGCCCACCACTTGGTCCACGTCCCTGCGGAGTCCGTCGTTGCGCCCGCACACCACCACCGCCTGGAACGGCTGCACGCAACGCCGAACCTGGCGGACCACGCTGAGTGCGTAGCCGCCGCCGGAGGCGCCGGCCGAGATCAGCACGATCGGCAGGTCGGGGTGCAGTCCGAACCGGTCCCGCACCGCGTCGGTGTCGACGGGTTCGTCCAGGCCTGGACGGACCGGGATTCCGGAGACCCGGATCCGGTCGCGCGGAACCCCGATGGCCTCCATGTAGGCACGGGCCTCGTCGCGCGCGACGAAGAAGTGGCTGAACGGGGACGTCAGCCACAGCCCCTGGAAGTCGTAGTCGGTGGTGACCACCGACAGGGACGCCCGCAACTGCCGCCTGGCCAGCAGCAACGACACCAGCCGCGCCGGCAGGTAGTGGGTGCAGATCACCATGTCGGGGTCGTAGGCGCGGATCTTGCGCACCAGCGAGGTGGTGTTCAACTGGTCCCACCACTGCACCAGCGACGCCAGGTTGAACGGCGCCTCCTGGCTCTCGTATCCCCAGCCGACCAGCCAGGGAACCTCGGCGACCAGCGCGAAGTAGGCGTCGTCGTAGAGCTTCTGGAAGACCTCGTTGGTGGTCTCGAGGATGTCGATCCGGCGCACCTGGTCGACCTGGTCGATGTCGCCCAGCGCCAGGTCGACGGCCCGAGCGGCCTGATTGTGCCCGGCGCCCACCCCCGCCGCCAGGATCAATGCACGCAGCGCCATGGAGCGATCGTAGGGCCCAGCCCGTCCGGAGCCCCGGACCAAACCCCTCCCTAACTATCTCTGCCCTCCCGTCGACGGCAGGGCCGAGATAGTTAGGCAGGGCCTTGGGGGGTGGGTGGCCGCGATAGGTGCCGCATGAACCTTGCTATTTGTAGTAGGACTGCTATGGTCTAACGCATGGAGACAGCAAGCAACGGCGTCATCCACTGTCGCGGATTGACGATGGCCTACGGCGACACGATCGTGCTGGATGCGATCGACCTGGACATCACCAGCGGCCAGGTGGTCGCCCTGCTCGGCCCGAACGGGGCCGGCAAGACGACCACGATCGAGATCCTCGAAGGCTTCCGCCGGCGCTCGGGTGGGGACGTCCGGGTGCTGGGCGTCGATCCCCAGCAGGCGACCGAGGCGTGGCGAGCCCGGGTCGGAGTGGTGCTGCAGAGCTGGCGTGACCACGGACCCTGGCGGGTGGCGGAACTGCTGGACGTG
>JAGPGQ010000203.1 GCA_018055925.1 Micropruina sp.
AGTGGTTGGCGCCGTCTCCGAAGTGCCCGCATCTCCTCCACCAATGGGGGGCCCGCCGTGTAGAAGCGCGCCCGAGTCTGTCCGTGCGCGGCAAGCAGCCCCAGTTCCGTCATCCTGGTCAGGTCGCGGCTGGCCGTCCGCACTTCGACCTCTGTCCGCTTCACGTACGACGGACGCGTCACCCGCATCCCCAGGAGCGCGTCGAACAGAGCATCCGCCGAGCGGTCGGGCAACCCATGCCGGGAGACCAAAGAGTCGAGGAGCGCCCAGAGCCGTTCGGCCTCGTCGAAACGCCGCTGCAATGTCTGCGCCTGCATGTGGTGCGCACGGAGGTTGAACTGAACCCACAGGCGGGTGTCCCGCTCGGGGTGCCATGCGCCACCACCGGTCGCGGCGAGAACGGCGTAGTAGTCGTCGGTGTTATGCCCGAGCCACTCCTCGATACTGCTGAAGGTGGGCTCCAGCACCTGATCCTGGGCGAGCACCATCGTCTGCAGCGCTCGCGCCATGCGACCGTTGCCGTCGCAGAACGGGTGGATCATCACCAGATTCAGATGCGCCATCGCCGCGCGCACCAGGGCATCGCTGGACGCATCACCGAGCCCTTGCACGAAGCGCCGCACTAGTGCTGGCACCCGTTCGGGCTCAGGCCCCTCGTACACGTTGCGGTCCAACTGGTCATCGTGAACGTAGATCGGACCGGTGCGATACCTGCCCGGCGACTTCGCGAGTTCGTGCTCCAGGAGCATGAAGTGCATCGAGCGGATCATGCTCTCGTCGATGGTGAAGCCCGGCTCGGACGCCACGCTGAGCACGTAGGTGAGCACGCGCCGATACCCGACGATCTCTGCCCAGGTGCGCTCATCGGCAGTGAGCGGCGGCTCGTCCTCGACGGCCGCGGCCGCGTCCTGATCGCTAACGGTGTAGCCCTCGATGCTGTTCGAGCCCTGAATCGCGCGGGCACGGGACGTCCGGCGCAGGCCCCCCTTCCCCCGCTTCGGAGCGCGCAGCACCGAAGCCAGCCGCGCCCGGATCTGGCCTATCTCCTCGATGACCGCGAGGTCATCGAGCCCCAGGTCAGGTGGCTGGAATAGCGCATCCATCTCATGTCCTTATGTCCTAATTATTAGGACATCGAGCCTACCCGAGCGCCCGCGATGTCACAATGATTGAGACATAAGGACATCCGCGTTCAGACGCTGCTCCACCCCGACCGGCGCCCCGCCGTTCGAGCTTGTCGAGCCCTCGGACGCGCCCTCGCGCCGGGTGCAGTGCCCGTAGAATCTGCAAGACTGGTCCCGAAAATCTGCAAGTTCAATGTCGAAAATCTGCAAGTCTCTCGTAGGGTAGGGGCGTGGACGCACCCGATCTGTACCCCCGTCACGTCTCCGTAGCTGCGCGGGAGGCACTGACGGACACACCGGTGGTCGTGGTTCAGGGCGCCCGGCAGGTCGGCAAGAGCACCCTCGCCGCCGACCTCGCGCGTTCACTCCCGGAGGCGCGGATCGTCACACTGGACGATCCCGCCACGCTCGCGGTGGCGCAGTCCGATCCGGTGTTCTTCGTCGAGCAGGCCGGAGACGGCCTGCTCGTGGTCGACGAAGCCCAACGCGCACCGGGCCTGATCCTCCCGCTGAAGGCGTCCGTCGATCGGGACCGTCGCCCGGGGCGTTTCCTGTTGACCGGCTCGGCGGACCTCCTCCAGGTCAAGGGCATGGGCGACTCGCTCGCTGGACGGGCCGAGACCATCGAGTTGCTGCCGCTCAGTCAGGGAGAGATCGGACGCCGGCAGGCACCGGAGGACTTTCTCAGCTGGCTCGCTACGGGCGACGGGCGAAGCCAGTTCGAGGCACTCGAGTCGGCGCGCGTTGTGCGCGGGGGCTATCCCGAGGCACTCCGGCGCACACCCGCGCGCGCCCGCCGCTGGTTCTCGTCCTATGTCGAACGCCTGAGCAGCCATGACGCCCGCGAACTCCAGCACGGCGGATATGCCGACCATCTGCGCGGACTGCTCGAACTCGTCGCCGCCGGCGGCCAGAGCGAACTGGTCAAGGCCAGGCTTGCGCGCAGTCTGGGCATCGCCGAGAACAGCGTGGACACCTACGTTCGTCTAGCCACCACGATGCGCCTGATCGCGTCGCTACCCGCATGGGGACGCTCCCCGCGCGGACGCGTCTCACGTCGGCCCAAGGTCTGCCTCACCGATACCGGACTCTCCGCGTACCTCGCCGGGTTGTCCGAGGCACACGCGCAAACGATCGGCGGACGCGAGCACCTCGGCCTCTTGACGGAGCAGTTCGCCGCACTGGAGTTGCTGAAGCAGTCCACCTGGAGCGAGCACCCGGCCGCACTGTTCCACTACCGCAGCCACGACGGCCACGAGGTCGACATCGTCGCCGAGCTCCCGGACGGCCGCCTGGTCGCGATCGAGGTGAAGGCTGCCAAGACGGTCACTCCGAAGGCGTGGGCCGGCCTCGAACGATTCCGCCTCGACCACCCCGACCGCGCGGTCACCGGAGTCGTCCTGCACGGCGGGACGAACGTCGCACATCTGCACGGCTGGCTTCACCTGCTGCCGATCACCAGCCTCTGGATGCATTGACCCGACTTCAGGCGCTCCACGGGAGGACATCCGCGTTCGGACTCGGTTCCGCTCCGACCGGCACCCCCGCTGATCGAGCTTGTCGAGACCCCAGAACGCCCGCGCCGCTGGTGAGATTACGTCCGATCCAGGAGGTGTTCCGCCTCCGCAGGCGTGGACCGCGCACGAATCTGACGCAATCTGACACGCCGAGCCATCCGCGACCAGCCCTCATCAACGACCGTGCTGCGACACCTCAGCTGGGTAGGTGGATGGCGTTCATCGCGGCCATGAGCGCCGGACGACGCCGGTAGGTCGCACGAATGGCGCGGATCTCGGCACCGATCTCGGCACCGAGTCCGGCGTCGCGGTAGAGCCTTCGCATCGTCGCCAGCATGTCGGCGATCCCCGGGTAGCGCTTGGTGTTGGCGACACGCAGAGCGTCTGCGAGCGCGGGCCGGTACAGGTCGGCGCTCCGGCGAGGGAACGCGTCCTCCGATGCGCTGGCGAGTTCGCGCCACGCACTACCGACGCCGAAGGTGTCAGCCGCCTCCCAGGCGCCGACCAGATCGTTGTCGGACAGCAGCAGCAACACCAGCTGCGCTCCGCCGTGCGCGTCGGCGCTCGCCCTGGCCAGCGCGAGAGCGGACGTCCGGACGGCGTCCTCACGCCCGGCCAGCGCGGCCGTCTCCAGCAGCATTCGGTAGCTCGCGGTGTCGAACCGGCGCTTGAACACCTCGGTCAGCACCGCAATGGCGTCGTCTGCCCGGTCGGCGGCGAAGTACAGGTCGGCGACGGTGGACGCGGCGATACCGTACTTGGAACCGTACGGCCCAGCGTCGACCATGCCCTCGCGTACACCGCGATCCAGCCATGCCAGCGCGTCATCGGCGCGGTCGGCAGCCCGGAGGCGTTCGATGATGGGAGTGAACGGGGTCCGACCGTCGCGCTGCAGCAGCTCGATGGCCCGGTCGACGTCGCCGTTACGGTCAGCGAGTTCGAGACCCATCGCGGTCACCTCGTCGAAGCCGGCGTCCGGAGTCCACGCGGCGTCCAGGGCGCTGACCGCCTCACGATAGGCGAGCCAGGCCGGCTCATCAAACGCCTCTACGAACTCGTCCAGCGACAGGTCGAGCCAGTGCGGCTGATCGGCACGGAACGCGACGAGCCAGCGTGCCAGGACGACGGGTTCGGGGTGGCCGGCCCGGCAGGCTCGGGCGTACAACGTCACGACGCGGCCCACCGCCCCATCGATCAGTCCATCCGCCTCCTCCGCATCCTCACCGACCTGGCGTAAGCCGGTGAGCGCCCGGTCAAGGATGGGGAGCATCTGCTCGGCACGCCCGGCGTCGAGGTGCCGCTCGATCTCGTCGAGGACGTCGAACAGTTCACCGAAGCGCTCCTCGTCCGAGAGTTCGCCGTAGTAGTCGTACTCGTACGGGTCGTAGAAGTTCAGGTCGATCTGCGAGAGCGCATGGTCGATCTGGCCGATGAGCTCCCGCTGGACGTCCGATCCTGCCGGGGACGCCCGCAACCGCAGCACCCGCCGCGCCTCGGCACTCGTCGTCGCGAGGTCGAGGACGAGGGCTCGCAAACCGGCTCGTCCGAGACCGTTCAGAAAGGCATCGATGACGACATCCACCGCGAGCGGCCGTCCGTCATCGTCGAGGATCACCTTCATCCGTCGAGTATGGACCGCCGGGACGACGCTGTGGTCGAAGGCGGGAGGCCGAACACAGCCACAAGCAAAACGGTTCAGATCACGAGCGCCCAGTCGCTACTTCTCGCGACGCACTCCCTTGAGGTCGCCCCCGGTCGACTTCACCTCAACGAATCGGCCGGTCGTCCCTTCGCGCAACGACCAGGTGCCGCTGCCCATCTGCGACCGCGAGTAGGCGTTGACCGAACCGACACGTGATCCGCGCCCCGTGTTCCTCGCCATTGCAACCTCCAAGGATGTTGGGTTGTCGAACTCATCAAGCCTCATCTTGAGGCTACAACGTGGCACCGACACCGAGATAACCGACACCGAGATAGAGGGCCACGCACGATACAAGAAGCGCCAGCAGAGCCCCAGCGACCAGAAGATCGGTCCGTCGCCGAAGGTGCGCGGCAAGGGTGGACTGGTCTCGAGCGAGCAGCACCGACGCGGCCAACGCGGACGGGCCTGCCACGATCGCCAACTGCCCCAACCCGCGCGTCCCGCTGTGCCACAGCCCGGCGGTAAGCAACACCAGCAGCAGGGTCACCACATACGGCACGATCCCTACCCGCCAGGTGGGCCGAGCGGTGAAGTGGAGGGTGGCTCGATAGTCACGGTCCATGTCGGACGCGTAGAACGTCCACGCCTGCCCGGTATCGCGGCTGCTGAAACCGCCGTGAGTCGCACCGTCCGAGTTCGTTGCGGTGACGCGGACGTTCTGCAGCACGATGTTCGGGTCAGAGACCTCCAACACAACATGGTTGCTTGCGGCATCGGAGATCACGACGTCTTGACTGCCACCGTTGCTCCAGGCCCCAAGATTCAGATCACGACGTTCTGAGTACTTGAGCATGAACGGCTCATCAAGGGAGACCCTCGTCGCCACCATCAGGTCGTACTCCAGCGCGTAGTCAGCCAGCGCGTTCAGGAACTCGCTGGCCGCCCCTGGCTCGGGCTGCGAGCGGTCTGCATGTTCCGCCTCCGTGAGAAGCTCAAACAAGTCGTTGAGCGCTCGGTCCAGCACTTCCAGAGATGAGTCCACGGACGGCAGCTGAAGCAGCGACATCGCCTCGGGCAGCGCCATAACGGGGTTCAGCGAAGCGATGGCGTCCTCGTCGCCGTCGATCCGATCCCCCAGCAAGTCGACGGAGCTCTCACCGAGTTCGGCCCACTGCTTCTCGTATCGGCTCAGATCCACTACTCCAAGGCCTCCGCGTAGGTAGCTGACCATGCTGAACCGGCGGGTTCCGTACTCCGCAAGCGCATCGCCCAGCGGCAGGCCGACCATGCCGCGCAAGAGTGCGTAACACCCGTCTGTGACCACCAGCGACGCGTCCGTTGCGAGCCTCCGGAGGAACGCCGCTTGACGTTCGGCGATCGCGTGTCGCGGCAGCAGGTATGCGGAGCCAAGTGGTCCTTCAACATCGAAGTTCATCAGAGGTCCACGCGGCACCGACGCGACGTTGACCACCACCATCGCGGACCGAGCACCCGCACCTACGGGGAATCCCCGGTCCGCCAGGAACTGCCGCAGCGGGGCGCACTGCACCGACCTCCGGCGCTCGCAGTTGTGGGCGCTGTCGACCAGAATGTGCTCAACCACTCGCACTCGCCACGCCAGTGGCTCCAGGAGGAACGATGTGGTGAGCTCGCTTGATTCGGCGAGCTGGACGACCTCGCCGTCCGCAGCGGGGGAGCCGAGGTCTGCAGGGCTTTCGCACAATCGCCTCAAGCAAGCGAGTAGACGAGTCGCGAATCCCTTCATCGCTCATCCTCCTGGAACTGGTGATCGTGCGCGAAGTCCCACCGTTGGCCCACGCCGACCATGCCTCACCTGGTCACCGACACTCTGACAGCCGCCGCCGACAGTTCTGCTACCCGCCTTCGATCGGCACTGATGCCGAGGCCGCTACCAGATATGCCGTTTCACCGGGATGTCGGACGCGCGCAGCATCCGTTCGAGTTCGAAGGACGCCGGCCCACTCCAACGGTCGGCGAGCAATTGCAGGACGTTGTGCCCCGGCGTCCCGCCGGCCAGTTCCACGAACCGGGGGACATCGGCCGCGGCGATGGTCATGACGTACTCGTACTCGCCATCCGGGCTGACCGGCCGGGTCACCGGGCCGAGGTCCTGGCCGTGCAGCTGCAGGTTCCCGTCGCCATCGAGGGACGCCCACAGGTTGAGCCACGACCCGTCAGTCCGTTCCTCGGCGCGCAACTGGATCCTGGCCCGGGTGTCCCGTGCTACCTCGACGGACTCCCCGCGGTCGAACGCCGGCATTCCCAGCGCGTCGGCGATGTCCGCGGCGGACATCTCGTAGATCGTCAGCAAAGCGGTCGTGGTCGCCCGCGCCGCGTACAGCAGTCCGTCGTCCGAGCTGTGCTCCATGGCGATCCACCAGTTCGGCCAGGCCCGCGTCGGACGGCTGAACCCGAGCGCCATCAGCCGCTTGTGGCTGCCGGGCGCCAGCGCACGATCGGCGGGCATGAACCGCTCGGCGGCGACCTCGATCAGCACCTGATCGCCCTCGTAGGAGGCGGCCTGGAAGTACGCGTCACCGAGGTCGACCGTGTACGCACTACTCGTTCCGCGCAACCGTCCCAGGTCGGACGCGATGCGTGCGGCAATCCGCTCGCCCGCCGCATCGAGCGGCTCGTGGTTGCCGCCGGTGTTCCCCGTCCTGCCCTTGGGATCGGACGCAACAACCCGGCGAACGGCGTCGACA
>JAGPGQ010000026.1 GCA_018055925.1 Micropruina sp.
CCGGGTTGACCGCGCTGGCCGGTGGACGGCGCCGCTTCCCCGGGCAGACCGTCCTCGCCTGCGGACTGGGAGCGGGCTCGCTGGCGCTCGGCATCGTGGCCCTTCGCCGGTTCGACCGGGCGGGCACGACGTCGATGCCGCACGATCCGTCCGAGGCGACCACGCTGGTGACCGACGGGATCTACGCCTACACCCGCAATCCGATGTACTGCTCGATCGTGCTCGGCCTGCTCGCCCACACCGCATGGAGCGGACGACTGCGCACGCTCGCGGCCGTCCCCGGGCTGATGCTCACGCTGCGTCCGCAGATCGAAGCCGAGGAGGAGGCCTTGGCGCAGCTCTTCGGGGACGCCTACGCGGACTACCGGGCACGGGTCCGGCGCTGGATCTGACACGGCACCACTGCCAGTTCTCGTCGCTATGTCATCCCGGCGAACGCCGGGATCCCGATCCGCTCCCTTCGTGCAGCACTGTTTGCCCCACAGAGCCCGCAAGAGATCCCGGGGCAAGCCCGGGATGACGACAGACGGCAAGCCCGGCATGTACATCGGCTCGACCGGCAGGCCCGGGATGACGGCAGACGGCAGGCCCGGGATGACGGCAGACGGCTGCCGGGTCCGGGCACGAGGAAAGGGGGAGTCATCCCGTCTCCGTCATCCGCGACCCCTCGTCATCCCGGCGAATGCCGGGATCCCCGGCACCGGTCCGGCTACCCGGTCAACGGGATCCCGGGGCAAGCCCGGGATGACGTAGACAGCAAGCGCCGGATGACGACAGACGGCAAGCCCGGGATGACGCAGACGGCTCCCGGGCGTGCCCTGGAGAGCCACGCGTTTGTCTATGGGCAGCGAACGCGACCCCGAAGGTGGTCGGAGGGTGTCGGCGTCCATGGGCGTTGGGTGGGCGTTGGAGCGAGCCCCCTTGTGGGAACGCAACTCGCCCGGCGAAGTAGGGCGAGCGGAAGCGGGCAGGGACGCCGACACCCTCCGGCCACCGGAGTCAGACGCACCCCCATCCACCGGAATCAGACGCAACCACCGCAAGCAAGCCCAAACCTCACCCAGACTCACAACCGCGGATCGACCGGTTCGGACTCCAGGGCGAGCACGCCGAACACCGCCTCGTGGACGCGCCACAGCGGCTCGCCGGCGACCAGCCGGTCCACCGCCTCCAGCCCGAGCGCGTATTCCCGCAGCGCGAGCGAGCGCTTCCGGCTGAGGTTGCGGTTCCGCAGCCGGTCGAGGTTGGCGGGTTCGGTGTAATCGGGTCCGTAGATGATCCGCAGGTACTCGGGGCCACGCACCTTGAGTCCCGGCTGCGGACGCCGGCCCTTCGTGGCCGGCACCAGGTTCGCCAGCGGCTTCACCACCATGCCCTCGCCGCCGGCGTCCGTCAGTTCCTCCCACCACCGGACGCCCGCCGCGACGCTATTGGCGTCGCCCACGTCGACCACCAGCCGCCGAGTGGTCCGGAACAGCCCCGGATCGGCGGCGACCAACCGGTCGGCCACCTCCAGGTGCCACCCGTGGTCGCGATCGGCGAACGAGGAACCCTCGGCCGCCAGCACCTGGAAGACCGCGAGCTGTACCCCGTCCAGGCCGTCGGTGGGCCAGACGTAGCGCTGCCAGGCCGCGTCGTAGGCGCGCGCGTTCGTCAGCCGGGCGTCGGTGCGCCCCAGCAGTGAAGTGACGTCGAGTCCGCGATCGGCGGCCGCCCGCAGCGCCGAGACCGCCGGCGGCAGCGCCATCGCCGCGGCCGCGCCGACCGGGGCGTACTGCTCGCGCAGCAGTCCCCCGGCCTTGGCCGACCAGGGCAGCAGTTCGGCGTCCAGCAGCAACCAGTCCGACGCCAGTTCCCGGTCGAGCCCGGCCGAAGCGACGGCGCGCCGCACCCGGCCGAGCAGTTCCGCGGTCGACTCGGCACCGAAGAACGAGCGCCCGGTCCGGGTGTAGACCGACCCGCCGTCCGGGCGCACATAGATCACGGCCCGGGAGCCCATGTGCTTCTCCTGGCAGCTCACCCGGTCGATGCCCCACTCGGCGTAGGTGGCGAAGGCCTCGTCGGGGTGCTCCAGGTAGCCGTCCCGTTTCGCCGTCGCGACCGGCGACATGGTGGGCGGCAGGTAGGGCACCAACCGCGGGTGCAGCGCGAACCTGCTCATCACCTCGAGCGCGCCGGCGGCGTCCTCGGCGGTGATCGTCACCCGGCCCATCACGCCGGTCTCGACCGAGCGGCGCCCGGCGACGTCGTCGAGGCGCAGCTCGTCCGGCTCCCGCTGCTCGGCCTCGGGCATCAGCGGCTTCACCGGCTCGTAGTGGACGGCGGCCGCATCGACCGAGACCGTCTCCCGCTCGGGGTAGCGCAGCGCCGAGAGCTTGCCGCCGAAGACGCAGCCGGTGTCCAGGCAGAGCGTGTTGTTGATCCACTCCAGCGTCGGCGTCGGCGTGTGCCCGTAGGCGACCAGCGCCCGCCCCCGATACTCCCGCGCCCACGGCAGGCGCACCGGCAGGCCGTACTCGTCGGTCTCGCCGGTGGTGTCGCCGTAGAGCGCGAACGAGCGCACCCGTCCGGACGCCCGGCCGTGGTAGGCCTCCTTGAGCCCGGCGTGGGCGACCACCAGGTTCCCGTCGTCCAGCACCAGGTGCGAGATCAGACCGCGGCACCATTCCCGCACCGCCACCCGGAACTCGTCGGTCTCGCCGGCGAGTTCGGCCAGCGTCCGTTCCAGGCCGTGACTGGCCTGCACGTTGCGGCCGTCGAGCGCCCGGATCAGCTTCGCCTCGTGGTTGCCCGGCACCGCCAGGGCGTGTCCGGCGGCGGTCATGCCCATCGCGAGCCGCAGCACGCCCACCGAGGACGGTCCGCGGTCGACCAGGTCGCCGACGAACACCACCCGGCGCCCCTCGGGGTGCTCGGCGTCGACCGCCCGTCCGGCCTCGTCGCGGGCCACCCGGTAGCCGAGCCGTTCGAGCAACAGCAGCAGTTCGTCGAGGCAGCCGTGCACGTCGCCGATCACGTCGAACGGGCCGTGCTGGTCGCGGAGATCGTTCAACAGCCGCTCCCGGACGATGACCGCCTGCTCGACCTCGTCGACCGACGAGAGCATGTGCACCTTCCGGAAGCCCTCCCGGGCCAGTCCCCGCAGAGACCGGCGCAGCTGGGACGCCTGCCGCTTGATCGGGCCGTCCCCGAACGTCCGGTCGGCGCGGCCCGCGTTGCGCCGGATCGCCACCTGGGTGGGCACGTCGAGCACGATCGCCACCGGCAGCACGTCGTGGTCACGCGCCAGCTGCACCAGGGACGCACGCGCCTCCTTCGACACGTTGGTCGCGTCCACCACGGTGAGCAGGCCCCGGTCGAGCCGCTTGCCGGCGATGTGGTGCAGCACGTCGAAGGCGTCCGCGCTGGCCGACTGGTCGTTCTCGTCGCCGCTGACCAGCGCCCGGCAGTAGTCGGAGCTGAGCACCTCGTACGGCTCGAACGCCCGCGCCGCGAAGGTGGACTTGCCCGAGCCGGAGACTCCGATGAGCACCACCAGGCTGAGGGCGGGAAGCTGCAGTTCGGTCACCGACCCGCCTCCCCCCGGGTGAACAGCGCGAGCTGGGTCGGTGAGCCGGCCTCGGGGTCGACCGCGCCGACGCCCCGCAGTTCGACCCGGTAGCCGTGGCGGCCGGCAACGGCCTCGGCCCAGGCGGCGAACTCGTCGCGGGTCCATTCGAAGCGATGGTCGGGGTGCCGCCAGCTGCCGTCGGGTAGTCCGTAGATCGCGTTGTGGTCCCGGTTCGGGGTGGTCAGCACCACGTGCCCCGGACGGGCGGCGCCGAACACGCCGGCCTCCAGCGCACCGATCCGGTCCGGATCGAGGTGCTCGATCACCTCGACCAGCAGGATCGCGTCGAATCCCGCCAGCCGGTCGTCGCGATAGGTCGCCGACGACTGCCACAGCGACAGCTTCTCCCGCTGCCGCTCCGACAGCCGGTCGAGCCCGAGCCGGCGCTCCGCCCGCTCCAGTACCCGCGGTGACACGTCCACCCCGACCACCTGCGCGATCGCCGGGTCGGCGAGCAGCGCCTTCAGGTAAAGCCCCTCGCCACAGCCGAGATCGACCACCCGGCGCGCCCCGGTCTCGCGCACCGCGTCCAGCACGGCCTGCAGCCGCTGCAACCGCAACGGCGTGGGCGCCTCGACGTCCCTCCGGTCGGACTCGGCCTCGGGTTCGGACTCGTCCGGCTCGACCTCGTCGACGACGTCCTCCAGCGCCTGCAGCCGCGCGGTGGCGTCCTCGACGTAGTCCCGGCGCGACTTCAGGTAGCGCCGCACGATCAGGTCGCGTTCCGGGTGGGACGCCAGCCAGCCCTCCCCGCGACGGACCAGCTTGGCGACCTCGTCGGAGCCGACCCAATAGTGCTTCGCGTCGTCGAGGACGGGCAGCAGGACGTACAGGTGGGCCAGCGCGTCCGCCAGCCGCACGCGTCCGGTCAGGGTCAGGTCGACATAGGGCGCCGGTCCCCACTCGCCGTCCGGGCCGAAATCGTGGGTGACTGCGTCCACCTCCCAGCCGAGCGGCTCGAACAGGCGGCGCACCAGCGCCGGCCCCGACCGCGCACCGGACGCCGCCGGCCGGGCCGGCACCGCGGGCACCCGGATCTCCAGCGGCAGCGCCGCCGCGGCCAGTTCCGGGTACGAGTCGCTGCGGCCGTTCAGCGCGGTGTTGAACACCCGTCCGAGGGCGACCGCCAGCATCGACGAGGCGGCATAGGGCCGATCGGTGACGTAGTCGCCCGGGGCGAGCCCGTCGCGCGACTTGAGCCGGCGCTTCACCATGCCGATCGGATCCACCTCGAGCAACAGCGCGGCACGCACCCGCTGCGGGGTCGATTCCGGATAGAACACCGTCGCATCGCCCACCGGCAGGGTGAACGTCTGCACCCGGTCGGGGTGCTTGTGCAGCAGGTGACCCAGCACCGGCGCGTCCGGTCCGGTCAGGGTGAGGCTGAGGAACACCGGCCCATTCTGGCAAATGTGCCGGAATCGTGTTCGAGGGATCCCGGATCAAGTCCGGGATGACGAGGGGCTGGATCTCCACGCAATTCCCGAACGAACCGGACGGAAGTCGTTATAGTCAGCTGGACCAATGAAAGTTGTCGAGGAGAAGGCGACAATGTCGAACGTCGGATCCCTGGTCTCGGTGGACGTGATCACCCTGCGCTACAACGTGGACCTGCGGCGGGTCGAGGTCGCCACCAAGCCTCGCACCACCGATCCGTACCGGAACATGCCCGCGCTGCCGGGCGTGCTGCTGCGCGAGGGCGAACGGCTGGCCGCCGCCGCCCATCGCGCGGTGATCAGCAAGGTGGGTTTCGACGTCTCCGCCCTCGGCCAGCTCACCGTTTTCGATCAGCCGAACCGCGACCCGCGGGGCTATTCGCTGTCGGTCGCGATGTGGGCGGTCGGCGACGGCGACGCCGACTGGTATTCCTTCGATGACATCCCGCGGCTGGCCTTCGACCACAATGTGATGCTCTTCGAATGCCGTCCGCTGCTGGTCGACATGCTGTGGCGCGACCTGGAATTCACCCGGGCGCTGACCGGGCCCGAGTTTCCGGTCTCGTCCGCGGTCGGCATCACACAGACGCTCAGCGGGATCGCGCCCGACCGGGGGAACCTGAACCGTCGACTCGCCTCGCTGCGCGGCCTCTCCGTCAGCAGCAAACGCATCGTGCTGGGTCGTGGACGCCCCGGCACGGTGTGGGAGTGGAGCCAGTCGGCGGCCTGAACTCCGCTCAGCTCCCGGCCGCGTCCCCGCCTGCGTCCGGATTGGCGGGACGCCGCAGCGGCAGCCGTCCGGTGTGATGTTCGGCCTCGATCTCGGACAGGCTCAATCGGACGGTGTGCGGAATGTCGTGCCAGGTGGAGTCGCGGTAGACGAAGGCGATCAGCATCAGCAGCCACCAGATGAACAGGTGGATCGGGAACAGCAGGATCGTCTTCCATCGCCCGGGCCAGCGGGCGTCCTCGAGCAGCACGGTGATCAGGCCGAAGATGCCGGTGAACACGTAGGCGAACACGCCGAACGCGGCGGTGGCGAGCACCAACGTCGCCCACGCGCCCGTCCGGGCCGCCGTGATCAGGCTGAACGCCATGCCGCTCCAGCCGGCGATCGCGGACACCAGCAGACCCACGCTGTAGATCAGGCCGTCGAGTGCCTTCCGGTCGCCGGAACGCCAACGGCGCCACAGCCGCGGGGTGCAGATCGGCACGATCTGGACGCCGCCCAGCGCCCACCGGTACCGCTGCTTGATCGACGTCCACAGACCCTGGGGCTGTTCGTCGAAGAACACCGCCCGCGGCTCGAGCACGGCCCGGTGCCCCTCGGCGACCGCGTTCAGGGTGAACTCGATGTCCTCGCACTGGGTGCGGGTGTCCCAACCCTTGCCGTCCAGCACGGACAGCAGGAAGCCGAAACCGGTCCCGCTGACCGAGAACAGCGACCAGCCGAACCGGTTGCGGGGCAGGTGGAAGAACCGGGTCTGCAGCAGCCAGTACAGCGTGCTGCAGCCGGCCACCCACGACGAGGACGGGTTCTTGCCGGTCCGGTAGCCCACGACGATGGTCTCGCCGTGGTTGAACCGGGTGTTGATCGCCTCCAGGAAGCCCACCTCGACGACGTTGTCGGCGTCGAAGACGACACAGGCGTCGTAGCGTCCGGCATGGTCGACGTTGAACCGCTCGAAGAACCAGGCCATCGCGAACCCCTTGCCCTTGCGGTCGGGGTCGGTGCGTTCGTAGACGTGTGCGCCGGCGCGGCGGCAGATCTCGGCGGTGTCGTCGGTGCAGTTGTCGGCCACCACGAAGACGTCGTACAGCGCACGCGGATAGTCCTGGTTGCCCAGGGTGAGCAGCAGTTGGTCGATCACCGCCGACTCGTTCTTGGCGCACACCACGATGGCGAACCGGTGCTGTTTCTCGCCCGGTTCCGGATCGGGCAGCTTCAGTTCCCCGAAGGCGTTGAGACCGATGACGACGTGATAGAGACCGTAGACGGCGCCGATCACCATGATCACCTGGAGCGTCCAGCCGATCACATCGAGCCAAGGCACCGTTGCAGCTCCGTCCGTCGGTGACACCGGCCGGCCCGGTGCTGAACCGACAGTCTAGGGCGCAAGCCCCGGCACGACAGGGACGTCGGGGGCGGGGGTTCGCATGCCGTCGGCAGGGCAACCCCGCGCGGTGCGGATCCGGTGGAAGACTTGGACCCTCGGGTGGCACACCGCCATCCACCACGTCGAAAAGAGTCCCTCATGTTCGACCTGATGAAGCGTTCCTCCACCTATCTGTTGGTCTCGGGTGCCCTCGCCCTTGTGTTCGGCATCGTCGCCGCCATGTTCCCGATCGGGGCCGCGCTCACCCTGGTGGTGCTCTGGGGTGTCTACGCCCTGATGGACGGCGTGCTCGCCGCCGCGATGGCGGTGCGTCCGCTGCCCGGCCAATCCCGCGGCTTCCTGCTCGTCACCGCCCTCGCGGGCATCGTGGCCGGCCTGATCGCCGTCCTGTCGCCGGTGACCGCCGGTTTCGCGCTGGCCTGGGTGCTCGGCGTCTGGCTGATGCTGCGTGGCGTCCTCGAAATCGTCTCGGCGTTCACCCAGCAGCAGTCGGCTCCCCGCTGGCTGCTCGTGCTGGGTGGCGTGTTCTGGCTGGTCGCCGGCTGGCTGATCGCCGGTTCGCCCGAGGTGGCCGCCCTGGCGATCGCGCTCTGGCTGGGCGTCCTGGCCATCGTCTGGGGCGTCGTCCTGCTCGCCGTGGGGTTCCTGGTCCGGCGTGAGGTGAATCGGAACGAACCGATCCGCGGCGAAGTGATCCCGCCGCCCACCTTCCCTTCCGAGGGACCCACCGCCTGATCGACCGGCTCCGGCGGGGACGGGACGGCCTGGCACGGTTCCCGTCCAGGTACTAGCGTCGGAAGGGCCCGGGCGCCCGTCCGGCGACGACCGGGAGGGACGACATGCTGCGCTTCGGCATCATCGGCACCAACTTCATCAGCGAGTGGTTCGTGGCCGCCTGCCGCCGCAGCGGACGGGTCGTCCCGGAGGCGGTGTATTCCCGCAGCCTGGCCCGGGGTGAGGAGTTCGCCGCCCGGATGGGCCTGGCACGCGCCTTCGACGACCTGGCGGCCATGATCGAGGCGGTGGATGCCGTCTATGTGGCCAGCCCGAACTACGCGCACGCCGATCAGGCGATGCAGGCGATCGAGGCCGGCCGGCACGTCCTGGTCGAGAAGCCGATGGGGATCTCGTCCGACCAGGTCGAGGCCATGTTCGCCGCCGCGGAGCACCGGGGGGTGATCGCCATGGAGGCGCTGCGCAGCATCCACGCCCCCGGACACGCGGTCGTCCGCGACCAGCTGTCGACGCTGGGCGAGATCCGGTACGCCCGGATCGAGAAGCTGCAGTACTCCTCGCGCTACGACCGATTCCGCGAGGGAGAGACGATGAACGCGTTCGACCCGTCGCTGGGCAACTCCGCGCTCGCCGACATCGGCGTGTACTGCCTGCAGCCGGCGCTGGACCTGTTCGGTGCTCCCGAGCGGACGACGGGGGCGAGCCTGTGGCTGTCGAACGGCTTCGAGGGCGGCGGCACGATCACCCTCGACTACGGCTCGTTCGTGGTCGACACGGTGTATTCCAAGGTGGTGGCCGGGCTCGGACCGAGCGTCATCCACGGTGAGGACGCCGCGGTGACCTTCGACGACCCGGGTGAGCTGTCGCACGTCGAACGGCACCAGCGTGGCGGTGACTCCACGGTGCTGTTTGACGTGAAACGACTGGCCGCGCCGGACAACATGCATCACGAGCTGAACGACTTCGCCGATCAGGTGGACGCCGGTGCGATCGACCCCCGGTGGCGCGACGTGAGCATCGCCACTCGTCGGGTGATGGACGAGCAGGCGGCCCGCTGGACGGCTGCCGGGCGGGATCCCGGGTCGAGCCCGGGATGACGACCCTCGTCATCCCGGCGAACGCCGGGATCCCGTGACGGCTCGCTAGGGCTGTTCGACGAGCGTGAGCGTCGCCTGCCGGTTCTCCCCCGCACGCCGGTATTCGATCGCCACCTGGTCTCCGATTCCCGCGCTGACCAGCAGGAATGCCAGGCTGACCGCGCTGGCGGGGGTGCCGTTGATGCTGGTGATGACGTCACCGACCATGAGCCCGGCGGCGGCCGCGGGTCCGCCCGCGGTCACCTCTTGCACGAACAGGCCGGGGACGCTGCCCAGCCGGGACGCCACTTCGGCGGAAATCTCCGCCGTCTTGGCGCCGATCCACGGGTGCGTGGCGCGTCCCCGGGCGATCAGTTCGTCCGAGATCCGCTTCGCCGTCGAGACCGGGACGGCGAAGTTGATGCCGACGCTGCCGCCGCCGGCCACGCCCCCGGCGTTCGGCACGGTGGCGCCGGCGGTGTTGACCCCGACCAGCTGGCCGTCGCAGGTGACCATCGGCCCGCCCGAGTTGCCCGGATTGATCGAGGCGTCGGTCTGGATCGCGCCGGCCAGCACCGTGGTGCCACCGGACGCCTTCGGCACCGGGACGTCCCGGTTGAGCGCCGAGACGATTCCGGCGGTGACCGTCCCGGAGAGGCCGAGCGGGGCTCCGAGGGCGACCACCGGCTGGCCGACCACGACCGTGCGGTTGGCGTCCAGCGGCAGGCTGGGCAGGTTCGTCCGTTCGATCCGGAGCACGGCCAGGTCGGTCAGCGGATCGGTGCCGACCAGAGACGCCGGCAACAACTCGCCGTTGTTCAGCAGCACCTCGATCGTGCCGCCCCGCGTGCCGACGTCGATCACGTGGTCATTGGTCAGGATCACCCCGTCGGCGGCGATGATCGCCCCGCTGCCCGAGCCGGACGATCCACCCCCGCTGGCGAAGACGGTCACCACGGCGGGCAGCACGTTCCGCGCGACCTGGACGGCATCGCAGGCGGTCGCCGTCTGTTGCGGGGCGACCCGTCCCACGATCAGGCCGCCGAGCACGCCCCCGGCCAGCGCGGCGGCCAGGCCGACGACGAGCGGCGTCCGCCAGCCCGGACGGGTGCTGTTCTGCATGCGCCGCTCCCTTCGCTACCCGATTTGGGACAGGAGCATCCTGTGGGACGAAGCATGGCACGCGCCACGGCGCCGGGGGGCCGGTTAACGGAACCGCTCCGCGTTCTCCCGTGCCCAGGCTGCGAAGGTGCGGGCAGGGCGTCCGGTGACGTTCTGGACGGTGGGGAGCACGATGCCGGCGATGTCGGGTGGGTTGGTGGCGAGCTGGATGCCGAACTCGACGAACTCATCGTCGTACCCGTAGCCGCGCAGCCTGGCGCGCTCCTGTTCCTCGGTGAGTTGCACGAAGGTGATCGCCTCGCCGATCGCGTCGGCGAGGTGCTGGGCGCGTTCGGCGGGCGTGAGGGCCTCCGGGCCGGTCAGCTGGTAGCTGCGCCCGTGGTGACCGGTCTCGGTCAGTGCGGTGGCGGCGACGGCGGCGATGTCGGCCTCGTGGACCATCGCGCTGGGGAACGTAGCAAGCATCGAGACGGTGCGGGCCGTGCGAATCTCCTCCGCCCATTCGAGGGCGTTGCCCATGAACTCCTTGGGCTGCAGGATCGTCCACTCCAGGCCGCTGGACATGACGGCTTCTTCGATGCTGGTCGGGGACCAGCCGCCGAGCACCGTGACTCGCCGAACTCCCGATCGGCCGGCGAGGGTGACGATCTCGGCGCCGTTGGTCAGGTCGTCGTAGCCGTCGCCGCCGAACGTGATCAGGTGCACGGCGTCCACTCCGTCGAAGGCGGTCTCGAGGGAGCCGGTGTCGCTCACGTCGCCCGCGACGACCTCCACGCCGTCAGGGAACGCGGCCCGTGCCGGGTTGCGGGTGAGTGCCCGGACCTGGTGGCCGGCGTGGTGGAGTCGGGAGACGAGGTGGCGTCCGACGGTACCGGTCGCTCCGGTGACGAGAATGCGCATGATCATTGTTCCTTCAGTGCGTCGGTGTTTTCAGCTGGTGCTGGTCTTGAGGCTGGGACTCCATTCCTGGGTGACACCTCCATCATCACTGGGCTTGTGGTCGTTATATGTCCACAAGCGCCGATAGTGTGGGCGTATGACGACCGGAACGAGGGCTCTTGAGTTGCTGAGCCTGCTGCAGGGCCGCCGTCATTGGCCCGGCGACGAACTCGCCCGCAGGCTGGAGGTCAGCCCGCGCACCCTCCGTCGAGACGTCGACGGTCTTCAGAAACTCGGCTACCCGATCACCACCACCCGAGGTACGGGCGGTGGCTATCAGCTCAGTCCCGGTGCGTCGCTTCCGCCGCTGGTGCTCAGCGAGGACGAGGCCACGGCGGTCGTGATGGGGCTCAAGGAGATCGCCTCGGGCATCTATCCGGCCTCCGAGGAGGCGGCGGTCAGCGCGATGGCCAAGATCGTCCAGGTACTGCCCGAACGCATCCGCCGCCGCATCGACAGCCTGCAGGCCGTCGCCATGCCGCAGGTCTCGACCCTCGACGTGAACCGCACCCCGGTCGGGTCGCTGACCATGCTGTCTCTTGCGTGCCGCGACAACGAGGCCCTCGTCTTCACCTACCGGACGCAGGACGGGGAGGCGTCCGAGTACTCGGTGCATCCGCACCGGATCGTCAGCGCCGACTACCGCCTCTACCTCATCGCCTGGGACCTCCGGCACGCGGACTGGCGCACCTTCCGGATCGACCACATCGACGACCCGCGCCGCAGCGGGAAGAAGTTCGCACCCCGGCAGCTGCCCCACGCCGACCCGGTGAAGTACGTCCACTCGCAGATCACCTCGGTGCCCGCGAGATACCCGGTTCGGGCCACCGTCCACGCTCCGATCGAACAGGTCGAGGGCGAGGTCGCCCAGTACGGCAGCGTCGAAGCCCGGGGCGCCGACGCCTGCGAGGTGTTCATTCCCGCCGACTCGCTGGAGTGGGCGGCGTTCATCCTCGCGGCCACCGGGGCCCCCTTCGTGGTGCACGGCCCACCGGAGGCGATCGAGTACATGCGCGGCTGGGCACGGCGCCTGACGGCAGCGACCGAGGGAGAAGCACGCTGATGACCGAGACGCACGCGGCCGTGGTGAGGGTGGTGACCGATCAGGAGCGTCGTGCCCGCATCGGCGTGCGTCACGCGCTCGCCGTTTCGACCAGGGTGCGCACCCCCGAGGACGCCGCTCGTTCGGTCGTCTGCCTGCACGCGACCGACCCGCCGAGCGTGCACCTGTCGTGCTGGGCGCGCAGCGACACGGTGAGCGTCGGCGACGTCGAGCGGGCGCTCTACGAGACCCGGACGCTGGTCAGGCAGCAGTCCATGCGGGAGACGATCTTCGTGTTCCCCCGCGATCTCGTGCCCGCCGTCTGGGGAAGCGCGGCCGCCCGCATCGCCGCCATCTACCGCAGGCGGTTCATCAAAGACCTCGAACGTTGGGGGTCGGTCGAATCGGGCGAAGGTGCGGACTGGCTGGCACGTGCGGAGCAGGCGGTGCTGGATCATCTCGCCGACGGCGTGCCGCGTTCCTCGAAGCAGCTCCGCGACGAGGTGGCGGAGGTCAGCGGAGTCATCGTGCAGGCACCGGACAAGGCCTGGGGCGGAAAACTCGCGATCGCCCCGAAGGTCCTGGCGCAGCTGAGCATGGACGGCCGGGTGGCGCGGGCCGAGAACGCCGGAGCCTGGTACACCAGCCGTCCGCTGTGGACCACCACCGATTCGTGGTGGCACGGCGACGTTCCCGACGTGCTCGAGTCCGGAGCGGGCTACGCCCAACTCGTCGACCGGTGGCTATGGTCCTACGGGCCGGGCACGGTCGACGACATCGCTTGGTGGCTCGGCGCCACCAAGGCCATCGCCCGCACTGCCCTCGACGACCTCGGGGCGAGGCCCGTCTCGCTGGAGAACGGCTCGCTCGCCTGGCTCCGACCCGACGACCTCGACGTGGTCGACGACCCCGAGCCGTGGGTCGCGCTGCTACCGCTTCTCGATCCCACCGTCATGGGCTGGAAGCAGCGAGACTTCTTCCTCGGAGACCACGCACCCCACCTGTTCGACAGCGCGGGCAACGCCGGAACGACCGTGTGGGTCGACGGGCGTGTGGTCGGGGTGTGGGTGCAGGACGCAACCGGCTCGGTGCAGCTCAGACTCCTGGAAGACGTACCGTCCTCGGCCCGGGACGCACTGAGCATCGAGACACGGCGACTCACCGAATGGCTGAACGGACAACGCGTCTTCACGGTCTATCCATCGCCCGCGATGCAGCCTCGCGCTGACGACTGATGACCCGTATCCGCACGGCTTGGCTACCGGTTGTGCAAATTCAGCTGGCCCGACGCTTGCGGACTCTGCGCAGGGCTTCGCTGTAGTCGGGAACCTCGTCGTAGAGCCCTGCCTCCGCCGCGTCCGCGGTCATCTGGTCGAGAGTGGTGCGGCGCTCCTGGCGCTTGCGGATTTGGTAGTCGAGGACATCGCTGAGCCGCACCCGGCGGTGCCGGCCGGCCGCAGGTCGCTCGTAGGGGATTTCGCCCTGTTCGAGCAACTTCACCAGGGTCGGTCGGCTGATCCCAAGGAAGTCTGCTGCCTCCTGCGTGGTGAGCTGCTGATCGAGCGGGGCGACGGTGATCGCCTTGCCCGCTCGCATCGACTCCACCACCTTCACCAGTACTTGGAACGCCTCCATCGGCAGTGGCACGGTCTGGCCGTCCGGCCCCAACAGTGCGGCTGGCTCAGTGATGTGGCTAAGGAAGCGCGACAGGTCGAGCATGGCCTCCATGTCTGCCGGTGGCAGGAGGGTCGTCGCTTCAGTCGCCTGGGTGCTCATGTGTCCAGTGTAGTCAGATTCGAAAAATCCGAAAGGTCTCCCTCCCCTCTCTCCAAGGTTGGACACACGTGCCTGGACCTCGATGTTCGCCTACGATCCGCCACGCATTGCCTCGCAGCCACTCACACAATCACGGCGCCGACGAAGTGCCACAGACCTCGTATCTGTGCTGGACACCCAACTCGTTGGCGCGAAGGAGCACGAAGGAGGGAGACTGTCGTGGCCGACGATCAGGCCCAGGACGTCCCGGCTCGTGCCCAGCGCCGGCCACCCATAGACGATCGCTCCAGGCAATTGCGGAAGTCGTGTGCGGGCTCGTCGAGTCAGCTTCTGAGGTGTCACATCGAGCACTCGCTCAATCTGCTCGGAGAAGGCGTATCCCCTAGTCAAAGAGCCGGAGGTCGGATGCGTGGATCTCGGGGAGATCCGGTGGGCCTAACTGGACTTGAACCAGTGACCTCCGCCTTATCAGGGCGGCGCTCTAACCGTCTGAGCTATAGGCCCGCATGAGCGGGAACACCGGGTGACCACACTACCGACTCCGGCCCTTGGTGCCCAAATCAGCGCCCGGGGTGGACGCCGGGCGGGCGCAACGATCTCGCGATCCGTCGCCACTGGCACCTTGCGTCACTGCTGTCGGGTTATTTCATGAAAGCGGTGATCCAACCTGCGAGTAGTGATCGATCGCGAGATCGTGTGCACCACGGCCGGGAGGACGCCGCACCGCACCACAACCGGGAGGACCCCGCCACGACCGCGAGGACGCCGCACCCCACCACGCAGCCGTCGCCCGTCCGGGCCCGGACGCACCTCGGGCCGTCCCGGCGAAGCGGAACGGCCCGAGAGGCTGGACGATCACGGACGCTGGGCGGTCACCGTCCACTTGGCGTCGGTCTTCTGCCCGTACACCGTGTACAGGTAGGAGTAGCCGCGGAAGGCGCGCCCCTTGGTGGACGACATCCGGCACTCGAACCGCACGCTGAGCGACGCCCGGATGGTCAGATCGGAGGTGTCCACGGTCGGCTTCATCCGGTTGATCGAGTTGAGCCCGGACGGAGTGCACCGGATCGTGCTGTTCTTGATCTTCTGTCCGCTCGGCTGCCGGAAGTTGACGTTGCACTTGGCGTTGCGCATGGCGCCCGGCTTCTTGCAGGTGTTCACCAGGCTGGTGGTGGCGGCCTTGAAGTCCTTCAGCGCGGCCGCGGTGAGCACCGTGCGGATCTGGAAGACGTCGGTGCTCGACGTGAGCGCCTCGACGACCACCTTGTCCTTGTTCAGGGCGAAGGTGTCATTGGTGGTGCCCAGGGTGTAGCCGCCGGGGAACACCGAGATGCTGTCGGTGTCCGGGACGGCGATGCCGTTCACGGTCAGTCCGGTGTCGACCGGGTTGAGCCCCTTGACGTACAGCCGCGCGGCGATGGTGGTCAGGTACCACTGGTTGTCCCGCCCCGAGACGTAGAACTTCTGCCGCTGGGTGCGGCTGTTGATCGTGTACTCGGCCTCGATCTCGGCGCTGTAGTTGCTGGACTTCAGCTCGGTCAGCTTCAGGTTGCTGATCGGGGCGGCCTGGACGGCGGCCGTCATCACCTCTTTGGTCAGGAAGGTGCGGTCGGGCAGGTCGCCCCGGACGAGGCCGAAGATCGTGTCCGGATCGCCGGCGGCCAGCGCGTCGAAGTACTTCTGCACCACCTCGGTGGCCGAGCCGGCACCCACGCCACCGCCGGTGGCGGACGCGGTCGGCTGCGGGCTGCTGGATTCCGTCGGGGTTCCGGTGGTCGAGCCTCCCCCGCGGTTGAACAGCTGCATCATGCCGATGATCAGGGCGATCACCACGACGACGGCGCCGCCGATCATCAGCGGGACCTTCGCGTTCTTCTGGCCCGGCTGCTGCGGCGGCTGCGAGTAGGGCGCGGGGCCCCAGCCCGGTCCGGCGGGCGGCTGGCCCGGCCCACCCGGCGGCTGGCCGGGGGCACCACCGGCCGGCATCCCGGGCGGCGGCGTGTAGCCCTGGTGCGGCTGCTGCGGCGCGCCGTAGGGCGAGGGTGGCGGCTGGGGTGTGCCGTAGGGCGGCTGCTGGGACGCGCCCGGTGGCGGCGCGTAGGGCGGAGTGTTCTGCTGTCCGGGCATCGCGTATCCCTCGGGTGGCCCGTAGGGACTGCCCGCGGACGGCGGTTGCTGGGGCTGGCCCGGGTCGTACGGGCGGTTCGGGTCGGTCATCACTCGCCTCCGGTCGGGATGGGGAACCCGGCCATGCTACGGCGCGCAGGGTTCAACCGGGGATGGTCTTACCGGCGTCGACGAATCGCTCCGGCCCGTCCGGAGACGCGGCCGTCAGTCCTCGGCGAGAGTCAGTTCGAGGCCGCCGAGAATGTTCGCCGACAGGTTGTACAGGAATGCGGTGAGGGTGCCGATGGCGGTCAGCAACACCACATTGATGACCGCGATGAGCGCCGCGATGCCCAGCACCTTGTTGGTGTTGACGAAGTCCTCGATGCGCATCTGGGTCTGGTCGTTCGGGTTCTGCAACACCGTCTGCAGAATGTCGTTCATGGCGTCGAACAGACCGGACGCGCCGATCACCGACCAGACCACGTAGGTCGCGAACCAGAACATGATCCCGAAGGCGACCGAGAACAGGAACGACGTCTTCATCACCGACCACGGATCGATCCGCGACAGCCGCAGCCGCGCCTTGCGGGTGCGCCGCGCGAGCGACCGGGGCCCCGCGCTGACCACCTGCGGACGCGCCGGCTGCGCCGGAGCCTGAGCCTCGTGAGCCACCGGCTGGACCCGCGTGGGGTCGTCGCCGGAGGTGGGCGCCTGCGGCAGGGTCGGAGCGTCCTCCGCCGACCGGTACACGTCGGACCTGGCGTCGCCGGCCGGTGTCCACACGTTCCCGCTCGCGGGCGTGCGGGCAGTGCCCTGCTGTTCGCTCATGTTCCTCCTCGACCCTCGTCAGTCCGTGGGTTGTTCCGGGTCGGTGTCGCCTGCAACGGTATCCGACGCATCGGCCTGGGTCGATTCCTCGCCGTTCGTGCCGTTCTCGGGTTCGTCGGCGCCGTTGTCGGGGTAGAGCGCGATCACCGAAACGGAGTCCCCGTCGTCCACGTGGACGAACTTCACCCCCATCGTGTCGCGGCCCTTCGGCGGCACCTCGCCCACCGACGAGCGGATGATCTGGCCCGACGTCTTGATCGCCATGATCTCGTCGCCGGCCTGGACGACGAGCCCGCCGACCAGGGAGCCGCGGTCCTCGTTGAGCTTCATCGCCTTGATCCCCAGACCGCCGCGGCCCTGCTGCCGGTACTCCGACACCGGGGTGCGCTTCGCGAAGCCGCCGTCGGTGACGGTGAACACGAACCGGTCGTCCTCGGACATCTCGGCGTCGATCACCGCCATGCTCAGCAGCGAATCGCCGTCGCGGAACTTCATTCCGGTGACCCCGGAGGTCACCCGGCCCATCGGGCGCAGTTGTTCCTCGGTCGCCGGGAACCGGATCGCCTGCCCCTTGCGGGAGATCAGCAGCACGTCATCGGTCGGCGCACACAGTTCGGCGCCGATCAGTTCGTCGTCGTCCTCGCGGAAGCTGATCGCGATCACGCCGGCCTGGCGCGGCGAGTCGTAGGCGGTCAGCGCGGACTTCTTCACCAGGCCGCGCTTGGTGGCCAGCAGCAGGTAGGGCGCGTCGGCGTAGCCGCGCAGCGTCAGCACCCGGGCGATCCGCTCGTCGGGCAGGAACGACAGCAGGCCCGCCACGTGACCGCCCTTGGCGTCCCGGCCGGCCTCCGGCAGCTGCCACACCTTGGCCCGGTAGACCCGTCCGAGGTTGGTGAAGAACAGGATCCAGTGGTGGTTGGTGGTGGCGAACAGATGCTCCACCTCGTCGTCGACGCGCAGGCCGGCACCGCGAACCCCCTTGCCACCGCGCTTCTGAGCACGGTACAGATCGGTGCGGGTGCGCTTCACGTAGCCACCGTGGGTGATCGTGACCACCACGTCCTCGTCGGGGATCAGGTCCTCGTTCGACAGGTCGCCGTCGGCCGAGATGATCCGGGTCCGCCGGTCGGTGCCGTACTTCTCGACGATCTCACCCAGCTCGTCGCTGATGATCCGGCGCTGCCGTTCGGGCTTGTCGAGGATGTCCTGCAGGTCGGCGATGGTCCGTTCCAACTCGGTCAGCCGGTCGATGATCTTCTGCCGCTCCAGGGCGGCCAGCCGGCGCAGCTGCATCTCGAGGATCGCGTTGGCCTGCACCTCGTCGATCGCCAGCAGCCCCATCAGGCCGGTGCGGGCCTCGTCGGCGTCCGGGCTGCGCCGGATCAGCGCGATCACCTCGTCCAGGGCGTCCAGGGCCTTCACCAGGCCCCGGTAGATGTGCGCCATCTTCTCGGCCTCGGCCAGCCGGAACGCCGTCCGCCGCCGGATCACCTGCAGCTGGTGCTTGATCCAGTGCGACAGGAACTGGTCCAGCCGCAGCGTCCGGGGGACGTCGTCGACCAGCGCCAGCATGTTGCAGCCGAAGGTGTCCTGCAGCTGGGTGTGCTTGTACAGGTTGTTCATCACCACCCGCGGCTGGGCGTCGCGCTTGAGCACGATCACCAACCGCTGGCCGGTGCGGGCCGAGGAGTCGTCGCGGATGTCGGCGATGCCGGTGAGCCGGCCGGCGTTGACCAGCTCGGCGATCTTGGTGGCCAGGTTGTCCGGGTTGCACATGTAGGGCAGCTCGGTGATCACCAGCAGGGTGCGGCCGGAGCGGTCCTCCTCGATGTCGATGACCGCCCGCATCACGACCGAGCCGCGGCCGGTGCGGTAGGCGTCCTCGATCCCCTTGCGGCCGACGATCAGCGCGCCGAGCGGGAAGTCGGGGCCCTTGATCCTCTCGATGGCGGCCTCCAGCAACTCCTCCTTGGTGGCGTCGGGGTGTTCCAGCGACCACTGGACGGCGTCCGCGACCTCGCGCAGGTTGTGCGGCGGGATGTTGGTCGCCATGCCGACCGCGATGCCGGTGGAGCCGTTGACCAGCAGGTTCGGGAAGCGGGCCGGCAGCACCACCGGTTCGGAGTCCCGGTTGTCGTAGTTGGGCTTGAAGTCGACGGTGTCCTCGGTGATGTCGCGCACCATCTCCATCGCGAGCGGCGCCATCTTGCACTCGGTGTACCGCATCGCGGCCGCCGGGTCGTTGCCGGGCGAGCCGAAGTTGCCCTGGCCGGCCACCAGCGGAGCCCGCATCACCCACGGCTGCGCGAGCCGGACGAGAGTGTCGTAGATCGGGGAGTCGCCGTGCGGGTGGTACAGGCCCATCACCTCGCCGACCACGCGGGAACACTTGTTCCAGCCCCGGTCGGGCCGATAGCCGCCGTCGTACATCGCGTACAACACCCGGCGGTGCACCGGCTTCAACCCGTCGCGGACGTCGGGCAGCGCCCGTCCCACGATCACGCTCATCGCGTAGTCCAGGTAGGAGCGCTGGATCTCAACGTTCAGGTCGATCTCGTCGGTGCGCGCCGTGGTGGGGACGGTCCCGGCGTCGTCGGCCCCCTCTTCGGGGACGTCGGCCGTGGGATCGTCGTCGATGGGACCGTCAGTCATCGGTCACTCTCCAAGTTCATAGTTCGGAATGAGGCGCTCGCCAAGGGCTCGAGGCGTCGCCCAAGCGTGAGATTCAAGCGGTGGCTCCGGATGCCCGAGGCAGGTGGGTGGGCGTCCGGAAGATCGAGGGGACGCCTGCGTCCACTCGATCTGTAGGTGGGCGGCTCGGGCATCCGGAGCCGCCGCGGCACCAGTCGTGACCCGGACGAGGCTCATCAGATGTCCAGGAAGCGCACGTCTTTGGCGTTGCGCTGAATGAAGTGCCGCCGCGGCTCGACCTCTTCGCCCATCAGGATCGAGAACATGGTGTCGGCGGCCGCCGCGTCCTCGAGGGTCACCTGCAGCAGCGAACGCTTCTCGGGATCCATCGTGGTGTCCCAAAGGTCGTCGGCGTTCATCTCGCCCAGGCCCTTGTACCGCTGGATCGGGTTGTTGTTCGGCGCCGGCAGCTTCTTGCCGCTGGCCAGGCCGGAGTCCCGCAGCGCGTCTCGTTCGCCGTCGCTGTAGGCCAGCTCGTGCGGGGCGTTGCTCCAGCGCAGCCGGTACAGCGGCGGCTGGGCCAGGTAGACGTAGCCGTGGTCGATCAGCGGCTTCATGAACCGGAACAACAGGGTCAGCAGCAGCGTGCGGATGTGGGCGCCGTCGACGTCGGCGTCGGCCATCAGGACGATCTTGTGGTAGCGGAGCTTGTGCACGTCGAAGTCCTCGTGCACGCCGGTGCCGAGCACGTTGATGATCGCCTCGACCTCCTTGTTCTGCAGGATCTTGTCGAGCCGCGCCTTCTCGACGTTCAGGATCTTGCCCCGGATCGGCAGGATCGCCTGGATCCGCGGGTCGCGGCCGCCCTTGGCCGAGCCGCCGGCCGAGTCGCCCTCGACGATGAACACCTCGCACTCGGCGGGCTCGGTGGACTGGCAGTCCGACAGCTTGCCGTACTGCCCGGTCTTCAGCAGGCCCTTGCGGCTACGGGCGATGTCGCGCGCCTTGCGGGCCGCGAGCCGGGCGCTGGCGGCCGCCTGCGACTTGCGGACGATGTCCTTGCCCTCGGCGGGGTTCTTCTCGAACCAGTCGCCGAGCAGGTCGTTGGTGACCCGCTGGACGAACGAGCGCGCCTCGGTGTTGCCGAGTTTGGTCTTGGTCTGGCCCTCGAACTGCGGCTCGGCCAGCTTGACCGAGATGATCGCGGTGAGCCCCTCGCGGATGTCGTCGCCCGAGACCCGGTCCTCGCGCTTCTTGATCAGCCCCCAGGTCTCGCCCCACCGGTTCACGGTGTTGGTCAGCGCCGCCCGGAAACCCTCCTCGTGGGTGCCGCCCTCGTGGGTGTTGATCGTGTTCGCGAAGGTGTGCACGCTCTCGTTGAACGACATGTTCCACTGCATCGCCACCTCGAGGCTGACCCTGCCGTCGTCGCTGGTGGCGTCGATCGCGATCACCGAGGAGTGCACCGGCTCCTTGCTGCCGGTGAGGAACTTCACGAAGTCGATCAGCCCCTCCTCGTAGCGGAAGGTGTCGGTCTGCGGCTCCTCGTCGTCCTCGGTGCGGCGGTCGGAGCGTTCGTCGATCAGGGTGATGGTCAGCCCCTTGTTCAGGAACGCCATCTCGCGGAACCGGGTGGCCAGCGTCTCGTAGGAGTAGGTGGTGGTCTCGAAGATCTCGGGGCTGGCGTAGAACGTCACGGTGGTGCCGGTGTCCTCGGCCGGCTCCAGGCGCTCCAGCGGGCCGTCCGGGTCGCCCAGCGTGAAGCTCTGCCGCCAGTGGTAGCCGTCGCGGTGGACGTCGACGGTGAGCCGGCTGGAGAGCGCGTTCACCACCGACACGCCCACGCCGTGCAGTCCCCCGGAGACCTTGTAGCCGCCGGCGCCGAACTTGCCGCCGGCGTGCAGCATGGTCAGCGCCACGGTCAGCGCGGACACCTTCTCGGTGGGATGCTCGGCGACCGGGATTCCCCGTCCGTTGTCGACCACCTGGACGCCGCCGGCGTCCAGCAGCCGGATGACGATGGTGTCGCAGTAGCCGGCCAGCGCCTCGTCGACTGAGTTGTCGACGACCTCCTGGACGAGGTGGTGCAGGCCGCGCTCGCCGGTCGAGCCGATGTACATGCCGGGCCGCTTGCGAACCGCCTCCAAGCCCTCCAGGACGGTGATGGCGCTGGCGTCGTAGCTGCCCGCCGCAACGGCATGCGCAGCCGGCCCGGCGGTGTGTTCACCGTCGGTCATCGGTTCTGTCACTCGGTACCCCTCGTTGGTGTCACACACGCAGACACCGCCCGCAACCCGGACGGCTACTGGCGGCGTCGGAACATGCCTAGTCTACCGATCGGGGCCGGTTGAACCCAACTTTCCGCGCCCGTGCTGGGGATAACTTCTCACCGCAGGGCCCAGAAAGGGCCTTGGAGCCCACTTACCCCCTGCCGTGAGTCCCCATACCCAAGCAGGGGTCTCGCGGCTGAGCACGCGCGATCGGGCAATCGGAGCCGATCCCCGGCACCCGGCTGTACTACGCTCCCGGGCGTGACCGAGAGCCAGGCTGCGGACGGCCCGGACCCGGACGGCGATCCGGGCCGATTCGCGCCGCCCACCGGCGATCCGGTGGTCGCCGTCGCCCCGCGCCGCCGGCGGTCGGTTCCCGCCCTGGCGATCGTCGGTCTGTGCGTCCTGGCGCTGATCGCGGGCACCTGGCTGGCCGGGGGATTCGAGCAGGCCCGCAACCGGCTCACGCCGATGCCGGTGGGCACCGAGGTGCATCTCGGCCCGGTGTCGGTCACCTTCGAGCGGGCGCTGGCGCGCAAGAGCTTCACCGACTGGTCGGTGTACCTGTACGCGACCTGCCGGAACAACACCGACGAGCCGCTCGACTCGGTGCGGGACCGGTGGGTGCGCAACGGCTTCTCGATGCGGCACCCGGTGACCTTGACGGTGGTGGCACCCTCCAGCCTGTTCGTCGGCGACGGCCGGACGATCGGCGGCACCACGGTGCTCAACCCGGGCACACCGCCGATGCCGTGCCAGTTCGTATTCGACCTGGACGAGTTCCCGGACACGAAGGAGATCACGGTCGGGGCCTCGGTGCTGGAGTGGATCGACATCAGCCCGACCGGTTAGGGGACGCGAAGTAATTAGGTGTGCGTGTCGGGGTGGAGGGTGTAGTTCCACTCTCCGTGCCATTCGTGGCGGGTCAGTACGCCGTCGTCGACGAGTTTCTGCATCTGCGTGTCGGGGATCTTGAT
>JAGPGQ010000204.1 GCA_018055925.1 Micropruina sp.
CCACCGACGAACTGACCGCCTCGGTCAACTATCTGGTGGGTGTCATGCCGCTGCGCTGCGCCACCGCCGGCGGCATCGCCGACCAGGTCACCACGCTGGTGGATGCCGGCCTGGACACCGACTACGTGAATCGGCACACCGCCGCGCTGGCCGGTGTCACGCCGTCCGAGGCCGACGAGGCGGTCGCCCGCACCCTGCGGCGCGACGACCTGACCCTGGTCGTGGTCGGCGACGCCGAGGTGCTGGCCGACCGCCTGGCCGGCCGCGGGATCCACCCCGAGGTGGTCACGGACGAGTGACGGCCCCGCCGGATGCACCCGTGGATGCATCCGGCGGGGCCGTTGGATCGGGGTCAGCGACCCATCATCTTGAGCGCCTCGGCCAGCGCCGCCTTCGCCTCGTTCACCTTGGCCTGGTAGGTCGCCAGGTCGCCCTTGCGCAACGCCGCGTCCGCGGCCTCGAAGGCGGCCTGCGCCTTCGCGAGCTGTGCCGCGGCCTCAGGGCTGGTGGTCTGCGGCCGGGCCGTGGTGGTCGGCGACGGCGAACCGGACGACCCCGTCGTGGGGGACGGCGACCCGGTCGGCTGCTCACCGGTGTCGGCACCGGCGTTGCCGGCGAACACCTTGTCGAGCGCGTCCTGCAGGGTGGCGCCGATGCCGACGTGCGCGCCGAACCGGACCACCACGAAGGCCAGCGCCGGGTAGGAGCCGGTGTTGCCCTGCCGCTGGGTGTACACCGGGGCGACATAGAGCAGGCCGTTGCCCATCGGCAGGGTCAGCAGGTTGCCGTAGGTGGCCGACGACGCACCCTGGTTCAGGAACGGCCGCAGCATCTCGGCGACCCGCTGGTCCTGGTTGATCGCGTTGAAGGTCTGCCCCGGACCGTCGATCTGGTGGGTGTCCGACATCCGCAACACCCGCAACTTGCCGTAGTCGGGACTGGTCGCCTCGGCCACCACCGCGAAGTAGCTGGCCAGGTTGGACCGGCCCCGCGGCACGAACACCGTGGTCTGGCTGAACACCGGCTGCTCGTCGCCGGGCCACTTGATGCTCAGGTAGTACGGCGGTTCCTTGCTCTCGTTCGCCTTGACCGGGTCGTTCGGCACCTGCCACAGGTCGGACTGCGCGTACCAGGTGTACGGGTTGGTCATGTGGTACCGGCCCAGGATCTCGCGCTGCACCTTGAACAGGTCCTCGGGGTAGCGCAGGTGGCTGAGCAGGTCCTTGCTGATCGCCGCCTTGGGCTGGACGCTGCCCGGGAACGCCCGCGAGTAGGCCTGCAGGATCGGGTCCTGCTCGTCCCAGGCGTACAGGGTGACGGTGCCGTCGTAGGCGTCCACGACCGCCTTCACCGAGTTCCGGATGTAGTTGATGTTCTCGTCCACCTGGGTGCCGACGGCGCGCGACTGGGTGTCGGCGGCGGAGTTGCGCAGGTTGACCAGCTGGCTGTTCGGGAAGCTCTTGGACGTCGTGTAGGCGTCCACGATCCAGACCGTCCGGCCGTCCACCACCGCGGGGTAGATGTTCGAGTCGACGGTCAGCCAGGGGGCGACCTTCTGGACGCGCTCCTTCGGCGTCCGGTCGAACAGGATCCGCGACTGGCTGTTGACCCGGTCGGACAGCATCAGGTTGAAGTCGGTGAACCGTGCCGCGAACAGCATCCGGTTGAAGATGTTGCCGATGTGCACCCCGCCCTTGCCGGCGTACACGTTGGACCGTCCGTTGGGGGTGTCGAGCTCGATCGGCTCCTGCCCCTCCTCGCGTCCCACGATGGCGTACTGGGTGGACTGTTCGCCGAAGTAGATCCGCGATTCGTGCTCGCCGAGCTGGCCGACCGGCGGAATGTCGCGGACGATCCACTGCGGCTCGCCCATGGTCTGGCGGCGGTTGCCGTAGGCGATCACCAGGCCGTAGCCGTGGGTGTAGACGGTGTGGATGTTGTTCCAGTTCTGGTCGGGCAGGCCGGAGAGGTTCATCTCGCGGGCGGCGACGACGACGTCGGTCTCCTTGCCGTCGATGACGTACCGGTCGACGTCCAGCGCCTCGGGGAACGTGTAGTAGCCGCGGACCTGCTGCAGCTGCTCGTAGGTGGGCCCGATCACCGCCGGGTCCATCAGCCGGATCCCGGGCAGGGCCTCGGCGTCCGCCCGCAGCTGACCGGCGCGGACCTGCGTGACCGCCTCGTACTCCTCGATCTGGGTGCTCGCGATCCCGAACGCCTGCCGCGTCGCATCGATGTGCTGCTGCATGTACGGGTTCTCTTTGTCGGGCTGGTTCGGCACGACCATGAACTGCTGCACGATCGCCGGGTAGATCAGCGACAGGATGAGGCCCGAGACCACCATCAGCACCACCGCGGCGGCCGGGTAGAGCACCCGCTTCAGGATCGGGGTGGCGAAGAACAGTCCGGCGACCAGGAACGAGATGATCGCCATCACCAGCTTGGCGCCGAGCCGGGCGTGATCGTCGGTGTAGTGCACACCGGTGAACAGGGTGCCCTGGCCGAGCAGCAGCGCGTAGCGGTCGAGCAGCGTCTGGACGCCGTACAGCACCAGCAGCAGCCCGATCACCACCGACAGGTGCACCCGGGCGGCCTGGGTGAGGCTGGGCCGGCCGGTACCCCGGACCACCCGCAGGCCTCCGGTGGCGAAATGGACGGCCGTGGCGGCGACCAGGCTGAACCCGAGCGCGGTCAGCAGGAAGGAGACGATGCTCTGCCAGACCGGGAGCTCGAAGACGTAGAAGGCCTGGTCGAAGCCGAAGACCGGGTCGGGCTGGCCGAAGTGGCCGGCGTTCAGCCAGGCCAGCACCGGCAGCACCTCGGTGGTCGCGGAGAGGCCAGCGAGCACGCCGAGCGCACCCGCGGGCACCGCGATCGCGATCCACTTGTTCTTCTCCAGCATCTGCCGGTAGGCGTCCAGCACGGCGCTGTCGCCCGGACGGCTGCCGCGCGGCCGGAACCGGATGGCGAGATACATGTTGCCGCCGATGAGCAGCGCCATCACGACGCCGACGACCACGAAGAGAAGCACCCGGGTCAGCAGCTGGGTGCCGAACACGTTGGCGAAGCCGACCGAGTCGAACCAGAGCTTGTCGGTCCAGATCTGGGTGAAGATTGCGAACAGGATGACCACCACACCGGCGACGGCGAGCGTCAGCAGCATGGGCGATCGACGGTTGATGCTGGTGGACAGGCTCAAGGCGAGATTCCCCTCGGGTCGGTTTCAGTCCAATGTATGCGCTAGCGCAGCGGTAAGCCCGGGAACCAGATCGGTTCCCGACAGCAGATCCTCCGGATGACTGCGGATCCGGGCAACACCGTACCCTTCGCCGCCCCGCAACACACCCACGACGACCCGGATCTCATGCCGGTCGGGATGCTCGCGGACCTGCTCGACGGCACCCGGCCCGGGCGCCACCTCGGCGTCCCCGGCCAGGAACAGCCGTTCCAGGCTGAGCGCCACCCCGGCGACGGTCTCCGGCCAGGTGATCCGGGCGAGCGCCTCGCCCAGCTCGGCGCCCTGGGCGAAGCCGTCCTGCTCGATCGCCGAGAGCTGGCCCGCCGGGGGTTCGGCGCCACCGGTCAGGTGGTCGGCCAGCTGCGGCTCGGCCGCGATCAGTTCGGTGGTCGGCACCAGGGCGAACAGCCGTGCCGGCTGGTCCCAGCCGACGCCGGCGACGTGCCGCTCGATCTCCATCAGCGCCGCGACCAGGGCGTCCGGCGGGCTCATCCGCAGCCCTGCACGGACGCTTCGCGCGCCGGGTCCCGCAGCGCCTCGAGGGCGGTGATCGCCTCGTCCAGGGTCCGGATCCGGACCAGCCGGACGGGCGTCGTCACCCCTTGGACGTCCGCGCAGTTGCCGGCCGGCACCAGGAAGACGGTGGCGCCGGCGCCCTCGGCACCGGCGATCTTCTCCTGGATGCCGCCGATCGACCCGACGGTGCCGTCGCCGGTGATCGTCCCGGTGCCGGCGATCACCCGGCCGGCGGCCAGGTCGGACGGGGAGACCAGGTCGTAGACCGCGAGGGCGAACATCAGCCCGGCGCTGGGCCCGCCGATGTCGGGATTGATCCGGAAGGTGACCCGGGGTTCGTAGGAGTACCCGGTGGCGAGGTTGATGCCCACCACCGGCTGGGACGGGTTGGCGTTCGAGGCGACCGTCTTGACGGTCTCGGAGAGTTCGCGCCGGTCCCGCAGGATGGTGAACAGGATCGAGTCGCCCACCTGGTGCTCGTTGATCGCGATCCGGACCGACTCGGTGGTGGGCACCGCCCGGTTGTCGATCCGCAGGATGAAGTCCCCCGGTTTGAGCTTGCCGTCGGCCGGGCCGCCGTTGGACACCCCCATCACCATCGGGTACTCGACCACCTTCTCGCCGGCGGCCCGCAGCCCCGCGGCGACCGCCGCCGACTGCGAGTTGTCCATCATCTGCACCTCGCGGGCGCGGATCTCCTCGACGCTCACACCGGCCGGGTAGACGGCGTCGCGGGGCAGCACCTCGCGGGCCGACAGCCAGTACGACAGCAGGGCCTCGGGCAGCGTCAGCTGGCTGTCCGCCCGGGTGACCGAGACCGTGGTCAGCCGCAGCTGACCGTTGGTGGGATAGCTCGTGATCCCCTGCACGTCGACCCGGGGCTGGCCGTCCATCGGTTCGAACAGGTTCACCGTGCCGCCGGCCGACCAGCTGACGAACGGCACCGGCACCAGTGCCACGACCGCCGCCAGCGCCACGAACAGCACCGCCGAGACGGCCGCCGTCCAGGTCTGCTTGGTCACCCGTCGACACTACCGGACCATCCCGTCCGGTCCGTGCCGTCTCCGCTTGCCGGGTGCGCGACAATGGAATCCGTCGCGCACTCGGCGCGACCGACCACGCACCCGACCTCAGGAGCCCCACATGGCGCCCGACCAGCCCGGCGACGGTGACCAGCCGCGCGAGGAGAATCCGCTGGCCCAGTTCCTTTCCCAGTTCGGGATCACCCCGGGGCCGGACGGCGAGTTCGACATGGCCGCCCTGACCGACCGGTTGCAGTCGGTGATGGCGCAGTTCCAGAGCCAGCTGGCCAGCATGGGACCGACCGACGCCGACAGCGGCATGAACTGGACGTTCACCAAGGACATCGCCCGCAAGGTGACCGCCTCGCAGGGCCCCGACCTGACCCCGTCCGCGGCGCAGGCGGGGCAGGTCAGGGACGCCGCCGGCCTGGCCGACCTGTGGCTGGACGAGGAGATCGCCTTCGCCCGGCTGAGCGCGCCGGCGCTCGCCTGGAGCCGGGCCGAGTGGATCGAGGGGACGTTCCCGGTGTGGCGCCGGCTGGCGAACCCGATCGTGACCAGCCTCTCCGCCGCGCTGGGCGAACTGATGGCCCGCGAGGCCGGACCGGGCGAGGAGTTCATGAAGCCGATGGTGCGGGTGGCTGCGTCGGGCATGTTCGCGGCGCAGGTGGGCCAGTCCCTGGGCAGCCTGGCCACCCAGGTGCTCAGCGTCAGCGACATCGGGCTGCCCCTGGGCGGGCAGCCGCAGGTGGCCCTGCTGCCGACCAACATCGAGGCGTTCGGAGCCGAGCTCGAGACGGTGACCGCGGCCGACGTGCTGCTCTTCCTCGCCCTGCGCGAAACCGCCCGGCAGCGGCTGTTCGCCGCGGTCGGGTGGCTCGGGCCGCAGCTGCACGCCCTGGTCGAGCACTACGCCCGCGACATCACCATCGACACCGACGCCCTCGAGCAGGCGATCGAGTCGCAACTCCGCTCGGCGATGAGCGCCGACGAGCTCGAGCGGGCCGGGCAACTGCTGGCCGGCAAGCTGTTCGAGCCGGCCGTCACACCCGAGCAGACCGAGGTGCTGGAACGCCTGGAGACCCTGCTGGCGCTCGTCGAGGGCTGGGTGGACGAGGTGGTCGGGCACACCATGAGCCGGTGGATGCCGGCCGGGGCGGCCCTCACCGAGATCGTCCGCCGGCGACGGGCCGCCGGCGGGCCGGCGGAGGCGGCGCTGAAGTCCCTGGTGGGGCTGGAGCTGCGGCCGCGGCGCACCCGGGACGCGGCCAACCTGTGGGCCGCCGTCCGGTCCGTGCGCGGCGTGGCGGCCCGCGACGAGGCCTGGCGGCATCCGGACCTGATCCCGACCGCGGCCGACCTGGACGATCCGCTGGGCTACGCCGAGCACGGTCACGCCGCCGCCGCGCCGGACGACCTGGACGCCGAGCTCGCCAAGCTGCTGGACGAGGAGACCCGGGGGGATCAGTAGTCGGGTGCGGGCAGCCCCTGGGCGCTGACCCAGCCATCGAGGAAGCCCTTCGCGCGTTCGCTCTCGGGGTACCGGGCGACCAACGCGTGGAACCGTGCCGAGTGGGTCCGCTCCAGCAGGTGGGTGAGTTCGTGGACCAGGACGTAGTCGGCCACCCAGTCCGGCATCGTCCGCAGCCGTTCCGAGATCCGGATCTCGCCGGTGGCGGTGGTGCAGGAGCCCCAGCGCTGCTGCTGCCGCGACGACCAACGAACCGCGAATCGCGGTGCCGGCAGCCCGGGTTCGGCCAGGTAGCGCTCGAACAGCCGCCGTGCCCGGGCGTCCAGGTCGGCGTCGCCGGCCGGGGGCCGGCCGTCCGCCTCGCGGGCCAGGAAGCGCTCCACGAACGGCGGGATGAGCTCGCGTTCCTGTCGCCGGGTGAGGTGGGCGGGCACCACCACGACCAGCGCACCCGCCTCGCGCTGGATGCCCATCGTGCTGCGCCGTCGCCGGCTCCTGCGCACCTCGTAGGGTTCACTGGCCATGGCGGCAGACTAGTGCCGCGGCCATCAACGTTCGCCCAGGCGAGCGGCGTCCGGTCGGATGCCTCGCAAGGCCGACGAGGGAGTCATACCGGTTCGTCTGGTGACCGAGGAGAACGTGGCGAGGCGCCGTCCGGGCGTCGCGCAGCGGGCGAAGGTTGGTGGCCGGGGCACCAGCCACCGGCACCGACAGGTGCGCTTCGCCTGAACTGTCGCGGTGTT
>JAGPGQ010000205.1 GCA_018055925.1 Micropruina sp.
AGTCGGCCACGGCCGAGGAGGCGCTGGTCGACGAGCAGGCCGAGATCGTCTGGCGCACCCTGAGCCCGGCGGCGATCGACCGGCTCGAGGGACGCATCCGGCAGGCCCAGGACGACGGCCGCACGCCGGCGTTCTTCCGCTGGGGCCTGCCCCGCACGGTGCTGCAGCGGCTGGTCTGGCTGTCGAACAGCGAGCACCGTTCCAACGGCGCGCTGCGCGGGGCGATCGCGCTGGCGCTGCAGGAGAACCGCACCGCGTCGTCCATCCTGCCCGGCCAGGTCGAGGGGCACACCGAGGCGTTCCCCTCCGGCGGCAACCCGAAGGTGCCGAAGGTGGCCGGCGGCATCGTGCTGCGGCTCCGGTTCACCAACTCCTCGCCCGGCATGGCTGACCTCGCCCGCCGGGTCGCCGACGTGATCCACGAGCGGGTCGGGGTCGGTGTCCAGGTGGTCACCGAGAGCGAGCGCGCCGACCTCGAGTTGCGCGACACCGCACCGCTGACGAACACCGCCCTGGGCTGGCTGCAGGACTACCTGAATGATCCGCTGCCGGGCAGCCGGAGCAAGCTGGACGAACTGGAGGAACGCATCCGGTCGTCCAGTCGCGACGAGGTGCAGCAGCCGGCGCTGGGCGAGATCCAGAAGCAGGCGGCGGTCGACCTGACCGTGGTTCCGATCGCCGAGGTCGACGGGGTGCTGTTCCTGCGCTCCCGGGTCGACCTGGTCGGCGAGGCCCTCGGACCAGGAATGCAATTGGCGTTGTGGGGAGTGCGATGGCGGAGTTGAACGGGGTGCGGACGGGTCCGCTGCAGGCCGGTGAGCGGGTCACGCTGACCGACCCGAAGGGACGACGGCACTCGGTGCTGCTCGCCGAGGGCGCGACGTTCCACACCACCAAGGGCGCGATCAGCCACGACGCGCTGATCGGCGGGCCGGACGGCAACGTGGTCACCTCGGCCGGCGGGGTCGCCTATGTGGCGTTCCGTCCGCTGCTCGAGGAGTTCACCGTCACCATGCCCCGGGGTGCGGCGGTGATCTATCCCAAGGATGCGGCGCAGATCCTGGTGCAGACCGACATCTTCCCGGGCGCCAGGGTGCTGGAGGCCGGGGTCGGCTCCGGCTCGCTCAGCCTGCACCTGTTGCGCGCGATCGGGCCCGGCGGACGGCTGTACTCCTACGAGCGCCGGGCCGACTTCGCCCAGATCGCGCGACGCAACGTCGAGGCGTTCCTGGGTGCGCCGCACCCGGCCTGGGAGGTCCGGGTCGGCGACCTGGTCGAGACCATCGGCGACGAGCCGGTCGACCGGGCGATCCTGGACATGCTGGCCCCCTGGGAGTGCATCGACGCCGTGGCCGGGGTGCTGGTGGCCGGCGGCATGCTGTGCTGCTACGTCGCGACCGCCACCCAGCTGGGCCGCACCATGGACACTCTGCGCGCCCACGGCGGGTTCACCGAGCCGGCCGCCAGCGAACTTTCGTTGCGGCAGTGGCACGCCGAGGGGTTGGCGATCCGGCCGGGACACGCGACCACCGGGCACACCGGCTTCCTGATCTTCACCCGGCGACTCGCGCCCGGGGTGACCGCGCCGCTGCGGCGGCGCCGTCCGGCCCCCGGGGCCTACGGACCCGACTACTCCGGCCCACGCCCGCCCGGGGTCGGCGTCCAGGAGCCGGCGGAGTGATCTCCCCGGACGGTGGCGGTCGGTCGTCCCGGGCCGCGTGGCGCAGTCCGTCATCCGGGGCAGCGTGGCGCAGCTCGTCGTCCGGGGCAGCGTGGCGCAGTTCGTCATCCCGGGCTCCGACCCGGGATCTCCGACCGGGCGGCGCAGTCGGTCGTCCCCGGGCAGGGTGGGGCAGTCCGTCATCCGGGGCAGCGTGGTGCAGTCGGTCGTCCCGGGCAGCGTGGCGCAGTCCGTCATCCCGGGCTCCGACCCGGGATCTCCGACCGGGCGGTGCAGCCGGTCGTCCCGGGCAGGGCGGTGCAGTCCGTCATCCGGGGCAGCGTGGTGCAGCTCGTCGTCCGGGGCAGCGTGGCGCAGTTCGTCATCCCGGGCTCCGACCCGGGATCTCCCACTCGTCCGTGCGCGGCCACGTCTTTATGAGTGCAACGATGGGCCCATGTGCCAGGAATTCTTGGGCGGTGAGCGCCGGTGACCGACGAGTTCCGTGAGCGGGTGCTGCGCGCCGAGGAGTCCGCCGCCAACCGTGGACGGGCCGCCGAGATCGCGGAGCGCCGGCTGGCCGACGCCCGCGCCGATGCCCGTTCGCTCGCGCAACAGAACGAGAAGCTGAACGCGACCCTGCGGGAGGCCCGCGAGACGCTGCTGGGCCTGCGCGAGGAGTTGGCCGCGTTGTCGAATCCGCCGCAGGCGCACGCCGTGGTGGTGGGTGCCGGCGCGGACGGCCTGGTCGACGTATCCGTCGGCGGACGGCTGCTGCGGGTCGCGATCGGCGGCGACGTGGCGGCCGGTGACCTGGCGCCGGGTGCGCCCGTGCTGCTCAACGAGGCGATGATGCTGATCGGGGAGGCGCCGCCACCCGTCCAGTCCGACGTGGTCGTGGTGAAGGACGTGCTCGCCGACGGACGGCTGCTGGTCACCGGCGCGGCCGGGGACGAACTGCTGCTGACAGGGGCACCGGCGCTGGCGGACGTCCAGCCCGGACAGAGCGTGTCGGCCGACCGGCGGGCCGGGGTGGCGTTCGCGGTCGTGGAACGCACCGAGGTCAACGACCTGCTGCTCGACGAGGTGCCGGACGTCGACTACGCCGACATCGGCGGCCTGACCGGGCAGATCGAGCAGATCCGGGACGCCGTCGAACTACCGTTCCTACACCGCGACCTCTATGCCCGGTATCAATTGCCGGCCCCGAAGGGCGTGCTGCTCTACGGGCCGCCCGGCTGCGGCAAGACGATGATCGCCAAGGCGGTGGCGAACTCGCTGGCGGAACAGGTCGGCGGGGGAGTGGGCAGCCACTTCCTGAACATCAAGGGCCCCGAACTGCTGAACAAGTACGTGGGCGAGACCGAGCGGCAGATCCGGGTGATCTTCGCCACCGCCCGCGAACACGCCGCCGACGGCCGCCCCGTGATCGTCTTCTTCGACGAGATGGACTCGCTGTTCCGCACCCGCGGCAGCGGCGTCAGCTCCGACATGGAATCCACGGTGGTGCCGCAGCTGCTCAGCGAGATCGACGGCGTCGAGGGTCTGTCGAATGTGATCATCATCGGCGCCACCAATCGCGAGGACCTGATCGACCCGGCCATCCTGCGTCCCGGACGCCTGGACGTGAAGATCAAGCTGGACCGTCCGGACGCCGCCGCCGCCGTCGAGATCCTCGGCAAGTACCTGACCTCCGAAACACCGCTGAACCTGGACGATCGCAAGCCTGTTGCCCTCGGCCATCCCGACCCCGCTCATCATCCCGACCCCCCTCGTCATCCCGGCGAACGCCGGGATCCGGCCGTGACGGGGGCCTCAGCCTCTGGTCATCCGGGCGAACGGAGGGGTCCGGCCGTGACGGGGGCCTCAGCCTCTGGTCGTCCCGGCGAACGGAGGGGTCCGGCCGTGACGGGGGCCTCAGCCTCTGGTCGTCCCGGCGAACGGAGGGGTCCGGCCGTGACGGGGGCCTCAGCCCCTGGTCATCCCGGCGAACGCCGGGATCTCGTCATCGCGGACCATCGGAACTCACTCATCGAAGCGACAGTCGACAGCCTGTACGCGACGTCCGAGGACAATCGCTTCCTCGAGGTGACCTACGCCTCCGGCGACCGCGAGGTGCTGTACGTGAAGGACTTCGTCTCCGGAGCCATGCTGGCCAACATCGTCGGACGCGCCAAGAAGGCCGCGATCAAGCAAGTGCTGGCCGGCGGTCCGGACGGCGTGTCGCGGGACCATCTCGTCCAGGCCTGCGCCGACGAGGTCGCCGAGAACGAGGACCTGCCGAACACCACCAACCCCGACGACTGGGCCCGGATCTCCGGCCGCAAGGGGGAACGGATCACCTTCATGCGGACGCTGCGCGGCGCGCGACAGGTCACCACCGGTTGAGCCTGCAAACCCCCGGGGTCCTCGCACCAGTCACCCCGCCGAACGCCGGAATCCTCGCACCCGCAATCCTCGGCGAGGCTAGAGTCCTCGCACTCGTCATCCCGGCGAACGCCGGAATCCTCGCACCAGTCACCCCTGCGAACGTCGGGATCCTCGCTCCGGCTATTCCCAGCGAAGTCCGGTGTCCCCGCTCCCGGTCATCCCGGCGAACGCCGGGATCCCGGCAACCAGTCCAGGGGCGCGTGAAGAATTCGGGCCACGCCCGCAACCACGCGATCACAGAAGCACGGCACTCAATGCCCGGCTACGCTGACCCACACCTTGATCGACCGCGACCTTGAGGAGGTGCCGTCGTGGGAATCTGGGCACGCCTGACCGGACGCTCCGCCAAACCGAGCCGCCCGCTCACCCGCGAAGAGGAAGAGCGGCTGCGCATTGAGGAACAACGCGCCGAATGGCGGCGGAAGGCATTGGACGAGCGCCGGCGGTTCGGCCGGTACTGACCCGGACGTCATCCAGGACAAGCCGCCGGCGCTCCCACGTCCGGTTCAGTACAGCCAGGGCTGCGTCCGCACGAACGGCAGTCGACGCCAGACCGTCCCCAGACCGAGGTACCGGCCCGAGTCGAACGCCAGCACCGAGATCAGGCCGATCGCGTAGAACAGGTGCTGATCGAGGAACGGGTTGTACTCCAGCGGAAGGGACGCGAACCACAGGTTCAGCATCAACACCGCACCGCCGACCGCGGCCAGCCGGGTCCCGACGCCGAGGATCAGGGCGAGGCCGGCGCCCAGGGTGGCCAGCAGGAACAGGGTGTCGGCCACGGGGTTGCCGGCCAGGGGCTTGAGCAGCGCGGCCGCGGGCGCGTCCGCTGGGAGCCCGTACAGCAGGAACCCCTTCGTCGGCGAGGCACCCGCCAGCACGGACTGCTCCGGCGTCGTCGGGTGGCCGAGGCCGAACACCTTGTCGAGGCCCGACCAGAAGAGGGCCCAGCCGACTCCGAGCCTGATCAGGCCGAGGCTGATCTGCTGGAAGCGTCGGCTCTCGACGCCTGCTCCCGGTACCGAAACCGGATTCTGGGCGTGCGAAACGGTAGTCGTAGTCATGTCAATCTCCTCAGATTTGGGGGAGGGCGTCGGTAGCTGCCGTCGTACTGCGATCGGGACTATGAAGCGAAATGCCTTGTGGGGGCGCCATCGCACGGATGGCCAGGGGGCTCGGCTCGGACGAGCCGAAGATCTTCAGCTAACTAAGGTGTGCCTAACCTAATCTATAGCTGATGTTTCAACCACTCAGGATGATCGGATTCTGAGACGCGCCTGAACCGACCAGGTTTACGGACGTCCGCACATCCCTGCGCGGTGGGCGCCAAGTGAGATCCGGCTGAGGCTGACGGGTCGAGCCTTGTCGGGACTCCTCCTGTCGATCGCGCGATCGACATCTACTGGCAGGTAAGCACAACTGCCTTCGGCATATATCCCGAAAGCACCGAGCGATCCTGAAACCAGATGCCGATCGCGAGATCACCGACTGGTTCCTGGCCGGGGCGATGGGGTGGCTGGGGACGCTTCGATCACTCAGGTCGACCGGATCATGAGCAGGAGCCCGCCCGCTATTCGAAGGTCAGGGTCCTGGCCGGCGGAACCCGTTGGATGGCGACGGCGGGAATCAGCGCCGCCAGTACGCAACCAGCGATCGTCAGTCCTGCGGCGAGCGCGATGGCCGGGCCGACAGTGACTGGATCTGCCCCGGCGACTCCGGCAGCCAGTGCCAGGCGGCAAGGCTGCCCACCAACGCTCCGAGTAGACCGATGGCGGCCCCCTGGATGAGGACTGCGCCGATGATCCGACGCGGCTGCCAACCGATCGCGGCGAGGACGGCCCAGTCCGCCGCATCCTCGAGTGCGCCGAACGTGAGTGTCATCGAGACGCACAGCAGTCCCAGGGCAGTCAGGACGCCTCCGGCGATGAGATCCGCCGGGATGACGACGGTCTCCGTCACCCCTGTCCGACATCGGGATCCCTTGAGGCCTGCACTCTAACCGAGGAGCCACCGGCCTACCCGATGGAAAGCCGCGTGGTCGCGGCAGGGACCCGGCTCACGGACGTCCGACCGGAGAATTGCGCGGCCGAGGTGGCAGACACGAGACCCCGCCGAAGGTCACGGTTGAGTGCGTAAGGTTTGTGGGCTGTTCGATCGAAGGGTCCAGATGAGTCACACCGCAGAGGCGCCACTACGGGCGCTGTGGGAACGCCAGCGCCGGTTCCGTCCACGGTTCGTGGCCGCCGTGATCGCGTCGACGATCAACAAGGTCGCCGATGTCTTTCCGGAACTGCTGATCGGGGCGGCGGTCGATGTCGTGGTGCGCGGCCAGGCGTCCTTCGTCGGCCAACTCCTGGGCATCGAGTCGCGCGCCGAGCAGCTGGTCTGGTTGGCGATCATCAACGGCGTGGTCTGGGTGGTGGAGTCGACCTCGGAGTACGTGGCGGACGTGCTGTGGCGCGGCCTGGCTCAGGGCATCGAGCACGAGCTGCGGATCGAGGCCTACGATCACGTGCAGCATTTGGACGTCGGCTGGCACGAGGCCAGGCCGCAGGGCAGCACGCTGGCGACGCTGAATGACGACGTCAACCAGTTGGAACGGTTCCTCGACGTCGGCGCCCCGGCGCTGCTGCAGACGGCGCTCAATGTGGTGCTGGTGGGTGCGGTGTTCGCCGCCGCCTCGTGGCAGTTGCTGCTGCTGGCGTTCCTGCCGATCCCGGTGATCGTGGTGGGCTCGCTGCTGTTCCAGCGGCGGCCCGAACCGCTCTACGACGCAGTCCGGGCGAAGGTGGCGGACCTGTCCGGTGTGCTCGCGGCCAATCTGGCGGGCATCACGACGATCAAGGCGTTCACCGCCGAGGAGCGGGAGCGGCGCCGGGTCGAG
>JAGPGQ010000206.1 GCA_018055925.1 Micropruina sp.
CTGCGGCCCACCGCGACCCTGCAGGAGTACACCGACGGCCTCGAGTTCGCGGCCGAGGTCAACGTCGGGGCGGTCTGCGTGTCGCCGCACCGGCTGGGCCTGGCCCGCCGGATCCTGCAGGGCACCGGCATCACCCTGGCCACCGTCGTCGGCTTCCCGTCCGGCTGCCACGCCACCGAGTCCAAGGTGGCGGAGGCGCGGCAGTGCATCGCCGACGGCGCCACCGGGCTCGACATGGTGATGGACATCGGTGCGATGCTCAGCGGCGAGGACGCCATGGTGCAGGACGACATCGCGGCCGTCGTCCGGGCCGCGGAGGAGGTCCCGGTCAAGGTGATTCTCGAGGTCTACTACCTCAGCGACGACCAGATCGCCCGGGCCTGCGCCCTGGCCACCGACGCCGGCGTCGCCTACGTGAAGACCGCCACCGGCTTCGCGCCGGGCGGGGCCACGCCGCACAACGTGGCCCTGCTGCGCAGCTCGGCCGGCGCGCACGTGAAGGTGAAGGCATCCGGTGGGATCAGCAGCCTGGCGGACGTCCGGGCGGTGTACGCCGCGGGGGCGGACCGCTGGGGCATCTCGCGGACCCGGGAGATCCTGGCCGAGTTCTGAGCCGCTCCCGCGGCCGTTCCCGGAGCCCACGGGCGCGGCGGTGTCGTTGTGGCAGACTCGGCCGGGTGACCCGCCTCGTCCTCGCCGTCATCGGCGCGCTGCTGCTCATGGCCGGCTGCTCCTCGGGCGGCGCGGCCGTCCCCCAAGGGGGTTCGGGTGAGCCGCCGCTGTGCACCTATACCCCCACCGGTGCCGCGTCCAGGCCGGTGGAGGCGCCCTCGCAGACCGAGGTGACCACCTCCGGGACGGCGACGCTCACCCTCCGCATGAGCGGCGGCACGGTCACGATCACCGGCGACCGGGCGGCCACGCCGTGCACCTGGAACGCCCTGGAATCCCTGGCGAAGCAGGGCTACTTCGACGACACGGCCTGCCACCGGCTGGCCGACGCCGGGCTGCGGATGGTGCAGTGCGGCGACCCGACCGGGACCGGACGGGGCACCCCCGGCTACCGCTACGCCGACGAGATCGCGCCCGGCACGAGCTACCCGGCCGGCACCGTGGCGATGGCGAACGCGGGGTCGGGCACCAACGGCTCGCAGTTCTTCATCGTCTTCGGCGACTCGGCCCTGCCCCCGAACTACACGGTCTTCGGCACCGTGGACGCGGCCTCGCTCAAGGTGGTCGAGACCATGGCGGCGAAGGGGCACGACGGCAGCTACGACGACGGCACCGGGCGTCCGAACGACCCGTTCCGGATCGTCACCGCCACCGCCGGCTGAGCCTCGAGGCTAAGCTCAGCCCTGGTTCAGGAACCCGACCAGCTCGGCGGTCAGGGCCGTCGGCGCGTCGGCGTGCACCCAGTGGCCGGCCCCGGTGATGGTGACCAGCCGGGCCCGCGGGAACAGCCGGTGCATCTCCGGCTCGTGCTCGGGACGGATGTAGGGCGAATCGGCCCCCGCCACCCACAGCGTGGGTCCGGCGTAGCTGAGCTCCGGGACGTCCGGCCAGCCGGCGACGTCGTCCAGGTTGTCCCCGAGCAGGGGGAGGTTGAGCTCCCAGTGCCAGCGGTTGCGGTGCTCGGGGGTGCGGTCCTGCTTGAGGTTCTGCAGCAGGAACAGCCGCACCGCGGGATCGTCCACGTCGGGGGCGAGCAGCCGGTCGGCCTGCGACCGGCTGGCGAGCCCGTCCAGGTCGAGTCCGCGCATCGCCGTCACCAGCGGCGCCGAGGTGCGTACCTGGTACGAGATGCCGGGCGCGATGTCGACCACCACCAGGCGCCGGACCAGGGCCGGATGACGCAGCGCCAGCAGCATCGCGACCTTGCCGCCCATCGAGTGCCCGACCAGGGTCACGGCGGCGGCCGTGCCGAGGCGCAGTCGCAGTTCGGCGGCCACCTCGTCCGCCATCGCGACGTAATCGAAGCGCTCGGTCCAGTGCGAGCGTCCGTGGTTGGGCAGGTCGAACAGCACGCTGGTGTGCTCGTGCTCGGTCAGCGCGCGGGCGATCCCGGCCCAGTTCTTGCCTCGTCCGAACAGGCCGTGCAGGAAGACCACGTCGGGCCGGGACGAGCCGACCACCTGGCTGAACAGCGCCATCAACGCCTCCGGTTCCAGCAGGAGTTGTGCCAGTGCCGCCGGTCGTCGACCGCGCGGGTCGAGCCGAGCCCCGGCTCCCGCGGCCAGACCACGACGTGCGGCGTGCCGGTGGGGATCACCTGCTGGCAGCCGGGGCACCGGTACGGCTTCACCGCCGCCTGGCCCGGCATGCTCTGGGTCATCCACGGACCGTCCGCCTTGTCGACCGCGGAGGCGAACGAGGACGACAGCGGCCGTGGTGGACGCAGGTGTTTGCTGGGCCGTTTGGGCATGGACGTAGCGTACTGGCCCGGCCGTTTCGTCTCCCCGGCGCCGTCCCGGTACCGTGGGCGGGTGCGTCTGCTCGTTGCTCGTTGCCAGGTCGACTATGCCGGGCGGCTCACCGCCCATCTGCCCCTGGCGAACCGGTTGATCCTCGCCAAGGCGGACGGCTCGGTCTCGATCCACGCCGACGACCGGGCCTACAAGCCGCTGAACTGGATGAACCCGCCCTGCACGCTCACCGTGACCTCTCCGGAGGACTCGGACTTCGCCGAGATCTGGGAGATCAGGAACAAGGACGACGACACCCTGGTGATCTCGATCGCCGAGGTGCTGCACGATTCGTCCCATGAGCTCGGGGTCGACCCGGGCCTGGTCAAGGACGGCGTCGAGGCGCACCTGCAGGTGCTGCTCGCCGAGCATCCCGAGACCTTCGGTGCCGGCTGGACGCTGGTGCAGCGGGAGTACCAGACCCCGATCGGACCCGTCGACCTGCTGTTCCGGGACGACTCCGGCGGCTACGTCGCCGTCGAGGTGAAGCGCCGCGGCGAGATCGACGGCGTCGAACAGCTCACCCGCTACCTCGCCCTGATGAACGCCGACCCGCTGCTCGCGCCGGTGCGCGGGGTGTTCGCCGCGCAACTGATCAAGCCGCAGGCCAAGACCCTGGCCGGGACCCGCGGCATCGCCTGCGTCAGCGTCGACTACAACCTGCTGCGCGGCCTGGACAACGCCGAGGACCGCCTGTTCTGAGCGATCGGGGCGGGCGGCCCCGCCCGGATTCGCGGCCGGTTCCCGTTCAGGGGACGGTTCCTATTCCCGTTCAGGGGACGGTTCCCATTCCCGTTCAGGGGACGGTTCCCATTCCCGTTCAGGGACGGTTCCTATTCCCGTTCACGCCCGGTCTCGACGGTTGGGGACGGTCGGTCCCACCTGGCTCGGCGCCGCTCAGCGGCGGTTCAGGGCGGGGATCAGCACCTCGCGGTAGAGCAGCATGGCCGCGGCCATCGACGGGATCGCCAGCAGCGCCCCGAGCAGCCCGTAGAGGACGCCGCCGGCCAACGCGGCCAGGATCACCAGGGGTCCCGGGACGCTGACCGAGCGCTGGAACACCCGCGGCTGGATGAAGTAGTTGTCGATCTGCTGATAGGTGAGCAGGAAGGCGAGCGTGATGAAGCCCTGGGTGGGGGAGAACGTAAACGCGACGATCGAGACGATCATCATCGACAGGGTCGAGCCGATCAGCGGGATGATCGCGCACAGCGCCACCACCGCGGCCAGGGCCGCCGCGTACTGGCCGAGGCCGACCAGGTTGACGAACAGGTAGGCCACCGTGGTGGCGCAGATGATGACGATGAACACGCCGGTCACGTAGCCGCCGATGCGCCGGAACATCTCGCCGGCCAGGTACTGCACCCGCGGCCGCCGGGACGCCGGGGCCAGGTCGAGCAGGGCCTCCTTGAACGTCGGCATGGAGGCGAGCAGGTAGATGGTCAGCACGATGGTGATCACCGTGCTGAACAGGATGCCCAGGACGGCCTGGCCGGCGCCCCACAGCCCCCCGAACAGGGTGCTCAACAGCTCACCCGAGGTGAAGAACGCGCTCACCCGGTTGATCACGTCGTAGCGGGCGTCGAACTCGGCGATCTGCGGGTTGGTGCGCAACTCCTGCAGCAGTTCCGGGGCGTTCAGCATCAGCCGGTTCAGCTGCTCGGTCGCCACCGGAAAGACCGCCCAGATGGCCAGGGCCAGGACGCCGAGGGCGGCCAGCACCACCAGCAGCACCGACACGCCGCGGCGCAACCCGCGCGAGGACAACCGGTCGACCAGCGGGTTGAGGCCGAGGGCCAGGTAGAGCGCGAGCATGACCAGCAGGACGATGTTCGCGATCCGGTACAGCCCGAACACCAGACCGCCCGCGGTCAGCGCCCCCAGGGTGATGAAGAACCCGATCGCGAACGGGCTGCGTTTCGCGAGGTTGACCTCGACCCGCGGACCGGCCCGGAACACGTCCGGGTCCAGGTCGGGCGGGGTGGGCTGGGTGGCCCGCCGCAGCCGGTGCAGCCAGCCTCGCGGTCGCGTCGGCGTCGGCGATGGACGCGGCGTGGCCGCCGAGGTCGGCGTAGGCCCGGGATCTTCCGGGACCGGCTCCTCGTCCGGCTGACTGGTCATCGGTCAGGGACGCTGGCCGCCCGTGGCGGCCGGCTGCACCCGGGTGGCGTCGTCGTCCTCGGTGATCGCGGGCTGCACGGCGGTGTCGGCCACCTCATCGATCTCGACCGCGTCGAGCACGGCGGTCTCCGCCTCGTCGACGGCGTGGGCGACCTCGGCCGAGGCGGCCTCGTCCTCACCGTGGAAGTCCTCCACGCTGGAGCTGGCCAGCGAGGACAGGCTGCGCAGCGCGTCCACCAGGGCCTTCTTGCGCCGCTCGAGGCCGGCGATCTCGCTGCGCAGTTGCTCCACCTTCTGGGCCTCGGCGGTGCCGGCCTCGGTGAGCAGCTTGGCCGCCTGCGCGCGGGCCTCGCCGACCGCGGCCCGAGCCTCCTCGCCGGCGCTGGCCACGATCTGCTCGGCCTCGGCCATCGCCTTCTGCCGGCGCTCGTCGGCCAGCATCGCCTCCCGGGCCATCTGGGCGCCGAAGTCGTCGGACTGCTGGCGGGCGCGCTCGGACAGCTCGATCAGCGTCCGGGTGACCTCGGCGTGCCGCTGCTGCATGGCCTCGAGGGTGTCGGCCTGCTCCTTGGCGAGCGCCGCACGGACCTCGGCGGCCTCCCGCTCGGCGGCCTGGCGGACCTGCTCGGCCTCCAGATCGGCCTGCTCGCGCAGGGCGGCCGCGTTGCGTTCGGCGTCGGCCAGCACCATGGCGCGATGGTTCTCCGCTGCCGTCCGCAGGGTCTGCGCCTGCTCCTGGGCCGCCGCCAGTTCGGCCCCGGTCTGACCGGCCAGTTCGTCGCGCAGCCGGTGCAGGTCGTCCAGTCCGCTGACCCGGGCCTGGGCGGCGCCCTCGTCGGCCTTACGGGCGAGCTGGTCCGCCTCGCGCTTGGCCAACTCGACGATCTGGTCGGCCTGCAGCTGCGCGGATTGCACCAGTTCGGCCGCCTCGCGCTCGGCTGTGCGCATCACGTCCCCGGCGTGCGTCCCCAGCTTGGAGTAGTCGGTCTCGTCCGCCTGGGTGGCCAACTGGCGCTGCAGCGACCGCACCTTGCGTTTGGCGGAACTCAACTGGCGTTCGATGTCGCGGATGTAGGCGTCGACCGCCTGACGTTCGTACCCGAGCATCGAGTGCGGAAAGCTCCCGGCGGCGCTGGCCGTCTCATCGAAAAGGTCGAGACCGACGGTGTCTTCTGGCTGCTGGCTCACCCGAGGATCCTTTCGTGGGGATGTCTCCCCAGATGCTACTCACTCAGACGCGGGAGAGAGCCCGGACACTCACGCCTTGGCCGGTTCCACCAGTTCGAGGAGGACGCCGCCGGTGTCCTTGGGATGGCAGAAGTTGATCCGCGAGCCGTGGGTGCCCCGCTTCGGCTCGGGGAAGAGCAGCCGGACGCCCCGCTCCCGCAGGGTCGCGCTGACCGCGTCCAGGTCGCGCACCCGATAGGCGAGCTGCTGCATGCCCGGGCCGCTGCGTCCGATGAACTTGGCGATCGTCGACTGCTCGTTGAGTGGGGCGAGGAGTTGGATCTGGGCGTTCTCGGCGCCCTGGTCGCCGGTACCGATCATGGCCTCGGCGACGCCCTGCTCCTCGTTGGTCTCCCGGTGCAGCACCCGCCAGCCCATCACCTCGGTGTGGAACCGGATGGCCTCGTCCAGATCGGGGACGGCGAGGCCGACATGGTCGATACATACGAACAGATCGTCGCTCATGCATTCACCCTTGCACATCCTTTGAGTGCTGGTTGAGGGTTTGGCAATCCCGTGCCGGGCGGCGGCGTGGCGGGCGGGGCGCTGGCGGCGCTCACCGCAGAATGGCATGGTGAGTAGCACTGAGCCGACACTGCGGGAGGCGTGATGGGCAAGTGGATCAAGACCGCGCTGGTGGTCCTCGTCATCGGCTTCTGCCTGTTCTACCTGTTCAACCGTCCCGAGGCGGCGGCCCAGGCGGTGAAGAGCTTCTTCGGCGCCTTCGACGCGATCGGACGGTTCTTCATCGCGCTTTCTAAGTGAGCCGTGGTGGCGCCATCGGTCGCCAAGCGACTGGGCTGGTCGCGTTTCCTCGACCCGCACGTCGAGGACCGGCTGATCCTCGAGGAGGACGAGGTCATCCGCGAGATGATCATGCGGCACTGGGTGACCCGGATCTGGCCCGGTACCCAGGTGCTGGCCGGCATGGCGGTGCTCGGGTCGGTTCCCCTGATGGGGCACTTCTGGTGGTTCGCCATGCTGATCAGCGTCCTGCTCGGGCTGCGCGGTTTCTGGCAGATCCACGTCGAGTTCATGGACCGCTTCGTGGTCACGAATCTGCGGGTGTTCCGGGTGCACGGGGTGTTCGACCAGAAGGTCGCGACCATGCCGCTGTCGCGGGTGCTCGACATCACGATGCACCGCCCGGCGCTGGG
>JAGPGQ010000027.1 GCA_018055925.1 Micropruina sp.
TGACCCAGGACGCGTTGGACGCGCTCACCGAGGCGCACCGCGGCGGAGCCACCCTCGTCATGGTCACCCACGATCCGGTCTGCGGATCGCGTGCGGACCGCCTGGTCTACGTCGTGGACGGACGGGTGGTCGACAGCATCGAGCAGGGCTCGTGGAGCGCCGAGACGGCCGAACGGCGGGAGGCCGAGCTGCTCGCCTGGCTCGGAACGCAGGGGTTCTGACCCTCGCGGGGCGGGCCCGACCGGCGGTAGGGCGGCGTCCGCTAGCCGGATGGGCCTCGACCGGCCCACACCACGCCGGCGGCCGCCAGCCACATCAGGAACGGATACAGGGCGACGCGTTCGACCAGCCCGATGGGCAGATCCCAGGCACTGGGTGCGAGGAGCAACAACGGTGCGACCAGGCCGATCACGCCGCCGACGGTCGCGGTGAGCGAGAGGACGCGCCGACGTCCGGCCAGGGCGATGCCGGCCAGGATCAGCCCGGCGTTCTGCGCCACGAATCCCACCAGCGCCACGATCGTGTGCAGCGCCAGGTCGACGTCCAGGGGGACGAACCCGACCGCCGCCTGGAGCACCCCGGCCGCCGCCAGAACGATCGCCGCGGACATCCCCGTGCGGCGCCGGTCGCGCGTCAGCCGGTCGCGCAGCAGCAGGACCGTCACGGCGATGGTCAGCCCGCCGACGATCCAGACCCCGTTCACCCAGGCGTAGGCGGGTGAACAGACCTCGACCGGGGGATCGACGTAGTCGAGGGGTCCGCAGGTCGTCGCGCCCAGGTCGCTGACCGTCTGGTCCAGGAACGAGTACGGCACGGTCGAGAAGGCCGCGGCCACCCACTCGATGCTCCAACTGGCCAGGGCCGCGATGGTCAACGTCCATCCGCACGCCACGACACGGCTCGAGACTGCCCCACGGGGCGCGTTGTCGGTCATCTCTCCGGTCTTCCCGTTCTGGGCGGTCCGTTCCGGATCCGTGCGCCGGCCCGGGCCCGCCCGGTCTGCGATGGACCCTCCACCTACCCCCGGGCGTCCGCGACGAAACAACGAGGCGATTCGCGGTGGAGTGCCGCTCGGGCAGGGACCCCCGGTGACTCACGCCGATGAGAACTTCGTCATCTTCGTCACACGCGCCTTTCAAGTCCGCCGCGCAGGATCGAGCAGACCCACCCGCTAACCGAAGGGTCTGTCATGAGGATCACAGTCATCGGCACCGGTTACCTCGGTGCGACCCACGCGGCGTGTCTCGCGGACCTGGGGCACGACGTGCGCGGCATCGACATCGACGCCGGCAAGGTCGCGACCCTGATGCGGGGGCAGGTTCCCTTCCACGAGCACGGCTTGGACGAACTGCTCCGGCGCGGCGTGGACTCCGGCCGGTTGCGCTTCGCCACCGAGTTCGACGCGGCGGACGACCCGGACCTCGTGTTCGTCTGCGCCGGCACTCCGCAGCGCGCCGATGGGATCGCCGCCGACATCGGCCAGGTGGTCGCGTCGGTGAGGTCGGTCGTCCCGCTGCTGGCCAGGGACACCGTCGTGGTGGGCAAGTCGACGGTGCCGGTGGGAACCGCCGCCGCGCTGCAGTTGCTCGCCGACGATCTCGCGCCGGACGGAGTCGACGTCCGGGTGGCCTGGAATCCCGAGTTCCTGCGCGAGGGTCACGCCGTCGAGGACACCCTGCGGCCGGACCGGCTGGTGCTCGGCGTCGCCGACGAGCGATCGGAGACGATCCTGCGGGAGTTGTACGCCCCGATGATCGACGCCGGCGTGCCCCTGGTGGTCACCGACCTGGCCAGTGCCGAGCTGGTGAAGTCGGCCGCGAACGCGTTCCTGGCGACCAAGATCTCGTTCATCAACGCGATCGCGGACGTCTGCGACGCGGTCGGCGCGGACGTGCTCCACGTCGCGGAGGCGCTGGGCTACGACACGCGGATCGGCGGACGAGGTTTGAGCGCCGGGCTCGGGTTCGGCGGCGGCTGCCTGCCGAAGGACCTGCGCGCGCTGATGGCCAAGGCGGACGAGCTCGGCGCCGATCAGGTGCGGGGGTTGCTGCGGGAGGTCGACGGCATCAACATGCAGCGGCGCACCCGCGTCGTGCACCTGGCCACCGAGGAACTGGGTGGCCGGCTGCTCGGTCGCCGGATCGGCGTCCTCGGAGCGGCGTTCAAGCCGGGAACCGACGACAGCCGGGACTCGCCGGCGCTCAACGTGGCGGCCCAGCTGCAGCTGCAGGGTGCGCACGTCGTGGTCTACGACCCGCAGGCCGGTGCCAACGCACGAGCCGCGTTCCCCACCGTCCCGCAGGCCGACTCGGTCGAGGATGCCGTGCGAGGCGCCGAACTGACGCTGTTGCTGACCGAGTGGCGCGAGTTCGTGGAGCTGGATCCGCGGTGGCTGAGCGGCCTCGTGCGCGACCCGGTCATCATCGACGCGCGCAACGCCCTGGACGCCGACACGTGGGCCGACGCCGGCTGGACGATCCGGGGGATAGGTCGCCCGCGCGTCGCACCGTGGACGCCGCCGTCGGCGCCTGCGGGATCGCGCCGGCCGGTGGATCGCGCGGTCGTCGGGTGCCGATGAGGAACGCCTGACCCGTCGCTCACTCGGGCCGGACCACGGGCTATGCGTTCACATGTATATATGTGACTGTGTATATTAGCCCCATGGTCGACACGGTGCAGCGACGATTGACGGCGATCTCGGAGCCGAACCGGTTCCGGATCGTCGAGTTGCTCAGGGAAGGACCCCGGTCGGTCGGCGGCATCGTGGTCGACCTCGGCATGGGTCAGCCACAGGCGTCCCGGCATCTGCGGCTGCTCGCCGAGGCGGGCGTGGTGGAGTCGACGAAGCGGGCCCAGCAGCGGATCTACCGGCTGCGTCCGGAATCGATGCGCGAGCTGAGCGACTGGGCGCTGCGCTTCGCCGGCCTGTGGTCGGAACGGATGGACCGCCTCGGCTCGTTCCTCGACGAGACGGAACGGTGAGGGGGCCGACCATGGCCGAGGACGGCATCCTGATCGATTGGTCGCGCAACACCCTTCGGATCAGCCGCAGCTACGCCGCCACGGTGGACCGCGCGTGGTGGGCCTGGACGGACGCCGAGGCGATCGCGAGGTGGTGGGGTCCGGCTGGCTGGGTCGCGACCGTCTACGAGATGGACGTCCGTCCCGGTGGCCGCTGGCGGTTCCAGATCGCACCGGAGGACGGATCGGCCGAACCGATCCGCGGCCTCGCCGTCTACGGCCTGGTCGTCCCGCACTCCAGGCTGGACTACGAGGACGGCTTCGCCGACGAGGCGTGGCAGCCCGACGGCACCGGCACCTTTCCAACCTCGGTCATCTTCGCTCCGGCCGGCACCGGGTGCCGCGTCCAGGTCGAGGCGAGCTTTCCCGACGGTCGCGCAATGCGGCGAGCGGTCGAGCTCCAGATGGCCGAGGGCTACGCCGAGACCCTCGCCCGGCTCGACGACCTGCTCGCAACCACCCAGGGAGACCCGATCATGCAGACCATCACCTCCGCCGACGGCACCACGATCGCCTACCGGAAGACCGGCTCGGGCCCGGCGATCATCGTGATCAGCAACGTCGCCGAGGACCACACCGGCGTCGCCGGCCTGGTCGGCGCCCTCGCCGCGCACTTCACGGTGATCAGCTTCGATCGCCGCGGACGGGGAGCCAGCGGCGACCCGCAGCCCTATGACCCGGCACGCGAACTCGAGGACATCGCCGCACTGATCGATGTCGCGGGCGGCTCCGCGGCCCTGGCCAGCGGTTCCGGCGGGTGCGCGATCACCCTTGACGCGGCCAGCGCGCTGGGCGACCGGGTGACCGGGGTCTACCTCTACGACCCGCCGTTCATCGTCGACGACTCCCGGCCGCCGGCACCCGCCGACTACGTCGAACACGTGGAAGCGCTGGTCGCGGCCGGCAGGCGCAGCGAGGCGGTCGAGTACGTCATGACCGAGATGATCGGCGTCCCCGCCGAGTACCTCGAGCCGATGAAGCAGGACCCGTCCTGGGGCGACATGTGCCGCTACGCCCACACCTTCGCCTACGAGGGCCGGATCCTGCGTGGGCTCCAGGACGGCAAGCCGCTGCCCACCGAACGCTGGTCGATCGACGCACCGATCGCTGTCGCCACCGGCGGCGACAGCGAACCCTACTTCCGCACCAGCGCGGACGCGCTGGCCGCGCTCTTGCCGAACGTCACGGTGCTGACCCTGCCCGGCCAGGACCACGGCGCGTTCTGGATGGCGCCGGAGCCGACCGCCGAGCAGATCCGGGCTTTCCTGCTGGGCTGAGTCTCGATCCACCGATCTGCGCCTACTGCGCGACCCCAGCCGGGCGCACTGGCTGCGCCGGGCACGCTCGCCGTACGACCCGGTACGCCTTCGCGTACCCGGCTTCCCAGTGCACCCAGCTGGTGCCGCTCGCTACGGCGCCCATCGACGGATCGAGGCTGAAGGCCGGACGATCAGGCCAGGCAGGCCCGCAGCACGAGGTCGATCGCGGGACGGACGGGGGCGTCCGGGTCGACGGTGACGCGGTGCAGGATGAGGCCGTCCAGGGTGGCCATCAGGGTGCGCGCCGCGGCGTCCGGTGCCGTCGCTCCTAGCGATGCCAGGAGCCCCCGGGCGAACGCCTCGTACTCGCGCCGCTGGGCCTCGAGCGGGGCACGCAGTTCGGGTTCGGAGACGAGTTCGAGGAAGAGCGCGAGCCGGGCCCGGGTGCGCGAGCCGTGGGCGCCGGTCAGGTCGATCAGCGTGGCGCTCATGGCGTCGACCACCGCCGCGATCGGGTCCCGCCTCGTCTCGTCCGCGGCGTCCTCTGGTCCCGCCGGATCCCCGGCGGCTGCTCCCGGCCCGCCCGCGAGTTCGGCGCGCTCCTGGGTGGCGATGGCGTCGATCACGCCGGCGATGAGCGCCGCCTTGGTCCGGAAGTGGTTCGAGGTCGAACCCTTCGGCAGGTCGGCCGCCGCGTCCACCCGCGCGTGCGTGAGGCTGCGCACCCCGCTCGCCCCAACCAGCTCGATCGCCGCCGCGAGAGCGCGTGCGCGGGTGGCTGCCATGGCTTCCATCCTGGCACGACGAGCGGCCTACTACATTGATAGTGGAAGGAGTACTATGTTTATAGTGTCGCGCCGACCGTGACGGAGGATGCCATGAGCCGAGCCACTGTTCGCACGGTCCCCGCGGAGAGCGACCAGTGGTGGCCGCCGCTGCCGGAGGTCGCCGATGCGCCCTTCACACACCTCGTCGTGGACGGGTCCGGCCTTCGAACCCATGTCGCGAGCGTCGGGCGAGGGGGGCCCGTCGTGATGCTGCACGGCTTCCCGGAGCACTGGTGGCAGTGGCGCGCGATCGCGCCGGCCGTCGCCGAGAGCGGCTACCGCGTGCTCTGTCCCGACCTGCGCGGGGCGGGGTGGACGTCCGCGGACGACCCCCGGATCAGGCACGAGACCAGGCTCGCCGACCTGCTCGAGGTCCTGGACGCGCTCGAGGTCGACCGTGCCCACGTGGTCACCCACGACATGGGGGCGATCACGGGGATGCAGCTCGCCTACCGGCACCCCGACCGGGTGCGGACGATGGTCCAGCTCTCGGTGCCGCCGGGCTTCATGGCGTTCAGCTCCAAGCTGATGCCCGGATTCGCGCATCTGCCCCGGTTGATCGTCCATCGTCGGGGACGGTCTCTCGGCGCGGCGGCATTCGGCGACCGGTACGTCGTGCGCCCGCTGGCGCCGGCCACGCGGACCGCCTACCTGGACGTCCTGCAGCGTCCCGAGATCGGGGCAGCGGTGGGCCGGCTCTGCCGGCGGATGGTCGTGCCGGAGGCGTTCCGGCTGCTCGGCGGCAGCTACCGGAGGATGTGGCTGGAGCCGCCGACGCTGGTCGCCTTCGGCCGGCAGGACCACCCGTGGACCGAGGCCACCGTGCGCCGGATCTGCCACGGGCACGAACGATTCGCGGCGCGCTTCGAACTCGCCTTCGTGGAGGACGCCGCCCACTTCATCACCGACGACGCGCCGCGGGCCGTGACCGAACTCATCCTCGGCTGGTTCGACCGGGCGGGGGCCTGAGCAGGCGTGTCGTTCGGGATCCGGGCGGCTAGACCCCCCTTCCTTCGTTTGGCCGCCCGGCGGCACTTGGGGGTAGGCGGAGAGTGCGTGTCGTCAGTTGGCGACGTACACGTGTCGCCGGCCGAGGTCGGGGCGCTCGACGATGTCGAGCAACGCGGTCGCCATGTCCGGCGCGGTGATCGTCCATCCGCGAGGCAACGGTTTGCGTGTGTCCAGCCGATACCGGTGCCGTGCGCCGACCGGACGGATGCGTGGCGCTCGGATCGTCGTCCATTGCGCCCGGCTTTCCCAGAGCGCGATGTCCATGCGGCGCATGTCATCGTAGGTCGCGCCGAGGAACGTCTGCAGCAACGGCAGCACGACCCAGAGTTTGAGCAGTCCTTGGTGCGCCCAGTGCTCGGCCACCTCGGACGAGATGACCACGATCCGCTCCACGCCATGCCGTTCCATCCCTGCGAGGAGATTCCTGGTTCCGTCGGAGTAGAGCGTCGTCGGCGTCTTCGAGGCGCCGATGCCGACGGTGCTCACGACGGCATCGACACCTGTCAGCAGGGGCTCCACCGCCGCGGTGTCGAGGATGTCTGCCGCGGCTTTCGTCAGGCGAGGATGCTCCAGGACGAGGCGCGACGGGTTGCGCGCCATGGCGATGACCTCGTGGCCACGTGTCAAGGCTTGCTCCACGACGTGCCCGCCGACCATCCCCGTCGCTCCCGGGACCAGGATCCTCATGCCTTCCCGTCCGTCTCGCCGACCTGGGATCCCGTTCCCGTTCCCGGCCCGGCTCCGGCACTGGATTCCTCGAGGACGTGGCCGATGTCATCAACCGCGTTCAGGAAGATCCTCTGCTGCTCGTCCGGCCATGCGTCGAAAAGCTGCGCCAGTCGCGTCGTCACGTCGCGGTAGAGCGAGTCGAAGCGTTCGATGCTGGTGGCGTGGATGCGGATCGAGCGGCGATCCTTGGCGTTGGGGTGGCGCTCGATCCAGCCCTCGTTCTCGAGCCGCGTGAGCACGCCGGTCATGGTCGCCAGATGCGTGCTGGTTCGCCGGGCGAGAGCGGTGGGTGTCTGCGGGCCCTCCCGGTGCAGGATCTCCAGCACGGTGAGATCGCTCTCTCTCAGACGTGCGACGTCCGCCGCTGCCCGGTCGTGGGTGGCCAGCTGGGTGCGGAGTCTTCGCAGCGCGAGAACCAGCTCGTGCGAGGTCGACGGTGCGCTCATGCTCCCACCTTCCTGGCGAACAGCGGAAACGGGGTGATCCTCGCGTCGTGGAGCCGTCCGCGGACCACCCGGTAGAAGCTCGGCCGAGCGAGCTGTCCCGCGAGGAACGGAATCACCTTTCCGGGAATGCGCGCGTAGTTCATGATCAGGAACGGTGCCCCGGGATCGAACTCCAGCAGCGTCGAGTTGTCCACGCCCAGGACGTCCATGTACCACTGCGACACCGACTTCCAGGCATCCACGGCCTCGTGAGGGGTCGCCGTGCCGGCGAAGTGGTTGAGCAGGATCTCACCCGGACGGGCATCGGTGTCCCCGAACTTCCCGGAGTTCCGCGCGGTCAACGACAGGCTCGGCGCGGGCAGGCCGAGAGTAAGCGCCTCGGCGGCGATGAACTCGTCCAAGGCAGCATCGGCGCGCACCAGCAACGCAAGGTCGTACCGGGGGCCGCCCGTGATCGGCGGGATCACGGTCACCTCCAAAACCTGCGCCGAGTGAACCTCCGGCCGGCCGGTCAGGGACGCTGCAAGCCGCGCGAGGGTCCGCTTCTGTGCGCCCCGGCGACCGCTGGATCGAACGAACGCCCCAGAGAGTCGCAGGTCGACGTCCCAGGAGATGTAGGTGAACCGGCCGCCAAGCGGTTCGTCGAAGATCATGGCCCCTCCTCAGGTAATACGAGGAACATACTATATGAGGTTCGTATTACCTCCTCGGCGAGCGGGCTGCTGCGCGCCCAAGGAGCCGCGGCGCCTGTCCACCGTGATCAGATGACGTTTGACGCGTGTTGCACGCAGGTAGCTTGTGGGAGGAGTTGGTCCGCATTCGTTGCGACGGGCATGTCCGACCCACATCGACGCACCCCGCCACTGCCGCTCATGGAGCGGCATCTCGCCTGGGTGGACCGAGATTCTCAAGGGCCTCGAAGCCCAGCGACAGGACTCCTAGCTCTCCCGGAGCAGGCCGTCCACGTCGGGTAGTTCCTGGAACCGGGTGAACGATCCGACCTCGGCGATCTCGCGGGCGGCGTCCAGGAAACCTCGCCATGCCGTGCGCGCCAGGGTGCCGCCGACGCTGATCCGCCGCACGCCCAGTCGTGCCGCCTCGGCGGCCGTGATGAATGGTGAGTTGATCAGCAGGTTCACCGGTTTCGGGGTCACTGCTGCCACGATTGCGCTGACCTGCGCGGCAGTGTCGATCCGCGGCGCATAGAGACAGTCGGCACCGGCGGCGGCGTACGCGCGCAGCCGCCGAACCGTCTCATCGAGGTCGGGGCGGCCGCAGACGAACCCCTCCGACCTGGCGGTGAGGACGACCCCCGTGCCGCTCCTTTCGATCGCCTCCCGAGCCGCCCGAATCCGGTCCACGGCCAGCTCTACGTCGTAGAGGGGATCGGCGGGGTCTCCGCTGGAATCTTCGATGGACAGCCCGGCGATCCCGGTGGCCACCGCTGCCGTGACGTGCGCCGCCACGCCCTCGGGATCGCGCGCGTACCCGCCCTCGAAGTCGGCGTTGATCGGCACCACCACGGCCGCCGCGATCTGCCGCAGGTGAGCGAGTGCCTGCTCCAGGGTCGCGCCGTTGTCGGGCCGGCCCAACGTCCACGCGAAACCGGCGCTGGTCGTCGCGAGCGCCGGGAAGCCGAGGTGCTCCAGGGCCCGCGCGGTTCCCGCGTCCCATGGGTTCGGCATGACGAAGCAGCCCGATTCATGCAACCGGCGGAACCTGGTGATCCGATCGTCGACGGCCATGCTCGCCCCCTCCTTCGGGCCCGTGCGTCTGCTGCCTGGACGGCTGTGACGCGATCCCTTCACGGGTGATCGACCTCGGTGATCCGCGCCGGCGAAGCGCTCCGGCACGCCTCGGGATCGGTGCCTCGTGAGAGTCACATGCTACCGACAAGACTCCGTCGCCATTTCACCATCGCCGTCCTCGACAACCGGACGACGTGCGCAACGGGCGGTAGGCGTCAGCTGTGAGGAGGCCGCACCGGCGGGAGCGCCTCCGTACTCGTCGGGGCAGAGTGGTCGGTGACTACGTGGCCGGAGCGGGGATCCAGGAGTTGGCTGATCGGTACGGCATCCACCGCGCAACATGGGAGCGGGCTGGCAGGAACCGCTAGGGAGACGGCTCGGCAGAAATTGCAACCATCAGGTTGCAATTGATCGCGATGTCTGTCACAGTGGATTGCAACCCCAAAGTTGCATATCTTGGAGGTATCGATGTCTGTTCGACAGGGTCGCTCAGCGGCAGGTCGTACCCGAGTGGCGATCGCCTCGGGAACGTTGTTCACGGGAACGCTGGTGATGGGATCTGCCGAGATGCTCGTGATGGGCATGCTCGACCTCATGGCCATGGACCTGAGCGCTCCGGTCTCGGCTGTGGGTGTGCTGGTGTCGGCGAACGCGCTGGGGATCGCGCTCGGGGGGCCGCTGCTGACCTTCCTGACGGCCCGAATCGACCGGCGGCCGGTTTTGCTCGTCGCACTCACCGTCTTCACTGGGCTGAATTTGCTGCCCGCGCTCGGCGCTGGCCTTGAGGCATTCACCGCCGCCCGAATCGTGATCGGTGCCGCGGAGGGGCTGTTCATCGCGGCCGCCATTACTACGGCAACGTCAATCGTCCCCCCGGAACGAGTCGGCCGAGCGATGGCTATCGTGATTTCCGGGTTCGCCGTCTCCGGTGCGGTGGGGATGCCGCTAGGCCGGACTCTCGGCGAAGCCGTCGGCTGGCGCCTGTCGTTCCTCGCTGTCGTCCTGGCGGCCACCGCGGTGCTCATCGTCGCTCTGTTCGTGGTGCCTCGGGTGCCGGCCGAGCGCGAGGTCGGCATGCTCGGCCAGCTTCGGTCCGCGTGCGCGCCCCGCGTGCTCGCGGTACTCGCGGTCGGCGTGCTGGTGTTCGCCGGCGTCTCAGCGGCACTGACCTATCTCGTCCCGTTCTTGGATGGCGTGGTCGGCGTCTCGGGTCCCTGGATCGGGGCATGCCTGATGGGCTTCGGTGTCGCCGCCGCAGTTGGATCGTTCGCCGGCGGCTGGTTCGCGGACACCGGTGCCGCGCGCGCTCTGACCATTGGCAGCGTTGGCGTTTCGGCTTCGCTCATCGCAATGCTGCTCTGGGGAGCGGTCCCAGTCGTCGCGGTGCTCGCAGTGCTCGGTCTCGGCATGTGCAGTGCAGGCGTCACCACCCCCTGGCAGCACCGTGTCGAACACCTCGCCGGCCCCGGCGCGATCCTCGCGGCGTCCCTGCCTGCATCGGCCGGGAACCTCGGTGACGCCATCGGCGCCTTCGCCGGAGGCCGGGCCATCGACACCGGCGGCGTCCCAGCAGCAATCCTCGCTGCGGCAATCCTGTCCGCCGTCGCGATCATCATCGCAATCGCCAGCCGCTCCCTGCGCCCCGCGCCGTCACTCCGGACCACCCAGGCTCGAACAGCAGAACCCGCACCCGCCCTCGTCCACTGAACGCCAACCAAGGAGAACAGGAAACGCTCATGGAGAACACGCAGAATCCCCAAGCCGTGATCGACGCAGACGCCTTCAGTGTGCGCCGCACGATCCACATCAACGCGCCGCGTGAGAAGGTCTGGCGCACCGTTACCGAACCCGAGCTCATGTCGCAGTGGTTCGGCCAGCTCACTCTCAGCGGTGCCGGAGCCGGGGCTCTGGGCACCATCGGCTGGCCAGGTGAGCGTCGGGTACCGATCCGGGTCGACACGTTCAACCCCCAGTCGGAGGTGTCCTATCGCTGGTGCAATGAGGAAGGCCCGCTGCCGGAGACCGTCGACGACCAGCGTTCGACAGTCTTCACCTTCACCCTCGACGACGTTCCCGGTGGGACCCAGCTCACCGTGGTCGAGACCGGGTTCGAGCACACCAGCAATCCGGCAGGGCTCATGGCAGACCATCGTGGCGGATGGGACCACGAACTCGACAGGCTCGTCGCCCTGCTTGATCGCAGCTCATGAGCACGGGCACTCTCGTTGACCAGGCCGTGGTGGACATGTGCAGTGCACTCGGCGACGAAACCCGTTGGGCCATCCTTACCGCCCTGGGCGGGGGCGATGCCTCGGCGTCCGCCCTCGCCCGGCGCTTGCCCGTCACCCGGCAAGCCATCGCGAAGCACCTCACCGTCCTACGCGGCGTGGGACTTGTGGAGACTGTCCAGGTAGGGCGCGAACTGCAGTACCGGGTCATCGGCACCGAACTCAGCGCCACGGCCCGCCGTCTCGACGCTATCGGCACCGAATGGGACCGGCGCCTCACCGCCATCAAGCAGATCGCCGAAAATCTCTGACGCGCTTGCGCCAAAGCGTGGAGTCTCGCGAGGCGGGCAACCTGCGATTCCGGTCGCGGGCTTGCATGTGCCCGCCGACGGTGACGCCCGCGACCGCGACGCCCACTGCGCTGCCGACGAGAAGCCCACGGACCCTGCCCGCAGGCCGAGGAACGCCTGGCCGCGAGCGGCAGGACCACCGTCCAGAAGAGGAGGTGCCCGACGAGGATCCCGATGTGAGCAGAGCTGGCATTCATCCGGCCTGATGCGTCTTTCCTTCACGATCATGGGCGAGTGCGCCTCACGCGATCATGGACGAGCGCGCCTCACCAGCCTCGCTGCCCCGTCAGACTCGCAACGTGGCGGGGACATGATCTTCGATAGTCACTCGCCGCCCGTCCGGCTGCCGGACTCGATGCCGTCGAGGATCACGTCGAGGCCGTCAGCGAACCAATCCCGTTCGGCGACCGGTAGCGGGTCTCTGATGAGTCGGCTCAGGCGAGGGAAGGCGTCGAGGTCGATTCCTGTGAGGCGTTGTTGCCAGCTACGACCTGGGTCGTCGCTCGCTTCGGATTGGCGCTCGCCGAGGAAGACACGCGCGCTGCCCTGGACGTAGTTGTTGATCGTCATGATCGCCCGAGCGGCGACAGGTAGTGGTAGCTCCAGTTCATCGAGTGCCGTCAGTGCCCACTCCATACCGGCCAACGATGCGGTGCCGAACGGAGGGGTCGCTGTGGCCGTTGCGGAGAGCATCCACGGGTGATCGAGGAACGCTGCCCAGTCTTGCCGGGCAAGAGCGTGCATGGCCTCACGCCAGCCGAGTTCGGCCTGGTCAGGGTAGGCATAGTCCTCGGTCACCTGCTCGACCATCGCCTCGATCAGCTCGTCCTTGTCCGAGACGTGCCGGTACAGCGACATCGCGCCCGCGTCGAGCTGTTCGGCGATTCGCCGCATCGTCACGGCGTCCAGGCCGGCCTCATCGGCAAGCTCGATCGCCGCCGTGACGATCCGCTCGCGCGACAACGGGCCAGACGGCCCGATTCGTGGGCTCATGGGCCACCTCCGAAGGCCAGTCTATCGGGTTGAGTACTGCGTACGCTACGATGATGCGTACATGGTACCCAACCCGATCGGAGGCCATCGTGTCCGCACCGACAACCCAATCTGCGAATCAGCGGTCGCGGTGGCTCGGTCTGGCCGTGCTGACGCTGCCGGTGATCCTGACGTCCATGGACATCACGATCCTGCACATCGCGATCCCGACCATCACCCACGAACTGGCACCGAGTGCGAGCCAGACGCTGTGGATTCTCGATGCCTACGGCTTCCTGCTCGCCGGGCTGCTCATCGTCATGGGGAACGTCGGCGACCGCATCGGCAGACGCAAACTCCTGATGATCGGCGCGGCTCTGTTTGGTGCGGCATCCGCGCTGGCGGCATTCGCGCCAACCCCGGACGTGCTGATCGCGGCCCGGGCGCTCATGGGAATCGGCGGCGCGACGCTGATGCCCTCAACGCTGTCGCTGATCCGCAATATGTTCACCGACCCGGCAGAGCGCACCAAGGCCATCGGCATCTGGACGGCGAGCCTGTCCGGAGGGATCGCGCTGGGCCCGATCGTGGGCGGGCTGCTGCTCGACGTGTTCTGGTGGGGATCGGTGTTCCTCATCAACGTGCCGATCATCGTGGCGCTGCTGGTCGCCGCCCCGCTGCTCGTGCCGGAGTACCGCAGTCCGGCATCGACTCGGCTCGACCTCGTGAGCGTCGCCCTGTCGTTCGCCGCGATCCTGCCGATCGTGTGGGCGATCAAGACCGCCGCCGAAGAACTGACCATGACGGTGCCCCTCTGGATCGCCCTCGGGGCAGGGCTCCTCGCCGCCGTGGTGTTCCTCGTCCGGCAAGGCCGGATCGGTGGGCCGTTGGTAGACCTCAGCCTGTTCGCCAACCCGCGATTCACCGGCGCGATCCTCGCGGGAGGCATGGCCATGTTTGCGCTGGTCGGGGTGATGCTCTACAAGGCGCAGTACCTGCAACTGGTTGCCGGACTCTCGCCGCTCATCGCAGGGGTTGCGATCCTGCCGGTCATGGTCGCGGTGGGGTCGATGGCCGTGCTGTCGTCCGTGCTCGTGCAGCGATTCGGCTACGCAATCGTGTTCGGGGCGGGCGCCGCCGTCGCGGCCGCCGGGATGCTCGCGTTCAGCAGGGTTCCCGTCGAAGGTGGGCTGCCGCTGGTGATCATCTCCTCGGCGTTCATCGGGGCCGGTATCGCGCCGATGATGACCCTGGCCGCCGATGTCGTCGTCGGCTCGGCGCCACCGGAGCGTTCCGGTGCGGCATCGGCGCTGTCGGAGACGGCCAACGAGTTCGGCGCGGCATTGGGCATCGCCATCCTCGGCTCGATCGGCACCGCGCTCTACCGCGCGCAGGTGCTCGATGGAGTACCCGACGACATTCCCCCGGACGTAGCCGATGTGATCGGTTCCAGCCTCGGAGCCGCGCTCAGCGTCGCCCACGAACTTCCGGACTATGCGGCAGAACACCTGACCGACCTGGCACGACAGGCGTTCGTCGACGGGCTCGGAATCGCGACGATCGTCGGGGGCTGCATCCTCATCCTCGCGACGGTGGTGTGCCCGATCCTGATGCGCCGAGGCAGGCACAGTTCCGTCAGCACTGACTGAGAGACGAGGTTCAAACCCGGACCGGGGTTCCCTTGGTCGAAAGTCTGAACCTCACCCACATCACGGTGCCTGCATAGTACGTTCGCAAACCTCGCGCCCAGCCCAAATACACTGGTCACACGCTGGAAGCGGGGTGCCTACCGGTTGTCTCAGCGCCTGGAAGCCGCCCCGATGGAGGACCTGCGGGGCATCATGGCGCGGAGGATTGAAAATCTTTCAAAACCTTTCTCACCGCCATTGACGTCGACCGCAGACTAGCACCGTGGACACTTGGTCGGTCGCACGTGGTCACGATCGAAGTATTGGATGTGGCGACGGCTACAGGTGATCGATGTTGAGAGCGGTGAGCAGAACTGCGGCGGGGTCGGGTTCTCGACGTTCGAGCAGGGCGGCCAGGAGGTGTCGTGGCTGCACCTTCCGGGACTTGTCCACGCTGGCGAGGGCTACAGCGCGCGCGATTGATGCCCGAAGCCCTGATGTCAACGGAGCGTGACCGGCCTTTCTTGATGCGCTCGGGCGGGGGATGGTCTCCAGGTCGATGCCGAGAGCGGCTAACGCGCATGGTCGAGGTCTTGGGCCGCGGCGCGCGCACGCTCGGCATCGGTGCCGAGTGCGACGACGATGCCTGGGTCGTGCAGGAGGCCGAGTAGGAGGTGGTCGGTGCCGACCCTGCGATCGGAGACCTGCTGGACGCAGTTGGGCTCACTGATCATGCGAGGACGTCGATCGGACGGCTGTCTGGCGGGCAGCGTCGCCGTCTCGATATCGCTATCGGGCTCGTGGGTCGCCCCGACCTCGTGCTCTTGGACGAACCCACTGTCGGGCTCGATCCAGAGGCGCGTGCTGAGTTCCATCGGATCATCCGCGCGGTCACTGGACGGTATGACACCACGGTCCTGTTCACCACGCACGACCTCGACGAGGCGGAGAAGCTCGCCACGCGTGTGCTCATCCTGGACGGCGGCACGATCATCGCCGATGGCACCCCGCAGGAACTCGCGCGACAGATCGCAGACGAGGACGAGGTGCGCTGGCGGGTGAACGGAACTCCGCACAGCCGACACGTGGCCGGCTCCACCGAATTCGTCCGAGAACTCTTTCAGCAGCACGGCGAGGCGATCAGCGACCTCGAAGTACGTCGAGCGTCTCTCGAAGACACCTACCTGGCTCTCGTCCGCGACGCCGAGGCATCCCCCGTTGCACCCCTGGAAGGAACCGCAGCATGAACACCACAACCCTTCGATCCGGCTTCCGAGCCGGGTTCATCGAGCTTCGCCAGAACTTCACCGGCTCCGCGCTCGTCGGCGAGCTGTTCTGGCCCGTCGCCACACTCGTCACCATCTGGTTCCTCCGCGACATGACCGTGGCCGGCGCCCCACTCGGCTCGCTGATCCTGCCCAGCTCCGCCGGCATGTTCGTTGCGCTCGGCATGCTGCTCACCGTTCAGCAACTCGCCGCGGACCGCGAGGACGGCACCCTGCTGCGGGCGAAGGCCACCCCGCGTGGAACTCGCGGTTACCTCGCCGGCAAGTTCGTCAACGTCTCCGCTACCGTGTTGGTCTACCTGATCATCTTGCTCATTCCCGGAGCTCTGCTCATCGGTGGCCTGTCGATCACAGCGAGCGGATGGTCCACGCTTGCCTGGGTCCTCGCCCTCGGGATGATCGCGACCCAGACGCTCGGGGCCGTGTTCGGCGCACTCGTGCGAAGCTCCCGAGGCGCCGGCATGATGGCCCTGCCCGTGATGGGGCTCATCGCCGTCTCTGGCATCTTCTACCCGATCACTGCACTGCCCGGCTGGCTCCAGATCATCGGACAGGTCTTCCCCGTCTACTGGCTCGGCCTCGGCATGCGTTCCGCGCTCCTCCCCGGTGAAGCGGTGACCGTAGAAATCGGCGAGTCCTGGCGACACCTCGAAACCGCCGCCATCCTCGGCGCCTGGGCGGTCGCGGGCCTGATCCTCGCCCCGATCGTGTTGCGCCGCATGACCCGCAAGGAGTCCGGCTCCCGCGTCGCCGAACGACGCGAACAACTCCAACGACGCGTCGGCTAGTTCTGGTTCGGCATGAGCAGGGACGGCGGATGTGACGTGCGGTGCGCGGACTCGCAGACCTGGGACGATGTGCAGCGGCTGTTCGGTCGTGCCGGTGCGTCGAACGGCTGTTGGTGCCAGTACTGGCTCTCCAGTCATGCCCGCAGGCCCCCAGAGCCGGAAGCGCGGCCTCCGCTCTCACGCTCAGTGTATGAGAGCACAGACAGCGAGCCGTGTCCGCGCTCAGAGCGATCGCACATTCTGTGTTCTATCTACATTGTATCTCATATAGTATAAGTCCATGGCCCGACTCATCGATCCAGCACGAGCTCTCCTCGCGCTCGCGCTCGCGTACGTCGCTGTCTCCACCGTGGGCTTCGGCATCTACCTCCTTGTCGCGGAGTTGATGGGGCACTCGCCCTGGGACGCCGTGGATGTTCGCGATAACGATGCGTATCAACGGGTTGCCACGCTCCTGCCACTTCTGAACCTCGCCGTCTGGACCGGCGCGGCGCGCTGGTACTTCGCCGGACGACGCCTGCGCTACCCGGCTTGGCCGCTTGGAATCTCGTGGTTGGCGGTCGCCGTGCTGTTGGACTACCTGATCTTCATCGTCCCCGATCATGCACTCGCGCTCGACTCCGCAAGCTTCTACTTCGGTCAAGGGCCGTGGATTTACCTCACGTACATGGCGGTCGCGGTATCGGCATTCCTCGGACGTTGGTGGACGGAGAAAACCCATTCCCGAGTCGAACGTGCGGCACAACGAGAGGATGAGGCGGATGCCATTGGATGACCTGCTGGTTCTGGAAGTCCGGCACCGATCACGCGGTGGGGTGATCCGGTGTTTCACCGCTCGTGCCGGCCGGTGGCCGAGTTCGGCCCGGAGCTCTGGAACCCTCGCGCGCTGCCTGCAGCACGAGACGGACCACCTCAACGGCGTCGTCATGGCGGACCATCTGACGACCGAGCAGCACCGTCAACTGCGTCGCGATCATCGGCGCGTTACTGATCGATACCCAAGAGAATGGCCGGCGAATCAGCTTGCCGGAGAGGACTGATGATGGACGAGACTGAGTTTCCTTCGAGCATGGGCAAGGTTGCCCCGCGCGAACTGGCGGTCAACGGCATCACCCGCTACGAGCAGTTGACCGAGCGGACCGAACGTGAGCTGCTCGACATTCACGGAGTCGGCCCCAAGGCGATCCGAATCCTCCGTGAGGAGTTGGCGGCTCGCGGTCTGAGTCTGCGTGATGACTGATGCTGCCGTCCGTGATCCACTGACCGCCGGTGAGTGGGAGGGATACCGCGTCGAACTCACCGGCTACTGCTACCGCATGCCCTCGGTGTCGGTGGCGCGGCAACTTCGCCGCGCCAGCGTCGACACCCGTGCCCAGGGTCCACGCCTGCCGCGCCGTCAGGGCAGGCGGGCACTGCCCCAACGACGCCACCGCGCTGAAGTGCCTCTCTCCCGTGACGCGGTCTCTTGACCCGACCGGCCGGGTCGCGCACGGTGGGTCACCAGATGGAGTGCGTCCGGGATTATCATCGGAATATGCAGGAGGTACGTGCTGTAGAGCCGGTGGAACTGCGTGAAGTGCCATGGACCACCGCAGCTGACGTGCGATCGGAACGTCTTTTCGGTGCCGAGTTGGCGGTGCTTGGTGGCATTGGGCTGTTCGGGTTCGGCATCTGGCTCGGTATCAGTGAGGGCGGCGCGGCTTGGTGGTGGATGCTCCTCATCGTTCCTAGCGCGCTCCTCCTCGGCCTCGGGGGCCTCTCGCTCTGGTACAGCGCCCCTGAGAATGCCGCCGAGACTGAACGTCTCCGACGCAATGGCACCCGCATCATCGCCCATATCGTCGACTTCACCGAAAACTCTGGTGAAGTTGCAGACTACAATCTCCGGCTCCAATTCGAGCACCCCAGCCACGGGACGACCGTCGTTGAGCACCGATGCGGCACATGGTCACCTCCTGTCCACGGGCGAACATCCACGCTCTCGCTCATCGTCACCGACGACGCATGGTCGGCACCGCACCGACGCCGATGACGCGAACCGCAGGCTGTGCGATCAAGCACTGTTCAAGGCGATCTACATCGACGAGGACAACGACGTGCGCGTCGGTTACCGCAAACCGTACGACGGGCTGAGCATCCCCGGCCTCCATGCCGACGCGCTCAGCTGGGCAGCCAGGCAAGGAAAAGGGCCAAGCGGGAACCGCGACCAAGGGTGGCCCCTTGGTCGCGAGTTCACACATGACCTGTTTGGGGTCCCTTCGTAGCACGTTCGCCAACTTTGCCCCGCGCCTAAAAACCCTGGTCACACGGTGGAATCGGGGTGTCTACCGGGTCGCACAGAGGCTGGAGAACGGCCCGATTCGGGACTCTCGCGGGCCTGTGGTGCGGAGGATTGAAGTCTTCAAGCTTTCTCACCGCCTCCGAGGTTGATCGTCTCGTGGACGACTACCTCGCCGGAGCGAGCGTCAACGAGCTGGCCGAGCGGTACGGCGTGCACCGGGCTACGGTGTCCGCGCACCTGACTCGCTGGCAGGTGACGGGGCGTCGTCCGGCGCTGGGCACCGATGAGGCGGCAGAGGCTGTGAAGCTCCATCTGGGAGGCGTCTCGATGCGGGCGATCGCGCGGAGCATGGGAGTGGGCCGCAAGGCGGTACGACGAGCACTGGTCGATGCGACGTGGGCAACTGACCTATCCGGCTGTCGTTCACACCCGCAGTTCGCTAGTATGACACAAGGAACGGTGGTGAACGACAGTGGCCCGCGTAATCGCCCGCTCAGTCTCCGACGTCGTCGAGCAGTTCGAGCTCGATGGCGACATCGTCGTTACTGTTGATCGGCTGGCGTCCGTCATGAGTCAACTCGGTCTGCGCGGCGATCCTCGACGGATGGCCTACGAACTCCAACGTGATGGATGGCTCGGCACCTTGCGCACGCGGCACGCCTGGGAGTTCCTTCCTGGCGCTCGTGGCGGAGCGTACGGCTCAGGTGATCGTTTCATCGAGTTCCGCGCCCAGCGGGCCGTCCGCCCCGAGTGGGCGGGGGCTCTTGCGATGGAGTCCGCCGCCTCCGTGCTCGGGCTGGCTCAGCGGATACCTGAGCGGGAGGTCGTTGCCCTGCCCGATGAGACAGCCCTCCCCAAGGCGATGAGTGACCAGTGGCGTTATGTCCGTGTCGAGATGCCGGAGGAGGGCGTCAAGACAATCAACGGACTGCCCGTCTGGGATCGCGAGGGTCTCATCGTCGGCATCGGCGTGCGCCCCTCCGGCTACAAGGACGTAGCCGGCCTGGGGCAGTGGTTGTCGGCCTCCTCGTACGAGGTCGACACCGAGAAAGTCATCCGACTGTTGACGGCGATGGGCGCCGCCGCACGACAACGCACTGCATACCTGCTACTGCTTTCGGGAAACATTGCGGGAGCCAGGCAGATCATAACCACATATCCCCCTTCAGAGACGGCATGGTTCGGGCCACATCAGCCGGGCGGACGCTATGACCCTCTGACCAAGGTGAGCGACACGGTCCTTCACCAATACCTGAGCGTCGGCGGCGGGGCATGAGCCGCATCACCGAAGGCCATCTGGTTCGTCACTATCAGGGCGCGAAGGGCGGACGCGATGCCGCGTTGCTCGACATCGCTCAGGACCACGTGCTGTACCTGCTCCATAGAGCTGGCCTCTTCAATGAGGGCTTGGTATTCAAGGGCGGTACCGCACTGAGGAAGTTCCGCGCGGGCAACTCGGGCAGATTCTCGACCGACCTTGACTTCAGTGCTCCCGGTGACGATCTGCCTCTTGCAGTGCTTCAGGTGCTCGATGGGGCCGAACTCGACGGGTTCGCGTTCACGATCGACAACCTCGGGGACGACGGACGGCGTGGCGAACTGCGGATCGAGTCGCCGTTCGGCAGTCCGCAACTTGGCGCCAAGGTCGAGCTCGCGCGGCATGGGCTCAGTCTCACCGCTGACGTGTTGGCACCGATTCGCTTGCCGATTCATGACCGATACGATTTCGTCCTACCGCCAACTCCCGTGGTACGGGTGGAAGAAGCAGTTGCTGAGAAGCTCGCTCGCTATCGCAGGGTGTCCTTGGCCCGCGACCTCTACGACCTGCAGTGGTACGCAACCGCTGGTGCGATGGATGAACCACTCGTGCGACGGCTGTGGGTTCTCAAGGTCTACCGCGACATCGTCATCGACGGTCGTGGCACCAAACCCATCGATCCCGCTGACGTACTCGCTACGAGGACGGAGAAGGACTTCCGCCCCGAAGACATCGGCCACCTCACCAAGCCAATACGCATCGCTGAGTGGATTGCGACAGCTCACACCCGATACGCGTTCCTTGCCGATCTCGATGACCGCGAACGTCGCTGGGCCGAGTGCAACCAGCGTGACCTCTACGAGATTGAGACGGCCCTCGCGGAGATCGAGCGAAGAGGTACCGACAGATGAGTACGACCGAGCCCAAACATCCAAGCACGGAACTTGACGAGGAGCGAGTTCGAGCCCTGATCGACAGCTTGACTCATCTCAGTCCTGCGTCCCAGCATTTGATCGAAGTGATGAAGGGACCCGATCAGTTCGACGACTCGCGGGCTGCGTTGACGGGTGAGCGGCGTCGAATCGGCACGCGTCAACCTCGTCGATCGAAGGAGCCCGCCGTACCTTCTCGAAGCGCCACAAGGCGAAAGCTTGCCAGGGCTTCTGACGCCACGGCTCACCGCGCCACGACGGCTCAAGTTACGGCGCACTCGGCGCTCGTGGCCGATTACGCGACCGGTCTGACTCAAGTGCAGATTGCGGAGAAGTACGGGCTCCACGTCCAGACGGTTCGGAAGCGACTCATCGCAGCCGGTGTTGACACCCGCGCCCGCCTTCGAGTGTTGACCGACGAGGACCTGTGGGCAGCTCGCGCGGCGATAGACGACGGAGCCAGCGTCAGAGAGACCGCCCGCGGACTTGGCGTCGCACACACGACGATCACCCGGTTGCTGGCACGTCATCACGAAGCACCGAAATCACCATTGCGCACCACGAAGGCGGGCCCGCGGACCTCGACGACGTCGGTTCGCATACGGCGATCACCATTGCGCACCACGTCGGAAACTCCCTCTGACCAGGGAAACGTGAAAGCAAACCAGCCCCAGCATCGAAATGCTGGGGCTGGACCCTGGGTGCCTAAGTAGCACGTTCGGCAACTCCGCCCCCAAGACAAAAACCCTGGTCAACCGCCTGTTGCGGGGAGTCTACAAGGTGTCCGCACGACCCCAGAGTAGCGCTCCGAGGGACGATCGAGGGCCCGTCGTGAGGACTATCGAGACGGCTCAAACTTCTCTCACTGCCGCCGAGGTGGACCAGCTTATCGGTGACTACCTGGCCGGGGTGAGCGTCAAGTCCCTGGCCGAACGGTACGGCATCCACCGCGCCACGGTGTTCTCCCACCTCCGTCGTCGCAACGTGCCGAGCCGTCGACCGGGGCTCTGCCTTGACGAGAAGGCGGAGGCTGTGCGCCTGGCCCGCGCCGGCGTCTCGATGCGGGCCATCAGTCGGAGGATGGGTGTTGACCGCAAGGCAGTGCGTGTGGCGCTCGTTGAGGCGGGCTCGTCGTCGACGCGCAAGCTGAGTAGCGGAAAGGGCACCTGGGCTGCGGTACCGGCGGCAGAACGCTGACCGCGGCCGTCGGCCGAACGAATGCCGAGCGGCAGCCTCAGGAAACCAGAGTGCCACCATGTCCTCGGGGTCATCGTGTCTAAAGCCGTCTTGCTCGCGCTGTTGCAGGTGCAGGACAAGCGGTCGCATCTATTCATGGGCGACCTCGCGTCCGAAGACGAGGTCTCGCAGGCGGCCGCGCCGCCACGCGGGATCGTTGTCGAGGATGGCAGAGGTTTCGAGCTCGAAGTCAAGTGGGCTCTGGGTGCCGACCTCGTATCTCTCAGGAGCGTATCCACGCCTGCGTAGCTCAGGGACCTCCGCATCCTGCGGTCCTTCGAGGAGCTGCGCTCACGCCGGTAGTTCATCTCTGCGAGTTGCTTCTCGAACGCCTCGTCTCCCAGCTCCTTGCGAAGCTGTGGCTCAAGGTCTTCGCCTGTGCGTTCGTTGACGAACCGGAACCCACTGTTGCGGCCGAAGGCCCAGAGCGCACTGTTCTGCAACAGTGGCACCGAGGCGTAGCTGGCCGCGGTCAAGTCCCAGGACGTGGTGTAGCTCGGGTTCCTTCGATCTGTTGATGGATCAGGCTGTGAGCTCGAGGGTGGTGTCGGTCTTCGCCTCCTCAGGTT
>JAGPGQ010000028.1 GCA_018055925.1 Micropruina sp.
CACGAAGCCGTCCGGATCCGCCGCGTAGAGCTCGGCGGCCGCCTCGTCCAGGTCCATTGCCCCAGACTGCCGGTCGGCGGTTGCCCGCGCCAGGTGCCGAGAGGCACCGGCCACGAGATCCGTCCGGACGCCCGGGACGGTTCCGACGGATCACCCATGACCGGCCGGGACGGTTCCCGTCGTCCACGGGTGGACCCAGAAATGCAGCCGGTGGAACCGTCCCAGGCCGTTCCACTCACGCTCCGCGCTTGCCGAGGTGCGCCGTCCGGAGGTCTCACCAGATCCATGTTCTGAAACGACAGAACCGTTCCCGCTGCTCAGGCCCTGAAGATCCAGCGTTGAACGGATGGAACCGTCCCCTGAACCGGAATAGGAACCGTCCCCGGCGTTCAGGTGCGGACGCGTTCGGGGTGCGTGTAGAGGTTGAGCGACGAACCACGGACGAATCCGGCGACGGTCAGGCCGAGGTGCCGGGCGGTGTCGACCGCCAGGGAACTGGGGGCCGACACCGCCGAGACGATCGGGATGCCGGCGAGGTAGGCCTTCTGCACCAGCTCGAAGGACAGCCGTCCGCTGACCTGGAGCACGGTGCCGCGCAGCGGCAGCCGGCCACCGAGCAGAGCCCAGCCGACCAGCTTGTCGACGGCGTTGTGCCGGCCGACGTCCTCGCGGACGACGAGCGCGCGGCCCTCCAGATCGAAGAGTCCCGCGGCGTGCACGCCACCGGTGGTCTCGAAGACCCGTTGCTCACGCCGCAGGCGTTCCGGCAACGACAGCAGCAGCCCGCCGGAGACCTGAGTCGGGTCGTCGGCGACGTGCCAGCGTCCCTGGCGGGCCAGGGTCTCGATCGAGTCGGCTCCGCACACTCCGCACGCGCTCGAGGTGAAGGTGCCGCGGGCGGGTGGGGGCCGGACGCCGGCGGCCAGGGTGAGGTCGAGGACGTTGTAGGTGTTGACGCCGGTCCCGGTCTCGTCGTCCATCACCGACCCGGCGCAGTACTGGGCGCGCAGGACGTCCTCGGCATCGCCGATCACGCCCTCGGCATGCAGCCAGCCGTGCGCCAGTTCGATGTCGTGTCCGGGGGTGCGCATGGTGACCGCGTGCGGACGTCCGCCGAGCCGCAATTCGAGCGGCTCCTCGACGGCCAGCCGGTCGTCGCGCGGACGGGCGCCCGTCTGGTCGACCCGGACAATGCGAGCCCGTTGGGTGATCCGGCCCATCAGTGCCGCCCGATCGGAGCCCCGCGCCAGGGACCGAGCGGTGTTCCCGGCGCCCGGACGTCGCCCGCTCTCTCGATCGGAGCCATCGTGACCGTCGTCCCTCCTCGTGTGCGGTGCGGCGTTCGAACTGCGGTTGTGCGCCGCGCGGTTCGACCAGTATCGGCCCCGCGCGCGCCACCCGGCCAGCCCGCGCCTCCGGGCCGCTATCCGCCCAGCAGGGTCCGCTGGAACAGCCGCCGTTCCTTCGAGGTGAGCTCCTGCTCGGCGACGGTCACGTCGAGGGCATGCGTCTGGCAGGACACGTGATAGCAGAACCCATCGGGGATCGGGGGCTGGACGGCGCGGGCGCGCAGGGCGTCCGAGGTGAGCAGGCTGCTCCACCCCCGGGCGTCCTCGGCGGGCAGGTCGTCCAGGCTGGTGCGCCGCTCGCGGACCATGCCGGCCACGCCTCCGGTGCGGCGCAGCACCAGCTCGGCGTCGCCCGGTCGCGGTGTCTCGGGGGCCCGCTCCCCGGCGACCGCCGCGGTGACACCGACCTCGCGCCAGCCCGCCACCACCGCCGCGTGCTGTGCGCTGTCGGCTCCGAACCGGGCGGCGGCCGCTTCGACGGTGAGGGCGGCGAAGGTCGCGAAGTCGGCCCGGCTGCTCAGCTTTCCACCGGTCAGCACGTCGAACCACACCTGGCCGGCGGCCCCCCAGGCCTCGCCCCCGATCGCCTGGGCGGCGTGCACGAACGCCCGGTTGGGGATGCCCGAGTTGATGTGCACCCCGCCGTGGTCGTCGTCGGTGACGACGAACCGGTCCATGTGATCGGGTTGCGGATCCTTGCCGAGCCGCGGGTCGTCGTAGGCCGTCCCGGGAGCGATCATGCTGCGCAACGCGACGCCGGCGACGCCGGGGAGCAGCAGATCCGCACCGATCAGCCAATCGGCCTCGGCCGCGCTCTGGCCCAGCTGCCGCTGCTTCACCAGGACCCCGAAGACGTCCGAGATGTGTTCGTTGAGCGCACCCGGCTGGCCCGAATACACCAGCCCGGCGGTGCGCTCGGTGACCCCGTGGGCGAGTTCGTGGCCGATCACCTCGAGGCTGGCGGTGAACCGGCCGAACACCTGGCCGTCCCCGTCGCCGAACACCATGCGGTTGCCGTCCCAGAACGCGTTGTCGTACAGCTCGCCGAAGTGCACCGTGCCCAGCAGCAGCATGCCGGCGCCGTCGATCGAGTCCCGCCCGTAGACCTCATGGAACAGCGCCCAGGTCGCCCCGAAACCGTCGTAGGCCTCGTCGGCCGCCTGGTCGCCGGTGGGCTCATCGCCCTCGCGCCGGACGACCGTGCCCGGCAGCACCTCGGTGTTGTCGGCGCTGCTGATCTCACGACGGACGACGGACTGCACCGAGATCGCCGCAGGGCGCGCGGTCACCGGCCGCAGCCCGCCCCGGTCGGCTCGGAACGTGTTGTCGGCGAGCAGCGTCCGGCGCGCCGTCTGCGCCACGGCCGGCTCGGCGGAGGCGGCGAGGTTGCGCAGCAGGTACGGCGGGACGATGAACTGCCTGGTGTGCGTCATGCAACAAGCATGCCCGGGGGCACCGACATTTCGGGCGAGGTGGGTTCGTCAACGGACCGCTCGGCGGGACCGGGTAGCAGAAGGCCCGTTCATCGTCCCCTTCGACGCTCGCCGGCGGGTGGGTACGCCGTTGGCCGATGGAGCACTCGTCAGCCAAACTCGAACTTCAACGAGATGCTCGGATCAATACTCGAAACGATCCGCCCATAGAAGCTCTTCGCCTGGTCTTTCAGAATCTCGCTATTCGCAATGATATATTGATCTTTGGAACCATCATTCAGAATGGCGTTGACCATCTCGACCGTGTCGATCTTCGGCGTGACCCAACTGACGACGCCGCTGCTCTCAATAACCAGCCGGAAGTCAACGTCACTATGCCCAATGAAGACAAATTTCGGCACCGACACGAGATATTCACTGGCGGCAACCTGCGCGATCTTGACACTCTTGCCCTCTATGCCCAATTTCGCACTGAAAGAGTACTGGATGAACGAGGCGCGCTCACTGCCGGGAATGTCGATCCCTTGGAACGTGCTCTTCTGGTTTTTCGAAGAGATCCCCTGGATTCCCAGACTCATGAGTGATACCTGCTCCGTACGCGTCACGGCATGCACGATCTGAGTGTTGCGCGATGAAGAATCGGTGCCGAAATAGGGGAGATTTGGAAGGACTCGCGAAACACCAACGGCAGCGACCACACCGGCACCAAACAGTCCAACTGCCAGCAAGATGATCAGCCAGGTGCGCAAACGCTTAGCAAACGACGCCTTCATCATACCTCCCGAGAGACTTCCCACCCGCGCCCATCAAACACGGGCAACCGCTACGCCTCCAGAGCGCAAACATAGTGTGCATGATCTCTGACGGGCAACGCGGGGAAGACAACCAGAGAGCCATCCCTGCTGCGACCGATCTCAATCGCTACCTCTGCTGGGCGACCCTGCGTCGCTACGCGGTCGCCGAGCCGATGAATCCTGTGGGCCGCCCGCATCAGTCGCTCGACTTCGCCAACCTTAACGAGTCCTCGTCGACGCGGCGGCGCCAACTCCAGCGCGGAGAGGCGCATCAGGACGCTGGCGATGCCTGACTCCAGTTCATCGAGACTGCGCTGGTCTGCATTGAGCGCACGAGCAAAGCTCTCAAATAGACTATCGGGACAGAACTGGGCATGCTCCACGGCCTGCACTAGGATCACTCGCCGCTTCATAGCAATCGCTAAGTTCGCGAGTTCAACGTGTGCACGAAACACTCCGTTGTCGTCATCGATTCCAGGAAAGGACTCGACGAGGGTCCCCATATCGACAGGCTCCCCTTCCGGAATATTGTCGAGCGCCCTACACCAACTGCCGACCCGGTCGTCGGCCCTGACGAGCGACTGCTCAATAATATTGACTGCCGAATCCAGCCCCAGGGATAATCCGAGAGTTCCACGATCTAGCACGATTGTGGTCGCGTTGTGTATGGCACTACGACAGCTATTCAGCTCAACGCGCTCCTTATCAAGCTCATCGTCGCGTAGTTTCTGCAGCAGATCTGTAATTCGCCCGATAGCCTGATCACGCCTATAGTCAGCGTGCGCGCTCATCCCTACCGCCACCGCCATCAGCACTAGTGGCGCCGCCACCGTGAGTGCGGCAGCGCCGGCCACTGCGCCTGCCGTCGCGCCAGCTCCACCGATTGCGCCCGCCGTGGCCGCTTTACCGACCGGAACAAATGTTGCATTTGCTACCACACCGGTGGAATCTCGGAGTGCACTGTAGATGCCGCCACTCGCCGCTTTCGAAGCCATCGGCCGGACGATCCCCCGGCCCACCTGAGCCGCCACCTTGGCGGGAATCACCATGCGGTACAGACCTTCACCGGAAGCGGTCGCGGTGGCCACGAACCTGGAGTTCTTGGCCGACTGCGCGATGAGCTCGGACAAGTACCGCGCCAATGGGCTTGTCGCGTCCATTGCCTTGCCGCGGCTGCGGTCGAGCTCCTGCGGCAGCGGGTGTGCTTCGAGAGTGGCGATCGGATGATCTGCAAGGCTGGCCAGAGTGCTTCTCAGTTCGCCCAGTCGCTCGGCTGTAATCTCAACGCCCTCGCTCACTGCGGGCACTTGGACGTCACCGGTTGCGAGTGTCCACACCGGTACAGCTGCGGCACTGTGGTCAGTCATGGCGTCTCCTCCTTCAGGAAGCACCCTACGACTGTCGTCCGACAAAGGAGGCAAGGTGGGTCCATTCGCATGAAGCGGCAGTTCGCTACGGCCATGGGCGGGCCCGGTGCTCAACGTCACCCTTCGGCAGTGAAATGGCGACCGATGTGTGGGTATGTCCGCCATGGGAGCGGGAGTCGGCACCAATCGGTCGCCATTTTTGCCGCCGACCAAGGCTTCGGGGGCGGAACGATGCAGCCGTGGTGGTCGGGGAACGAGATCCCGGGGCAAGCCCGGGATGACGGAGCCGATTGATAGCCAAGGGCGCCTCCTCGCGGAGGAGGGTTGTAGAGACAAGTCGCCGCCAAGAATCACCGAACGAGATCCCGGGGCGAGCCCGGGATGACGGTTCAGACATGGGGCTGCGGAAATGCGCGCACCCGTCGAGTCGCCAGGAACGAGATCCTGGGGCGAGCCCGGGATGACGGGGCTGAGATCGGAAGCACGCAGGAGGACGGAGTCATGACTCGATGTCCGGTGCGCACCCCTGGCTACGAGGTTGTATCAAACTCGGCTGGCCGACACCCCTTGTAGACAACTGACCGGCCGGGTGCTGGCGGTAGGGGTGATCGCCGGGGGACGTCGCCCTCATCCTGCCGGCCCGGTCGGTCCGAGAGTTCCGTCACCCACCCGAACGCTCGTCCACTGTCCCGGACGAGCGTTCATCTCTGTGGACGCCGCGCGGACATCGCGACCAAGAAGGACGATCGCCGAATCGAGTCAGGTGCCCGAGACCCGCCGTGCCTCCAGCGCGAGGGTGGGACGGCGGGCCGCCCGGCGTCCGAGATGGACGTCCCCGGCCGTGGCCGCGGTGAACACCCGGGACGCCCGCGGTTCGCTCTGCAGGCTGGAGACCAATTCGGCGACCTTGGCCAACTGGCCGCGCAGCGCGTCCAGTTCGTCCTCGAGCGCCAGGATCCGGCGGATCCCCTCCAGGTTGATGCCCTCGTTCTGCGACAGGTGCTGGATGTGCCGCAGCTTGGCGATGTCGCGCAGCGAGTAGCGGCGGCCGCGGCCCCGGGCGCGCTTGGGCACCACCAGGCCCACGCGGTCGTAGCCGCGCAGGGTCTGGGGATGCATGTCGGCCAGGTGGGCCGCGACCGAGATCGCGAACACGGGCGCGTCGGAGTCGATCCGCTGCGGCAGGAAGCCCCCGGTGTCACTCATGGTCAGCCTCCGTACAGCGAGGCCCGCGGGTCACCGTCGCCGAGCGCCGCGGCGAAGCTCTCCAGCGCCTCCTTGGCGGTGTCGGTGAGTGCGTTCGGCACCTGCACCTCGACGGTGACCAGCAGGTCGCCGGTGGTGCCGTTCGGCTTGTGGACGCCCCGGCCGCGAACCCGGAAGGTGCGGCCGTTGGGGGTGCCGGGACCGATCTTCAGCGTGACCCGCTGCCCCGACAGGGTCGGCACCGAGATGTCGGCGCCGAGCGCCGCCTCGGTGAATGTGACCGGCACGGTCAGGGTCAGGTTGTCGCCCTTGCGGCCGAACAGCTTGTGCGGCCGGACGTGCACCAGCACGTACAGGTCGCCGGGCGCGCCGCCGTTCTCGCCGGCGCCGCCCTTGCCCTTGATCCGGATCCGCTGACCGTCGGTGACCCCGGCGGGGATCCGCACCTGCATCGACTTGGTCGACCGGCCCCGCCCGGAGCCGGCGCACACGGGGCAGGGTTCCTCGACGATCAGGCCGCGCCCGCGGCAGTCCTGGCAGGGCTCGCTGACCGCGAACACCCCACCAGAGGTGGAGGTCTGCATGCCGCTGCCCTGGCAGGTCGGGCACACCTTCGGCAGGGTGCCCGACTTGGCGCCGGTGCCGGAGCAGGCCGCGCAGGCCTCGTCCGACACGGTCTGCATGGTCACCGTGACGCCCTCGACGGCGTCGGTGAAGTCGATCGTCGCTTCGCCCTCGATGTCCTGGCCGCGGCGCGGTCCCCGGGTCGTGGTGGTGCGCCGGGTCGACGTCCCGCCGAACAGGTTGCCGAACAGGTCGGAGATGTTGCCGCCGGCCGCCGCACCCCCGCCGGCGTTGCGGAACAGGTCCTCCATCGAGGGACCCTGCCCGCCGCCCGGGAACCGGAACCCACCACCGCCGAACAGGCTGCGGGCCTCGTCGTACTCCTTGCGCTTCTTGGTGTCCGAAAGCACCGAATGGGCCTCGGAGATGTCCTTGAAGCGCTTCTCGGCCTCCGGATTGTTGTGGTTCTGGTCAGGATGGTTCTCCCGGGCCAGCTTCCGGAACGCCTTCTTGATCTCGTCCGGCTTGGCGTCGGAAGAGACGCCCAGGACCTTGTAGTAGTCCTTTTCGAGCCAGTCCTTCGTACTCATGTCGTGACGCCTCCTCTCAGACGTGTCGCTTCAGTGTGCCGCCGGTCATTCGGGCTCGGCGACACCCACCCGCGCGGGCCGCAGGACCTTCTCACCCAACCGGAAGCCCTTCTGCATGACGGCCGAGACCGTGGTGACCTCGACGCCCTCCATCGGCACCTGCATCAGGGCCTCGTGGACGTTGGGGTCGAACGCCTCGCCGACTTCACCGTAGACGCTGAGGCCGTATTTGCCGGTGGTGCGTTCCAGTTCGTCCGCGACCAGTTTGAACCCGCCGGTCAACTCGTCGTGCTCGCGGGCGGCCTCGATGCTGTCGAGCACCGGCAGCAGATCGAGGACGACCGCCTCGATGCCGCCGATCCGGGCCAACGCCCGGTCGCGGTCGACCCGCTTCTTGTAGTTGGCGTACTCGGCCTGCAGCCGCTGCAGGTCCGTGGTGCGCTCGGACACCAGCTCCTCCAGTTCGGCGATCTTCGCCGCGACCACCGGGTCGGCGTGCCGGACGTCGGGCGCATCGCCCTGGTCGGCCTCGTCCGGCACGCCCTGGCCGGCCTCGGCCTGCTCGGTGGCCGCCGGGCCGGTCTCGCGCATCTCGGCGGTCGCGGGCTCCTCGGCCGGGGTCTCGGCCGATCCTGCGGCGTCGGGCTGCTCGTGCTTGCTCACAGATTCTCCTTCACGGGCCCCGGCCCGCGGGTGTGCTCACCCACGGGCCGGGAGCTGGGGTCACTTCTTGTCGTTGTCCTCATCTTCGACGATCTCGGCGTCCACGACATCGTCATCGGCGGGCGCCGACGTCGAATCCTGACCCTCGGACGCCGGGGCCTCCTCCTCGCTGGCCTGCTTGGCCTGCGCGGCGGCGTACATCGCCTGGCCCATGGCGGACGCCTTGGTGTTCAGGTCGTCCATGGCGGCCTTGACCGCGTCGTCGTCGTCGCCCTTCAGCGCCTCCTTGAGCGCCGTCAGGGACTCCTCGACCGGGGCCTTCACGTCGTCGGTGATCGAATCGGCGTTCTCGGCGATCAGCTTCTCGGTGCGGAACGCCAGGGCGTCCGCCTCGTTGCGCATCTCGACGGCCTCGCGCCGCTTGCGGTCCTCCTCGGCGTGCGATTCGGCGTCCTTGACCATGCGATCGATGTCGTCCTTGCCCAGCGCCGAGCCGCCGGTGACCGTCATCGACTGCTCCTTGCCGGTGGCCAGGTCCTTGGCGTGGACGTGCACGATGCCGTTGGCGTCGATGTCGAAGGTGACCTCGATCTGCGGCACGTTGCGCGGCGCCGGCATCAGGCCGGTGAGCTCGAAGTTGCCCAGCGACTTGTTGTCCCGGGCGAAGTCACGCTCGCCCTGGTACACCTGGATCATCACCGACGGCTGGTTGTCCTCGGCGGTGGTGAACACCTCGGAGCGCTTGGTCGGGATGGTGGTGTTGCGCTCGATGATCTTGGTCATCACGCCACCCTTGGTCTCGATGCCGAGGCTCAGCGGGGTGACGTCGAGCAGCAGGACGTCCTTCACCTCGCCCTTCAGCACGCCGGCCTGCAGTGCGGCGCCCAGCGCGACGACCTCGTCCGGGTTGACGCTCTTGTTGGGCTCCTTGCCGCCGGTCAGCTCCTTGACCAGGTCGACCACGGCCGGCATCCGGGTGGAGCCGCCGACCAGGATGACATGGTCGATCTTGCCGACCGAGGTGTTGGCGTCCGAGATCACCGCGTTGAACGGGGCCCGGCAGCGGTCGAGCAGGTCCTGGGTCATCCGCTGGAACTCGGCCCGGGTGAGCTTCTCGTCCAGGTGCAGCGGACCGTCGGCGCCGGCGGTGATGTACGGCAGGTTGATCGAGGTCTCCTGGGTGGAGCTGAGCTCGATCTTGGCCCGCTCGGCGGCCTCCTGCAGCCGCTGGCGCGCCATCTTGTCCTTGCTCAGGTCGATGCCGTGGGCGTTCTTGAACTGCTTGACCATCCAGTCGACGATCCGCTGGTCCCAGTCGTCGCCGCCGAGCCGGTTGTCGCCCTTGGTGGCCTTCACCTCGAAGACGCCGTCGGCGATCTCCAGCAGCGACACGTCGAAGGTGCCGCCGCCCAGGTCGAAGACCAGGACGGTCTGCTCGATGTGCCCCTTGTCGAGGCCGTAGGCCAGGGCCGCCGCGGTGGGCTCGTTGATGATCCGGTCGACGGCCAGCCCGGCGATCTCACCGGCCTCCTTGGTCGCCTGCCGTTCGGCGTCCGAGAAGTAGGCCGGGACGGTGATCACCGCGTGGGTCACGGACTCGCCCAGGTAGGCCTCGGCGTCGCGCTTCAGCTTCTGCAGGATGCGGGCGCTGATCTCCTGCGCGGTGTACTTCTTGCCGTCGATGTCGACGGACCAGTTGGTCCCCATGTGGCGCTTCACCGAACGGATGGTGCGATCGACGTTGGTGACGGCCTGGCGCTTCGCGACCTCGCCGACCAGAACCTCGCCGTTCTTGGTGAAGGCGACCACCGAGGGAGTCGTGCGAGAGCCCTCGGCGTTGGGGATGACGGTGGGTTCGCCGCCCTCAAGGACGGAGATGACCGAGTTGGTGGTGCCGAGGTCGATGCCTACTGCACGAGCCATGCTGTGTTCCTCCAGTAATGCTTGTATTCGCCGGCACTCGCCGGCCGTGATTGTTGAGCCTAGCACGCTCAAGCATGAGGTTGAGCGCACCTGACTCAACTGTGCGTGGCGTCGGAGTATTCCCGCTTCAGGCCTTCGAGCGGACGAATCCGGGTGGTCGCACTCCCGGGGTGGACGAAGCCCGGGCAGACGTTCCCGGCGGCCTCGCCGGCGAGCGAATCACCCGCCACGATCCGCGTCTGGGACGAGACCAGGTCGACGTCGGGCGACCGGGCGGGTTTCACCACGGCAGACGGTGGTGAAACCCGCCGGTACAGGATGGTGTGGGGCTGGGGGCACGCGCTCGCCTCTCTGCGCGACAGCTGTCCACCGCGGCCGCGTGCTCTCTCACCATGCGGGGTGAACGTGCGACATTGGGTCCGGAGCCGACGCGAAGGAGGACGTGGTGGCGACCGAGCGGGAGCACGACCCCGACGGCACCGGTGTCGAACGGGGCCCCGAGGAGACCGACGGCACGGGTAGCTGGCTGTTCGCCCCGCAGAGCGACGAGCAGGCGGAGCTCAGCTATCTGGGCGAGAGCCGGCCACCCGAGTCTCGAACGGACGAGCGCCCGCCAGCCACTCCTGACCGCACCGAACCGGGCGCCACCCCGGCCCCGGCGGATGTCCCCCCGGCCTCATCCGCCGGGCACGAACCCGAAGCCGCGGCCTCCTCGCCCGGTCCGGATATCCCCGCGGCCACGGCCACCGGACAAGACCCGGACAACGCCGCCCCCGCGCCCCGTCCGGACGTTCCCTCTCCCGCCGGGCCCGAACCCGGCGCCACCGTGGGCGCTCCCACACCGGACTTCTCGCCGCCCCCGCCGCCCCGCCGGGCGATGCCCGGCCCGAGCCTCACCGGGGGCGGTTCGGACCCGGCACGCCTCCGCAGCGACCCCGAGTTGGAGGACACCCAGATCGGCGAGCCGCCGTTTGCCCGCGGCACCCCGTACTCGCCGACGCGGCCGTTGGCGACACCCTCCACACCGCCACCCCCGACGGTTCCGCTCGCTGCGGGGATCCCGAGCCATCTGGCTCCCGAAGCGCACGCGGCCGGATCGACATCCCCGACACCGGGAGCTCCGCAGACGCAGACCTTCGGCCAGCCGCCGAGCCAGCCACCCACCACCCCGCCGCCGCCGGGCGGTGCCCCACCCGGACCCCCGTCGCGGCCCGGCAGGCCCGGACGGGCGATCGCGATCGGCGCCCTGGTGGGCACGGCGGCGCTGCTGCTGGCCTGGTACTTCGGCGTCCACCTTCCGAGCGTCGACTCCGATCGGGCGACGCCCGCGGTCAGCACGCCGGCCGCGTCCCCGACGCCGACCGCGTCACCGACCCCGTCCGCGCCCAGCCCGTCGCCGACGCGGACCACTCGCACCCCCACCCCCACGCCCACACCGACCCGAACGCCGACCAGGACTCCCACCCGCACCGCGACGCCGACACCCACCCCGACACCGACACCGACCCCCACGCCCACGCCGACCCCCACCCCGACGCCGCGCAACGATGCCGAGAACCGGCTCGGCTGGAGCTTCCTGATCGATGGCCTCGGTCCGGTGAAGCTGGGCCTGCCGGCGGACGAGGCGGTGGGTCACGGCGTGCTGCTCCGGGCCGCGTCCGCCTGCGGGCCGTATTCGCCGTCCGACCTCCTGGGCGAGACCCGGGTGTACGCCGGGGACGGACGGGTGACCGCGATCGACATCCGCAGCGCCGCCTTTCCCAGTGGACGAGGGGTGCGGGTCGGTACCCCGCTGTCGGAGCTGCAGGCCATGTACGGCGCCGATCTGGTGGCGATGCCAATGAACGACGGCGGCAACGTGGTCGACCAGTGGGCCCTGCTCAATGCGCGGCAATACATCGCCTACCTGGTCGACGACAACGGGACGGTCGCCCGGATCGCCATCGGCTACCGGGCCGGCGACGGCTCGATCACGCTGCCGCCACCCTGCTGAATCGCGGCGCCGAGCAGCGGCACCACGACGTCCAGCACCGGGAAGGAGTGCCACAACGGGTGCCCGAAACCGGCGACCTCGACGGTGATCCCGGCGTCGGGGCAGGCGCCGTGCAGCGCCCGGAACGACTCCCGGTGGCACAGGTCGCTGCGGTCGCCGCGGACCAGGTTGACCGCGAGCGAGCCGTCCAGCGGCAGATCACCCGGCAGGTGCGGCTGTGCCAGCACCTGGGCGATGGCCACCAGGTCGACCGGGCCGTAGCGCACCCAGGGTTCCCGGAGCTGCCGCCGCCTGGCCTGCATCACCCAGTCGTGGGGGTGGTTGGTGGCGTAGCTGGCGGGCTGCCGCAGCACGTCGGCGAGGTTGTGCATCTCGAGTTTCAGCAGGCTGCGCGACAGGGTCGCCACCGGCTCGACCAGGGTCACCGAACGGATGCCGGACACCTGCCGCCAGCGCCGCAGGGCCGCGACCGCCAGGGAGCAGCCGGTGGAGTAGCCGATCAGGTCGATCGCCACCGGCAGGGGGTGGCCGACGGTTTCCAGCGCGGCCAGCTGATAGTCGACCATCAACTCGGCCCAGGCGTCGATGTCGCCGCGCAGCATGCGCTTGCGGACCCGGCCCGGCAGTGCGTCGCCGAAGCTGCTCATGCCGGGAATCTCCGAGACCAGCACGGGCTCGTCGAAGGCGGCGGCCAGCATCCGGCACTTGGCGGTCTCCCACGGTCCCAGCGGGGTGTTGAAGCCGGGGAAGTAGACCAGCAGCCGCTCGGAGGGCTCGGGCGCCACGAGGAGCGCCTGCACCGGCGGTTCGCGGTCGCCGATCCGGCTGACGAACTGCACCGCCCGCCCGGTGGGTTCGGCCAGTTGGCGCGCGCGGTCCACCGTCAGGCTCACCAACTCGCGCATAGACCGATGCTAGACGGGACGGGTGAGGAGGCCCGCGGCGCATCGCCCGGGCGATCGCGGGCCCAGGTCGGTGGGCGCACGAGGTGCGTGCGGCCCTCGGTTGGCGGCCCCACTGGATGGCACCGACCGGTGCCCGCAATGGACCGCCCGGTGCCTGCGGCAGATGGCGGTTTCGCCACGGCAGTCGGTGGTGAAATCCGCCCGCTGTTGCCAGCACAGCGCGGCAGCCGGTAGCGTTCCGCCGATCGCGATCATCGCGACAGTCATCGGGATTGTGACGACCGGCAACACCCGAGGCGTTGATCCCGCTGCCCTGCGGGTCCGTCCATCGAGCCGAGGAACCATGACTGATCCGATACTGCTCGACCGTCTGCGCGGCGGTCTGGTCGTTTCCTGCCAGGCACTGCCCGGCGAACCCCTCTACGTCGAGTCCGGCGGCGTGATGCCGCTGCTGGCCCGCGCCGCCGAACGCGCCGGAGCCGTGGCCATCCGGGCCAATTCCGCCCGGGACGTCTCCGAGATCAAGGCGGCCGTCCGATTGCCGGTGATCGGGCTGATCAAGCGGGACTACCCGCCCTTCGAGCCCTACATCACCGTGACCATGGACGAGGTCGACGCCCTGGTCGAGGCGGGCGCCGACATCGTGGCGCTGGACTGCACGCTACGCGCCCGCCCGGACGGGCTCTCCCCCGCCGAGTTCGTCGCGAGTATCCGGCGCCGACACCCGGCGTTGCCGCTGATGGCGGATATCGCCGACTACGACGAGGGGATCGCCGCGGGCGAGGCGGGCGTCGACTTCGTCGGCACCACCCTGAGCGGCTACACCCCGCAGACTCAGGGAGCACCGGCGCCGAATCTCGGACTGGTCGAGCGCCTGGCCGGCGACTGTGCCGCCCCGGTGATCGCGGAGGGCCGCATCCGGACGCCCGAACAGGCACGGGCGATGCTCGATCGCGGTGCCTTCTGCGTCGTCGTCGGCGGCGCGATTACGCGTCCGCTCGAGATCGCCACCGACTTCGTCAACGCCCTGCGCTGACTCAGCCCACCCGCTGACTCATCCCACCACTGCCACCGCACGCCGGAAACCGGCGTGACACCACGGTGGCCCGTCAGAAAGCACCCAGCTCATGTTCAAGACACTTCAACGCATCGGCAAGTCGTTCATGCTGCCGATCGCGATCCTCCCGGCCGCCGGTCTGCTGCTCGGCATTGGCGGCGCGCTGTCCAACCCAAACACCATCCAGGCCTACCCCGCCCTTGACAATCCGATCCTGCAAAGCGCCTTCACCGTCATGGCCGCCGCCGGCAACGTGGTCTTCGCCAACCTCGCCCTGTTGCTGTCCATCGGGTTGTGCATCGGCATGGCCAAGCGCGACAAGGGCACCGCGGCCTTGGCCGGCATCACCGGCTACCTGGTCATGGTCGGCACCATGGAGGCGCTGCTCAAGCTGACCAACCCCGAGGGCAGCATCGACACCGGCGTGGTCGGTTCCCTGGTCATCGGCGCGGTCGCCGTCTGGCTGCACAACCGGTACAACAACATTCAGCTGCCGGCCTTCCTCGGCTTCTTCGGCGGGTCCCGGTTCGTGCCGATCGTGACCGCCTTCGCCGCCATCTTCGTCGGCCTAGTGTTCTTCCTGATCTGGCCGCCGATCCAGAGCGGCATGGTGGCCGCCGGCACCGCCATCGCCAGCTGGGGACCGGTGGGCACCTTCTTCTACGGCTTCCTGATGCGCCTCTCCGGAGCGGTCGGTCTGCACCACATGATCTACCCGCTGTTCTGGTACACCCCACTCGGCGGCACCGAGCTCGTCAACGGCATCGAGGTCGTCGGTGCCCAGAAGATCTTCTTCGCCCAGCTCGCCGACCCCAACCACGTCGGCATGTTCACCGAGGGCACCCGGTACTTCGCCGGCCGGTTCGCCACCATGATGTTCGGCCTGCCCGGCGCCTGCCTGGCCATGTGGCACTGCGTGCCCAAGGACCGCCGAGCCAAGTACACCGGCCTGTTCGTCTCGGTGGCGCTGACCTCGTTCGTCACCGGCATCACCGAACCGATCGAGTTCATGTTCCTGTTCGTCGCCCCCTGGCTGTACGTGATCCACGCCCTTCTGGACGGGGTCTCGTTCCTGCTGGCCGACATCTTCAGCATCAGGATCGGCAACACCTTCTCCGGCGGGGTGATCGACTTCTTGCTGTTCGGCGTGCTGCAAGGAAACGACCGGACGCATTGGCTCTACGTGATCCCGATCGGGTTGTTCTGGTTCGCGCTGTACTACTTCTCGTTCCGCTTCCTGATCACCCGGTTCAAGGTGGCCACGCCCGGCCATCTGGAGGACACCGAGGCCGGGGACACCGATGCCGCGGAGTCAACCGGTCCGGCCGCGGGCGGCGACCGCCAGCAGGCGCTCAGGAACGAAGCCGCCGACATCGTGGCCGCGCTGGGTGGACCCGAGAACCTCGAGGACGTGGACGCCTGCATCACTCGGCTGCGGGTGGCCGTCAAGGATCCCGGCAAGGTCGACAAGCCTGCGCTCAAGCGGCTGGGCGCCACCGACGTCTTCGAGGTCAGCGGCGGCGTCCAGGCGGTGTACGGGGCCAAGGCGATCCTGTACAAGAACGTGATCAACGAGTCTCTCGGCATCGACGACTGAACGGGAGGTGCGACAGATGTGGAATCCCTTCCGCCGGAACCGCGGGCCGGAGCCGGTCTTCCTGCCGGCACCCGGCCGGATGATCGACCTGTCCGAGGTGCCCGACCCGGTGTTCGCCGCGCGATCGATGGGTGACGGCTTCGCCGTCGAACCCGCCGACGGCACCTTCCGCAGTCCGGTGGACGGCGAACTGATCCTGGTCGCCGACACCGGCCATGCCTTCGGAGTGCGGACGCCGAACGGTGCCGAACTCCTGGTGCACATCGGTGTCGACACCGTGCTGCTGAAGGGGGACGGCTTCCGGCTGCTGCGCGCCACCGGCGACCACGTGGCGGCCGGCGATCCGGTGATCGAATGCGATCTGGCCGGCATGAGCGCCGCGGTGCCGTCGCTGGCCACGCCGGTGATCCTGACCAACGGGCCCGGCTTCGTCCTCACCGTGACCGACGAGCACGGTTCGGACACCACGCGTCCCGTGGCCACCGTCGGCCGGGCCTGAGGGAACGGCGGTGAAGCACGGCAGAGCCCGCCTCGGGTTGAATGAGGGTGCACCGCGAGCGGGAGGTGGCTGGTCATGAACGCGTCACTGGTCACCGTCAGGTACGTCTACAACAACAACGTCGTCCTGGCGATCGAGCCCGGTGGTATGGAGGTGGTGCTGCTCGGGAAGGGGCTCGGGTTCCGGCGCCGCCCCGGCGATCGGGTCGACCCGGCCGGGGCCCAGCGGTTCGTGCCCGATCGGCGCTACCGGGCCACCCGGGTCGCGGAGTTGCTCAGCGGAGCCACCGTCGAGCAGGCCGAATTGGCGCGGCAGATCGTCACCCTGGCGCACACCGAACTCGGCCTGGCGGTGAGCCAGTCGCTGGTGCTCCCGGTGCTCGACCACCTCGCCTACGCGGTGCGCCGGGCTCGCAGCGGCGTGACCATCGACTTCCCGCTGCGCTGGGAGGTCGGCCAGCTGTACCCGGCCGAGGCCGCGGTCGGACGACGGGTGGTCGCCATGATCAACCGGTCGCTCGGAGTCGAGTTGCAGCCCGACGAATGGGTCGCGTTCGCGCTGCACTTCATCAATCAGCAGTGGGCCGGCGGGGACCTGGGCCGCACGGTGACGATGACCGAGACGATCATGAAGTCGTTCGAGTTGCTGCACGAGTTGTGGTCGACCCCGATCGATCAGGACGCGATGAGCGCCGCCCGGTTCGTCACCCACATCCGCTACCTGTTCGCCCGGGTGGAGCAGGGACGCCAGTTGCCGAGCGCCCGGATCGACGTGATGGCCTCCGTCCGTGGCACGTGGCCGGAGGCGGCCGTGGCCGCCGAACAGTTGAGCCGGTTGATCGGCGACGCGCTGGGCCACGCCCTCACCCCCGAGGAGACCGCGTATCTGGCCTTGCACACCAGCCGGCTGTACGCCGATCTGCACGAACTGCCCGGCCCCGGCCGTCCCGAATGAGCCCGTCCGGCCGGGACGGGTGTCCACGGACGGCGCGCCGTCGAGCGATGGGGTGCGCCACAGGCCAGACTGGGGCCGTGCAGATTCAGCGTGCTCTGGTTCGGCGGCCGTCCCCTCGACTCGCGGAGGGTTTGATCACGCATATCGACCGGCAGCCGGTCGATCCGACCCTGGCGCGGCAGCAATGGGAGGCCTACCGGGCCGCCCTGACCGCCAACGGCTGGGAGACCATCGAGGCGCCGCCGGCCGACGAATGCCCCGACGCCGCCTTCGTCGAGGACACCATGGTGGTCTACGGCGACCTCGCGGTGATCTCGCGTCCCGGCGCGCCCGAACGGCAGCTCGAGGTGCCCGGGGCCGAGGTGGCCGCCCGCGCGCTCGGCTACCGGATCGCGCGGATCAACGAGCCCGGAACCCTGGACGGCGGCGACGTGCTCAAGCACGCCGACACCGTCTGGGTCGGGGTCGGCGGCCGCACCAACGAGGAGGGCGTCCGGCAGCTCGCCGAGGCCCTGGAGCCGCTCGGCGCCACCGTGATCGCGGTGCCGTTGACCAAGGTGCTGCACCTGAAGTCCGGGGTCACGGCGCTGCCCGACGGCACCGTCATCGGCCACCCCGACACCGTCGACGATCCGACGATCTACGAGAACTACCTGGAGGTCCCCGAACCCGAGGGCACCCACGTGGTGCTGCTGAACGAGGACCGGCTGCTGATGTCGACCTCCGCCCCGCAGACCACCGACCTGTTCCGCGGACTCGGCTACACGGTGGTCACGGTCGACATCAGCGAGTTCGAGAAGCTCGAAGGCTGCGTCACCTGCCTCTCGGTCCGGTTGCGGGGCCTCCCGCCGTTCGCCGGCTGACAACCGGTCCAACCCGCGACCGAGTCGCGACAACCGATCACCGGGACGTTCTCGGGCTCCTATGCTGCCGGGGTGATCACCGCACTCTGGGACATCGACGGCACCCTGGTCCAGAACCCGAAGGGACGGACCGACCTGTTCACCGAGGCCATCGAGGCACTCGGTGCCGAACCCGTCCAGCCGCCCGGTTCGCGTGACGGCTTCACCGACCGCAAGCTCGCCGAGGTGCACCTGGCAGCCGCCGGGCTGGCGGCCAGCAGGGTCGACGACTACCTGGAGGCGCTCGACGCGCTTTCGGCCGAGTACTACGCGCACACGCCGCGCGACCGCGTCCCCGGCGCCCGGGACGCGCTGGCGCTGACTCGGGCTGCCGGCTGGCGCAACGGGCTGCTCACCGGCAACACGCCGGCGCGGGCACGGACCAAGCTCGGCACGTCCGGGTTCGACCTCGAACAGATCGACTGGGACTGTTTCGCCTCGGGCGCCTACGTCAGCGACCGGGCCGAACTGGGACGCCGGGCCCGCGCCCTGGCCGGGGACGGCCCGCTCGTGGTGCTCGGCGACACCGTCCAGGACGCGATCGCGGCCGAGGCCGCCGGCGCCACCTTCGTCGCGGTGAACACCGATCCGGAACAGTTGGCGGCCATCGCCGGACTGGCCGTGCTGGCGGTCGACTCGCTGGCCTCGCCGGCCTTCGCCGAGTTCGTCGACACCTTCGTCCCGGAGGTCCCCTGATTCGGGGATCGAGCGGGATGCGCCGGCTCTCCCCATCGGGGACGGGCAACGGCTAGAGTCCCTGCCGTGGAGGTCCCATGCTGAAGACGCTGCTGCTGGGCATGTCACGCACCCCGGCGGTGAAGCGCGCCGTGGTCGCATTTCCGCTGACCAGGCGCCTGGTCGACCGGTTCGTCGCCGGTGAGACGGCCGACGACTGCCTGCGGGTGACCCGCGGCTTGCTGGCCAACGGGCTCCTGGTCACCGTCGACTTTCTCGGCGAGGACACCACGACCGCCGCGCAGGCCGATCGGGTCACCGACGGCTACGTCGAGCTGCTCGGCCGGCTCGCCGAGGAGGGCATCGCCGACCGGGTGGAGGTGTCGATCAAGCTGTCCGCGCTCGGCTCGCTGCTCAGCGGGGGCTACGAGCTGGCGCTCGACAATGCGCGGGTGATCTGTGCCGCCGCCGAGCGGGCCGGCACCACGGTCACCGTCGACATGGAGGACCACACCACCACCGACGCCACCCTGCGCACCGTGCGCGAGTTGCGCGGAACCTACCCGTGGGTGGGGGCGGTGCTGCAGAGCATGCTGTACCGGACGGCCACCGACTGCGCGGCCCAGACCGGCCCGGGCGACCGCGTCCGGCTGTGCAAGGGTGCCTACGCCGAACCCGGCGAGGTGGCGCACAAGGCCAAGTCGGCGGTGGACCGGAACTACAAGCGGTGCGCCTCGATCCTGCTCGAGGGGGACGGCCGGCCGCTGTTCGCCACCCACCACGACGAGATGATCACCCACGTGCTCTCCGAGGTCGGGCGGGTGGGCCGCAAGGCCGGGTCGTACGAGCTGCAGATGCTGCTCGGCATCCGCGCGGACGAGCAGCGCCGGCTCGCCGGGCTGGGACACCAGGTGCGGGTCTACGTGCCGTTCGGCGACGACTGGTACGCCTACTTCATGCGGCGGCTGGCGGAACGACCGGCGAACGTGATCTTCCTGCTGCGGGCGATGCTGGAACGGCCCCGGAGGAATCAGGTCGCCGGCGGTTTCTGACCGATCGCGTCCAGGCCGGCGGTGAGGTCGGCCAGCAGGTCGGCGACGTCCTCGATGCCAACGCTCAGCCGGACCATGCCGGGGGTGATGCCGGCGGCCAGCTGCACCTCGGGCGGCATCGACGCGTGCGTCATGGTGGCCGGGTGCGAGGCCAGTGACTCGGTCCCGCCGAGCGATTCGGCCGGACAGAACAGCGTCAGCGAGCTCATGAGCGTCTCCGCGGCGGCCGCTCCCCCGTGCACCTCGAAGGTCACGATGCCGCCGAACAGCCGCTGCTGCCGGGCCGCCACGGCGTGGCCGGGATGGGACGGCAGGCTGGGGTGATGGACGGCTGCGACCGCGGGGTGTGCGCCGAGCATCGTCCGCACCTCGGCGGCGTTGCGTTCGTGGACCGCCATGCGCGCGTGCAGCGTCCGGAGTCCGCGCAGCACCAGGTAGCAGTCGAACGCTCCGCCGGTCACCCCCAGACAGTTGGCCCACCAGGCCAGATCCTCGACCTGGGCCTCGGTACGGCACACGATGGCGCCCGAGACCACGTCGCTGTGCCCGGCCAGGTACTTGGTGGCCGAATGCACCACCAGGTCGGCGCCCAGGTCGAGCGGACGCTGTCCCAGCGGGGTGCAGAAGGTGTTGTCCACGACGACGGTGCCGCCCACCGCGTGCGCCTGCTCGGCGAGCCGTTCGATGTCGCTGATCCGCAGCAGCGGGTTGGACGGGGTTTCGATCCACAGCACGGACGGCCGGGTGCGGGCGATCGCCTCGGCGGCGCCGGCGGGATCGCTCAGGTCGGCCAGCACCAGCTCGAAGTTCCCCTTGCGGGCCAGCGCGTCGAACAGCCGCCACGATCCGCCGTAGCAGTCATGCGGCGCGAGCAGCACCTGGCCGGGGCTCAACAGGGCGGTGACAACGGTGGAGATCGCGCCCATGCCGCTCGCCGCGATGACCGCGCCGGCGCCGCCCTCGAGACCGGCGATCGCCTCGGCCAGGGCCGATCTGGTCGGGTTGCCGCGGCGTGCGTAGTCGAACGGACGGGGCACCCCGAAGCTCTCGAAGGTGTAGGTGGTGCTCAGGTAGACCGGCGGGACCACCGCACCATGGGTGAGGTCGGTGTCGATCCCGGCACGCACCGCGCGGGTGATCGGCGACGGTTCACTCATCGGCCTCCTTTCGGCAGGCCAGACAATAGCCGACCCGTCTGACCGGCTCGCGTCGACCGGGCCTGCCGAGACCCGGCAAGGCCCGTCCAGTGACCCCGGCCCGTCCAGCACTTTCCGGCCGGCGAACACCGGTCTATTGCGGCACATTCACATGACCAAAATGCGGTTTCACCTACCGATCGCGCGGATCGCTTTCATGCCCCTGACCCGAGAGGTACGTTCCCCTGTATGAGGATCGAAGACATAGTCCGGAGCAAGGGTGCCGGGGTGGTCACGATCGAGCCCGAGGCATCGGTGGAACAACTGGTGGCCATGTTGGGCGAACGCCGCATCGGCGCCGTGATCGTCTCCTCCGACGGCCGGCAGATCGACGGCATCGTGAGTGAGCGCGACATCGTCCGCGAACTGGCCCGGCAGGGCGCCGGCGTGTTGGCGCGCACCGTGGCCGAGATCATGACCTCGGACGTGCTCACCTGCCTACCCGACGACACCCTCGAAGAGACTGCCCACACCATGACCTACAAACGGATCCGGCACCTACCGGTGGTGGTGGACGGGGAACTGCGCGGGGTGATCTCGATCGGTGACGTGGTGAAGCACCGGATCGACCAGCTGATGGACGAACGCAACCACCTACTCGGCTACCTGCACGCGTGAGCGATGGCCAGCCCGTCACCCGGGCCGTGACCGCGGCCCGGGCGCTGGGGCTCGACGTCGTGGTGACCAGCCACGGCCCGGTCCGGTCGCTGGCCGAGGCGGCCGAACTGCGGGGCATCGAGCCGCGCGACATCGTGAAGACCATGGTGGTGCGGCGGGCCGCCGACGACTACCTGTTCGTGCTGGTGCCCGGTGACTCCGAGATCGCCTGGCCCAAGCTGCGGTCGCTGCTGGGCGTCTCGCGGCTGTCGATGCCGGACGCCGCCACCGCCCTCGACGTGCCTGGCTACGAGCGCGGCACCATCACCCCGTTCGGTGCCCGGACGGCGTGGCCGGTGGTCGCCGACCGTTCGATCGTCGGACGGCGGGTGTCGATGGGCGCCGGCGCCCACGGCGTGGCCATGGCGGCCGATTCCGACGCACTGCTGGCGGCGCTGGCCGCCACGATCGCCGACATCACCTGAGCCTTGTCGAGATCCCGGGGCAAGCCCGGGATGACGGGAAGGGCGTCCCGGCGGGACTCGTCATCCCGGCGAACGCCGCGATCTCGGACCACGAACCAACCGGGACGACGAGGGGACCCACCACGACCCGAGGGCACGTCATCCCGGCGAACGCCGGGATCTCGGACCACGAACGGACTGGGACGACGAGGGGACACACCACGACCCGAGGACTCGTCATCCCGGCGAACGCCGGGATCTCGAACCACGAACAGACCAGGACGACGCGAGGATCCACCACGACCCGAGGGCACGTCATCCCGGCGAACGCCGGGATCTCGGGACGAACGGACACCATCCGGCGCGGGAGGGACGGCTAGGGTCGGTTCATGGAACGCGTGCTGATCCGGGTCGACGGGTACGTCCAGGGCGTCGGCTTCCGGTGGTGGGCGATGGGGCTGGCCCGGGAACTCGGCCTGGTCGGCTACGCGGAGAACCTGTACGACGGCCGGGTGGAGGTGTGCGCGCAGGGGCCGACCGAAGCGCTCGGCCGCCTGGTGCGCGCCATGATCGAGCAGCCGACCCGCACCGGGCGTCCCGGACGGGTGACCGACCACACCATCGACTGGCAGCAGCCCGACCCCTCCCTCAGGAGCTTCGGCGTCCGTTGAACC
>JAGPGQ010000207.1 GCA_018055925.1 Micropruina sp.
GCGATCCATCCTCCCGAACCAATAGGATGCGCGTCATGTCGTCGCTTCTCGTCACCGGCGGGGCCGGATTCATCGGGTGCAACTTCGTCCGGCACGTGCTCGAACACACCGACCACACCGTGACCGTCCTGGACGCACTCACCTACGCGGGGAACCGGGCCTCGCTCCATGACCTGCCTCGAGACCGCGCTCGACTCGTCGTCGGCTCAGTGTGCAACGGCCCGCTTGTGGACGACCTAGTCGCCGGCCACGACATCACCGTGCACTTCGCCGCCGAATCGCACAACGACAACTCGCTCGACGACCCCTCTCCGTTCATCCAGACCAACCTCGTGGGCACCTTCGAGTTGTTGCAGGCGGTGCGCCGGCACGAGAAGCGCTACCACCACATCTCCACCGACGAGGTGTATGGCGACCTCGAACTGGACGACCCGGCCAGGTTCACCGAGACCACGCCCTACAACCCGTCCAGTCCCTACAGTTCCAGCAAGGCCGGCTCCGATCTGCTGGTGCGCGCCTGGGTGCGCAGTTTCGGAGTCCGGGCAACGATCAGCAACTGCTCCAACAACTACGGCCCCTACCAGCACGTCGAGAAGTTCATTCCTCGGCAGATCACCAATCTGATCGATGGGATCAGGCCCAAGCTGTACGGGGCGGGGCTCAACGTGCGCGACTGGATTCACGTGGACGACCACAACGCCGCCGTCCTCGAAATCATCGACCGTGGCACGATCGGCGAGACCTACCTGATCGGTGCCGACGGTGAGGTGAACAACAGGACCGTGATCGAGTTGGTCCTGGAGTTGATGGGGGCGGACGGATACGACCACGTCAACGACCGGCCTGGTCATGACCTGCGCTACGCGATCGACGCCACCCGGCTGCGCACCGAACTCGGCTGGTCGCCCCGCTTCTCCGACTTCCGTTCCGGCCTGGCCGACACCATCGACTGGTATCGCGCCAATGAGGCGTGGTGGCGTCCGATGAAGGCAGCAACCGAGGCCAAGTACGCGAAGACGGGCCAGTGATGGCAGACCTGACGGTGCACTCCACAGCGATCCCGGGACTCCTGGTCATCGATCTGCCACTGCACGGGGACGCGCGCGGCTGGTTCAAGGAGAACTGGCAGCGCGCGAAGATGATCGAACTCGGCTTGCCCGACTTCGGCCCGGTGCAGAACAACATGTCCTTCAACGCCGCCGCCGGAAGCACTCGCGGCCTGCACGCCGAGCCCTGGGACAAGCTGATCTCGCTCGCGCACGGCCGCATCTTCGGCGCCTGGGTCGACCTCCGCCCCGGTGAGAGTCTCGGCTCCGTCGTCACTCTCGAGATGGGCACCGACCGGGCCGTTTTCGTGCCGCGCGGGGTGGCGAACGGCTATCAGGCACTCGAGCCCGACACGATCTACTCCTACTTGGTCAACGATCACTGGAGTCCCGAGGCGCGCGACTCCTACACGTACCTCAACCTCGCCGACGAGACTGCGGCGATCCCCTGGCCGATCCCCCTGGATCGGGCAGAACTCTCGGCTGCCGACAAGGCGCACCCTCGACTGGCCGACGTCACCCCGATGCGACCACGACGCACGCTCGTGGTCGGCGCCTCCGGACAACTCGCCCAGGCACTCGCGGCGCGCATACCCGATGCCCTGACGCTCGGTCGTCCCGAACTGGATGTCACCGACCCGGCGACGCTGAAAGGAGTCGACTGGCGCAGCGTCGGCACCATCGTCAACGCGTCCGCGTACACGGCGGTCGACGCCGCCGAGACCGAGGTGGGCCGCCGAGACGCCTGGGCGGTCAACGTGACCGGGCTCGGCCGGCTGGTCGAGATCGCTCGTCATTACCGGATCGGTTTGGTGCACGTTTCGTCCGACTACGTCTTCGACGGCGGCGCGGAGGTGCACACCGAGGATGAGCCATTGAGCCCTCTCGGGGTGTACGGACAAACGAAGGCGGCCGGCGATGCGCTCGTCGCAACCCTTCCCCGTCATTGGATCGTGCGCACGAGCTGGGTGATCGGCGAGGGGAACAACTTCGTCCGGACAATGGCCTCCCTCGCCGACCGCGGGATCAGCCCGAGCGTTGTGGGCGACCAGTTCGGTCGGTTGACGTTCACTGACGATCTCTCGGCGGGCATCGCCCACCTGATCGACACCCACGCACCTGCAGGCACCTACAACCTGACCAACGCGGGGCCGACGATGAGTTGGGCCGACATCGCCAAGCGGGTCTTCGAGTTGCGCGGACGCTCCGGGTCGGACGTCACCGAGGTCACCACGGCCGAGTACTTCGCCGGCAAGACGATGGCGCCTCGGCCGCTGCACAGCACCCTCGACCTGACCAAGCTGGCCTCCGTCGGCTTCGCTCCGGCGGACGCCGACGACCGGTTGGTGGAGTACCTGAGGGACCGGTGACGCGTCGTCACCGGCCGACACCGAGATTCCAGCACGGGGTACGGATGACGTGGACGAAGCCCCGGGCAACTCGCTGGCCTCGGTAACGTGGACGCCATGGATCTGGACGCCGCTTTGGCACGGGTCGGGGTGCGGGTGCCGGACATCCTGCTGCCCCGCCCCGGAACCGACCTACACGCCTGGACCGTGGTTGCGTGTGACCAGTTCACCAGTCAACCCGACTATTGGCAGCAGGTGGCCGGGGTCGTCGGAGACGAGCCGTCCACACTGAATCTGATCTTTCCCGAGGTGTACCTCGACCAGCCCGATACCGACACCCGCATCGCCTCGATCAACGCCACGATGCGGCAGTACCTGGTCGACGGATTGTTCGAGTCACATCCCGACGCAATGGTGCTGGTGCGAAGGGAGACCGGCCATGGCCTGGTCCGGTGGGGACTCATGGTGGCGCTCGACCTGGAGCAATACTCCTGGGAGGCGGACGCCAGAACCCTGATCCGCGCCACCGAGGGCACGATCCTCGATCGCCTGCCACCTCGCGTCATGGTGCGCGAGCAGGCAGCTCTCGAATTGCCGCACATCATGGTGTTGATCAGTGACGACGCCCGCCGAGTGATCGAACCGCTGGCCGCGGGCACCGATCGGCTCACTCAGCTCTACGACACCGAGCTGATGCTGAACGGTGGACGCGTCACCGGGTGGGCGGTCAATTCGGAGGACGACCTGAGGCAGGTCGCCGGCGGCCTCGGCGCCTTGTTGGATGCGCTGGACCCCGACGACCCGCTGCTCTTCGCGATGGGCGACGGCAACCACAGCTTCGCCACGGCGAAGAGCATCTGGGAGAACGTGAAGTCGTCGCTGTCGGCTGAACAGTTCGAGAACCATCCCGCGCGCTACTGTCTCGTCGAACTGGAGAACATCCATGATCCCGGTCTGGAGTTCGAACCGATCCACCGGGTGCTGTTCCAGGCCGGCCGTGGCGACTTCGAGGCCGTACTCGCCCAACATTGCCGTGGTTTCGAACGAGTGGAAGCAGCGACCATGACCGAGGTACTCGACGGAATCGAGGGACAGTCACAGCAAACCTTCGGTTACGTGGACGCCGCAGGGCTCGCCATCTATCGCCTGGATGCGCCGGCGGCCAGCATCGCGGCGGGCACCCTGCAGCGCACCATCGATGCCCTGCTGGCCCGTGGTGGCGCGGAGGTCGACTACATCCACGGCGCGGATGTCACCGATGAACTCGGCAGGCTGCCGGGCAATCTCGGGCTGTTCCTTCCCGCGGTCCCCAAGGACAGCTTCTTCGCCTCGATCGTCGCGGACGGCGCGCTACCGAGAAAGACCTTCTCGCTCGGCGAGGCCGAGGACAAGCGCTACTACCTGGAAGCTCGCGCGATTCAATGACGTTGTGAGCGCAGGCTCCTTGGCCTCCCCCGCCCAGTGGCCATCAATCTCGGCCGTAGATATCTCTCGTGTAGACCCTGTCGGCAACGTCATCGAGTTCTTCCGTGCGGCGGTTGCTCACGATGACGTCCGCGCGGCGCTTGAACTCGTCCAGATCGCGAACCACCTCGGAATGGAAGAAGTCGTCACCCTCCAGCGTCGGCTCGTAGACGATCACCTCGACACCCTTGGCCTTGATCCGCTTCATGACGCCCTGCACTGAGGACGAACGGAAGTTGTCCGAACCCGACTTCATCACCAGCCGGTAAACCCCGACGACCTCGGGCTTCCGGTCCAGGATGTCGAAGGCGATGAAGTCCTTGCGGGTGGTGTTCGCGTCCACCACTGCGGCGATCAGGTTCTGTGGAACGTCCGCGTAGTTGGCGAGCAACTGTTTGGTGTCTTTCGGCAAGCAGTAGCCTCCGTAGCCGAACGACGGGTTGTTGTAGTGCGTTCCGATTCGCGGATCGAGCCCGACGCCCTGGATGATCTTCGCCGCGTCCAGCCCACGCACCGCCGCGTAGGTGTCCAGCTCGTTGAAGTACGCGACGCGCAGCGCTAGGTAGGTGTTCGAGAACAGCTTCAACGCTTCCGCCTCGGTGGAGGTCATGGTCAGGACCGGAACGTCCGCGGCGGCGGCCCCCTCCACCATCAGCTCCGCGAACCGCCTACCGGCCTCCGAATCGTCCCCCACCACGACGCGCGAGGGATACAGATTGTCTCGGAGCGCCCTGCCCTCACGCAGGAACTCTGGGGAGAAGAAGATCGTTGCCCCGGGATGCGCGGCCCTCAACTCTTCCGTGAATCCCACGGGAATCGTCGACTTGATCACAATCGACACCCCGTGACTGATCGCCAATGCCTGACCAACGACCGACTCGACCGAACTCGTGTCGAACAGGTTGGTCGCCGGATCGTAGTTGGTCGGCGTAGCTACCACCACGTAGTCGGCCCCCTGGTACGCCTCGTCGGGGCGTGATGTTGCGCGCAACCGCAGGTCGTCCGCACTGAGGGCCTGCTCGATCTCAGCATCGTGGATGGGAGACTGCCGATGATTGATCATCTCGACTCTGGAGTGGTCCACTTCGAGCAGCACCACGTCATGGCGGTACGCGTGCAGAATGGCATTTGAAAGACCCACGTAGCCAGCACCTACGACCGTGATCTTCACAGGATTCCTTCCCTCGAATGCAGGAATCCTACGGGGTAGGTCGTGAGCGGGCACGCCAGGCCCACGGAACCCCGTCCTCGAGCCAGAGTTGAGCCCGCGCCCGAGGCCGTCCGGACTGCCGCGAGCGTTGGAGTTGTCACAAGATCGCAACAAGGGGTTGCCCGAGCGTCCTTGGCTGTGGCACCCTATGCCTGTGAGTTCCGGGGGGCACTCACATGCGGCTTCGGGGGAATGCCGCGAAAGTTCCGGGGGGAAATCAATGACGACGCTGGACGTGCGTGTTCAGGCTGCTCAAAAGCGCCTGAACCATCGCCTGCTGAACCGGGCCGGACGTAGTCCGGCAGTGCAGCAGAGCCTCCTTGCCCTGGCTGACTCTGCAGTCATCGCGGTTGCTGTTGCCGCCGCTTATGTGGGTCGCTTCGAAGTCAACGCCTTCACGGCGGACGGGGCCCTCGCAGTGCCCGACTGGCTGCTCTACCTCATGCCCACGGTTTGGCTCCTGGTGCTGCTCAGCGCCGGGGCCTACTCCCTTGGACACATGCAGAGCGGCATGGTTGAGTATCAGCGGGTCGCTCTCGGCTCGGGCATCTTCGCCGGCCTCGTGGGAGTCGTCTGCTACCTGGGGGACCTTGAGTTGGCACGAGGCTTCTTCGTCCTACTGTTCACCGTAGGACTGCCGGCTCTGCTCTTCGTTCGGCTGGCTCGACGCCGCCTGTTCAAGCGGCTCCAACGCAAAGGCCTGTTCCATGTGCCCGTCGTTGTCGCCGGTTCACCGACGCATGTCGACGAAGTCACCCGCGTGCTGCGCCGGGAGACCTGGCTCGGCTATCAGGTCACTGGCGCAGTGACACCCGCTGACATCGACGAGACTCCGTGCGGACTGCCCGTTCTGGGCAAAGTCAGCGATGTCGTGGAGCTGGTCAAGGGCAGCCACGTGCACGCCGTGATCTTCGCTGAGGGTTCGTTCCCCGACAGCCAGCACTTCAAGCGCATGGCCTGGGAACTCGAGGAGCACGACACCCAGATGATCGTGGTGCCGGCGCTGACCGACATCAGTTCCGAACGACTCACCGCCCGCCCGGTCGCCGGCCTGCCTTTGGTGCACGTGGAGCGTCCCCGCGCAATGGAGGCATCCCGCTGGGTCAAGCGCGCCTTCGACATCGTGGGATCCAGCCTCCTCTTGCTGGTTTCTGCGCCGGTCATCGCTGCCGTAGCAATCGCCATCAAGCTGGAGGACCGTGGCCCGGTCTTCTTCAAGCAGACCCGCGTCGGACGCCGCGGTGAAGAGTTCGAGTGCCTCAAGATCCGCTCAATGGTGATCGATGCCGAGGCCAGGAAGGCCGAACTCGAGGCCCAGAACGAGGGCTCGGGTGTGCTGTTCAAGATCGCCAAGGACCCACGGATCACAAAGGTCGGGGACTTCATCCGTCGCTACTCGATCGACGAGGTGCCTCAGTTCTGGAACGTGCTGCGTGGCGACATGAGCCTGGTCGGTCCCCGTCCGGCGCTACCGAGGGAAGTCGCGCAGTACGACATCGACACCATCCGCCGCCTCGATGTTCGTCCCGGCCTGACCGGTCTGTGGCAGGTGTCCGGCCGCTCGAACCTGTCCTGGGACGATACCGTCCGACTCGACGTCTACTACGTCGACAACTGGTCAGTGATGCAGGATCTGACGATCCTCATGCGTACCGCTGGAGCCGTCCTCGGCTCGCGAGGCGCCTACTGACCCCCTAGACGGAGCCCTCCCCCCGGCTCCACACCGCACTGCGGGACCGTTCGTCCGTGTCCGGTCCCGCAGTGCCAC
>JAGPGQ010000208.1 GCA_018055925.1 Micropruina sp.
GGCTCGTCCAGCAGCAGCACCTGCGGCCGGTGCATCAGCGTGGTGGCCAGGAACAGCTTCTGCTTCATGCCGCCGGAGAGCCGTCCGGCCTGCCGGTCGACGAAGTCGATCAGGCCCATGCCGGTCAGCAACTCGCGCGACCGATCCTTGCGTTCACCAGGGGGAACGCCGCGCAGCCGGGCGAAGAACTCGATGTTCTCGGCCACGCTCAGATCGGGATACAGGGCGAACTTCTGCGACATGTAGCCGATCCGCGGCGTCACCTTGCCGGCCTGCCGGGTGACTGAGAAGCCCTGGATGGCGACGTCCCCGGCGTCCGGACGCAGCACCGTCGCGAGCATCCGGATCAGCGTCGACTTGCCGGCGCCGTCCGGCCCGAGCAGGCCGAGCACCTTCCCCGCACCGACGTGCAGGTCGACCCCGTCGACGGCGACGATGTCGCCGAAGCGGCGGGTCAGGCCGGACGCCTCGATGGCCGGGGTCGGCGCGGGGGTGGTGGTCATGACGGACGCACGTCCACCGGCATGCCGGCCTTGAGGGTGCCCGAGGGGTCGTCGATGCGGACGCGGACGGCGAACACCAGCTTGGTGCGCTGGTCGGGGGTATCGATGTTGTTCGGGGTGAACTCGGCGGTGTCGGAGACGAACGACACCGTGCCGGCGTAGGTCTCGGAGGTGGAGTTGGTGGTGACGCCGACCTTCTGGCCGATCGTCACCTGGCCGATCCGGGGTTCGGGGACGAACACCCGCACGAACAGGTCGGCGGGGTCGGTCATGGTGAGCAGGGTGCGTCCGGGGGCCGCGTTGGCGCCGGCGTTGCCGACCACATTGACCACGGTGCCGTCGCTGGGCGCCTTGATGGTGGCGTAGCCGAGCTGCACCTCGGCCAGCTTCACCGCCGCCTCGGCCTGCTTCTGCCGGGCCTGCGCCGCCCGCACGTCGGCCCTGGTGGCGTCGTCGTCGTTCCTGGCGTTGGTGACCGCCTGCTTGGCCGCGGTGACGCCCTGCTTGGCCTGCGTGACCTGCAGCTTCAGCGCCGCGGTGTCGAGTTGGACGAGCACCTGCCCCTTGGTCACCCGGTCGCCCTCGCCGACCTTGATCGAGGTGATCCGGCCGGCCATCGCGGGCGCGACGGCGATCTCGGTGGTCTCCACCTGGCCGGTCAGGGTCTGGGTCTGTTCGGCCGAGGACTGTCCGGCGCTCCACCACCACCAGCCACCCAGCCCGGCGAGCAGCAGCACGACGACGATGATCACCGGGACCGGTGGGCGCTTGTGCTTGGTCATGTCAGTCACCTCGGGTTCGGCAGGGCGTGAGTCGGATGTCGGCGGGGACGCCGGGCGGCAGGGCGGCATCGACCGTGATCTCCACGGGCACCGCCCGGGTCAGGTGCACCCGGTCGGTGGTGTGGTAGCTGGGCGGGTAGGTCGCGCCGGGCAGGATGCGGCTGAGCCGTCCGGACGCGGGCGCGGGCAGCGAGCCGAGGGCGACGGTGGCGGCGTCGCCGACGCAGACGTCCGCGACCTCCTCGGGCGCCAGCCAGGTGGTCACCACGGTGGCCGGACGCGCGATCGTGGCGACGGTGGCACCGGGGGCGAGGACGGCTCCCGCCTGGGCGATGGCGGTGATCACGCCGTCCGACGGTGCCCGGACGACGGCCTGCCGCTTCGCCACGTTTGCCGCGTCGACCCCGGTGGTGTCGGCGGCGGCGATGACGGCCAGCGTGCGGGCGCGTTTCAGGCCGGCGCGGGCGTCCGCGATCTTCCGGAGCCCATCGTCGATCTTCTTCAGGCCGTCGCGCGCCTTGCGGACGTTGGTGTCGATGGTGGCGAGGCCCTTCGTGAGCTGCTTCTCGCCCTTCTTCAGTTGCTCGACGCCGGCCTTGATCGTGCCGCGCGCCGTGGTGAGCTGCTTGATGCCGGCCGTCAGCTGGGTCCGGGCCGCGGTGAGCTGCTTGATCCCGGCCGTCAGCGGCGTCCTGGCCGCGGTGAGCTGGGCCTTCGCCTGCTCCAGTTGCTCGCGGACCCCGGGCGGGGCGTCCGGCGGCAGCTCGTCGAGCGCCCTCGTCACCTCCGCCAGTTGCTGCTCAACCCCGGCCAGCTTGGGCTTCAGCTCGGCGAGGTTCTTCTCGACCTCCGCCAGCTTGGGCTTCAGCTCACGGAGGTTCTTCTCGACGGTGGCCAGTTGCCTCGGCAGCTTGGCGGACGACTCGCGCACCTCGGCCAGCTTCTTCACGAGTTCCTTGCGCGCCCTGGTGGCCTTGGCGATGCCGTCGGTGACCTCGCGGCGCTTGCCGCGCAGGTCGCGCTCGCTGTCGTGGGTGGTGTCGATCGCGGCGTCGATCGCCTTGACCTGGGCCTTGGCGACGGCCGCGTCCCGCTTGGCGAGCGCCACCCGCGCGGCCAGGACGGCGTCGTCGAAGCGGGCCAGGACCTCCCCGGCCTTCACCTCGTCGCCCAGCCGGACCTGAACGGACACCACCCGCGCCATGCCGCCGCTGATGCCGGGCACGTCCAACGCCGGGGCCTCCACGGTGAGGTTGTCGGCCAGCACGCGCCCGGTGGCGTCGATCGTGTCGGCGCCCCGCTGACAGGCGGTGAGGCCGAGCGAGCACGCCAGGGTGAGCGCCACCACAGCTGCGCCGCCCCTCAGCGCCGCGGGCCTCATGACCGCGCCTCCGGGAACGTGAGCGTGCGCAGGTAGGCGTCCACCAGCCACTCGACGGTGTCCGGGCCGGGATGCTCGGGCAGGTCGTTGCTCATCAGTCCGCCGAAGACCACGTAGCTCATCAGGGGTCCGACGAGCATCCGGACGCTGACCTCGGGGTGATCGAGTTCGATCACCCCATTGCCGGCCGCGGCGGTCAGGATCGCGGTCGCCCGGCCGAGCAGTTGGTACGGCAACGCCTCGACGAACGGACGGCGCAACTCGGGCATGTGCACCGCCTCGCCGAACAGCAGCCGCAGCACGGCGATCGAGTCCTCGCGCAGCATCGTGTCGAGCAGCCGCTCGCCGAAGCCGATCAGGGCCGCACGCAGCTCCTCGCGCGACCGCGGGGCCTGGACGCCGGGCGGGGTGCCGAGCGCCTGCAGGGCCTCGGACAGGATCGCCAGCAGCAGGTCGGCCTTGCTCGGGAAGTACGCGTACAGGGTCTGCTTGCTGACCCCCGCCTCGGCGGTGATCGCGTCCATCGAGGTGCGGGCGAAGCCCTGGCCGAGGAACAGCGAGCGGGCGGCGTCCGTGATCTGCCGCCGCTTGGCCCGTGCCCGGGGGCTCAGCTCCTCCACGGATCAAACTGTACGGTTCAGTTTGATAACGGTGCAAGGGGTGCTTGCGATCGAGGCCCTCCGATCAGCGCCCAGGCGCCCGATCGGGTTAGGGTGCGAGCGTGATCAAGTACCTCGGCTCGAAGCGCGCGCTGGTCGGCGTGCTCGGGGCGCTGGCCGAGGGAGCCGGGGCACGCACGGCGGTGGACCTGTTCACCGGCAGCACACGGGTGGCCCAGGAGTTCAAGCGGCGCGGCCTGCTGGTCACCGCCGCCGACCTGGCCAGCTACAGCGAGGTGCTGGCGCAGTGCTACATCGCCACCGACGCCGGCGCGGTCGACCTCGCCGAACTGGACGAGTGGCTCGCCCGGCTGAACGCCCTGCCCGGGGTGCGCGGGTACGTGACCGAGACGTTCTGCGAACGCGCCCGGTTCTTCCAGCCGCACAACGGGCGGCGCATCGACGCGATCCGGGAGCACCTCACCGCGCTGGCCGGCCACCGCCTCTACCCGGTGCTGCTGACCGCGCTGATCGAGGCCGCCGACCGGGTCGACTCCACCACCGGCCAGCACATGGCGTACCTGAAGAGCTGGGCTCCGCGGGCGTCCAACCAGCTGTGGTTGCGGCGACCGGCGCTGCTGGCCGGCACCGGGATCGCCCTGCGCGGCGACGCCGGTGCCCTGATCGGACGGTTGCCGCCGACCGACCTGATGTACCTCGATCCGCCCTACAACCAGCACCGGTACTTCGCCTGCTACCACATCTGGGAGACCCTGGTGCGCTGGGACGCCCCCGAGCACTACGGGGTGGCCTGCAAGCGCGCGGACGCCCGCGAGCACGCCAACCCGTTCAACTCGCGGCGCGGCATGCCGGCCGCGCTGGCCGCGGTGATCGCGAGCGCGCGGGCCGAGGTGCTGGTGGTCTCGTACAACAACGAGGCCTGGGTGGGTGCCGAGACGATGATCGACTGGCTGCGGACGGCCGGCCACGAGCGGGTGGAGACGCTCGCGTTCGACCACCGCCGCTACGTGGGTGCCCGGATCGGCATCCACAATCCGGCCGGCGAGCGGGTCGGCAGCGTCAGCCACACCCGCAACACCGAGTACGTGTTCGTCGCCGGGCCGTCCGACCGGGTCGAGTCCGCGCTGGCCGCGGTGGCGGAACCGGTACCGGCGGGGAGCCCGGCATGAGGCGCCCGGACGCCCCGGCGACGGTCGCCGACCTGCACGCGTTCGCGGCGGCCATGCCGTTCGCCGAGGTGTACGACGCCGACTCGCCCAACCCCGTCTACCAGGTGAGCCGCAAGTCGTTCGTGTTCTTCCGCACCCCACGGCCGGACGCCGTCGATCCCGACACCGGCGAGCGCTACACCGACGTGGTGGTGCTCTGGGTCGCGGACGAGGCCGCCAAGCAGTCGCTGGTGCAGGATCCGTCCACCCCGTTCTTCACCACAGCACACTTCGACGGCCACCGCTCGGTGCTGATCCGGCTGAGCCGGCTCGGCGAGCTCACCCGCCGCGAACTGGCCGAGGTGGTCGAGGACGCCTGGCTGGCGCAGGCCTCGGCACGCCGGGGACGGCAGTACCTGGAGGGACCGGAACGAATCGCCGACTGAGGAAATACTCCGCGGTGATTGAACGTTGAACCTCCACATAAGCGGGCGAACCCTCGTCCCAAGAGAGGCTGGACTGCTAACGTGAGCGCCGTGCACACCACCGCGATGACCCGCCTGCGCGTATCCCGCGCACTGATGTGCATGTGTTGCTGTTGTCGACTCGGCTGAACCGACCCATTTCACCCCCGTTCGCCACATCCGACCGCAACCCTCATTCTCCGAAAGGCATGCCATGCCCCACGACGAAATCTGGCGCCGCATCCGCACCGAGTCCGCCACCGCGGCCGAGAGCGAGCCGGCCCTGGCCAGCTACCTGCACACGGTGGTGCTGGCGCACGACCGGCTGGAGGATGCCCTCAGCTACATGCTGGCCGCGAAACTCGGCAGCCCCACGATCACCTCGCTCAGCCTGCGCTCGCTGATCGACGAGGCGTTCACGGGCGATCCCGCGATCGGGCTCGCCTTCCGCGAAGACCTCCGGGCCGTGCTCAGCCGCGACCCGGCCTGCCGCGGCTACTCCATCCCCTTGCTGTACTTCAAGGGCTTTCACGCCCTGCAGGCCTACCGGGTGGCGCACTACTACTGGACGCAGGGACGCGAGCCGCTGGCGCTCTACCTGCAGAGCCGGATCTCGGAGGTGTTCGCCGTCGACATCCATCCGGGCGCCCGGATCGGCAAGGGCATCCTGTTCGACCACGCCACCTCGATCGTGATCGGCGAGACCGCCGTCGTCGAGGACGACTTCTCGATGCTGCACGAGGTCACCCTCGGCGGCACCGGCAAGGTGGGCGGCGACCGGCACCCGAAGATCCGCCGCGGGGTGATGATCGGCGCCGGCGCGAAGGTGCTGGGCAACATCGAGGTCGGCGAGGGCGCCAAGATCGGCGCCGGCTCGGTCGTGCTCGAGGACGTGGCCCCGTTCACCACGGTGGCCGGGGTGCCGGCCCGTCCGGTCAGCTACCCGGCGCACGTGTTCCCGGAGGACCTGGTCGCCTCCGATCTCAGCCTCGACCAGGCGGAATGATCCCGGCGGCGTAGCCTCGGAGCATGCGCGCCGTCTACGTCGAAGCCGCCGATCCCGCCGACCCGCCGTCCGCCCTGCGGATCGGCCGGCGTCCCGAACCCGAGCCCGCCGAGGGTTGGACGCTGGTCCGGGTCGAGTCCGTCTCGCTGAACCGGCACGATCTGTGGTCCCTGGCCGGGGTGGGGCTGCCGGCCTCCCGGATGCCGATGATCCTGGGCACCGATGCCGCCGGCAGCGTGGACGGCCGCCAGGTGATCGCGCACGCGGTGGTCGCGTCGCCGGGCTGGTCGGGCGACGAGACCCTGGACCCGCGGCGCACCCTGCTGTCGGAGCTCCATCAGGGGACGATGGCGGAGTTCGTGGCCGTGCCCCGGGCGAACCTGATCGACCGGCCCGCGTGGCTGAGCGCCGACGAGGCCGCCTGCCTGCCCACCGCCTGGCTGACCGCGTACCGGATGCTGACCCGGGACTCGGGGTTGACCGCGGGAGACACGGTGCTGGTGCAGGGCGCCTCCGGCGGGGTCGCCTCGGCGGCGACGGCGCTGGGAGCCGCGCTCGGGTTCCGGGTGTGGGTGACCGGACGCACCGAAGCCAAACGGGCGGCTGCCCTGGGACGCGGCGCGGACGCCGCCTTCGAGCCCGGCACCCGGCTGCCCGAACGGGTGGACGCCGTGATCGAGACCGTCGGCGAGGCCACCTGGGCGCACTCGCTGCGCGCGCTCCGGCCGGGCGGCACCATCGTCTGTTCAGGCGCCACCAGCGGGGCGAACCCGCCCGCCGAACTCAACCGGGTGTTCTTCCAGCAACTCCGGGTGATCGGCTCCACCATGGGCACGATCGCCGAGTTCCACGAGCTGCTCGGCCTGCTGGAGCGCACCGGCGTCCGTCCCCGGAT
>JAGPGQ010000209.1 GCA_018055925.1 Micropruina sp.
CGTCGAAGCGGCGGGCCACCACCCGGGTCTGCTCCAGGTGCGGCAACTGGTCCTTGCCGACCGGCACCAGGTTCGCCTTGCAGAACAGGATGTCGGCGGCCTGATGCACCGGGTAGGTGAGCAGCAGCCCCGACATCGGCCGGTCCCCCGTGGCCTCGAGCTCCGCCTTCACGGTCGGGTTGCGGCGCAGTTCGGCGTCGGTGACCAGCGACAGGAACGGCAGCAGCAGCTGGTTCAGCGACGGCACTGCCGAGTGCGCGTAGATGGTGCTGCGGGCCGGGTCGATGCCGATCGCCAGGTAGTCGGCGATCATGCCGAGCGCCCGTTCCCGGATCGGCCCGGTGCCGTCCCGGTCGGTGATCACCTGGTAGTCGGCGATCAGGACGATGGTCTCGACCCCGGCGTCCTGCAGCCGCACCCGGTTCGCCAGCGAGCCGAAGTAGTGGCCGATGTGCAGCGCGCCGGTGGGCCGGTCGCCGGTCATGATCCGGAACCGGCTCGGATCCTCGACGATCTGGCGCTCGATCTCGGCGCTGCGCGCCTCGGTGCGCCGCAGCGAAGCGTCGGACGTGGAGGCCGCCAGGTCACTCCCGGCGTCGTCCAGCACTGTGTCAGTCATTGGTCACCCTCGTCGTGTCATGCCCACCGGACATGCAAAAGGCCGCCCGGCGGGACGGCCCTGGTCAGGAGTGCATCGAGCCGTCAACGGCTCCAGCTGTCGGACGTGGTTCGATGCACGGCCCGCAGCCTACCACCGACCCTGGCCGAGCGGTTCGCACTGGACCATAGCTGGTACCATAGGTGGCATGCACAAGACCACTGTGTATCTTCCGGCAGACCTGGATGCGCGACTTGAGGCAGAGGCGAAGGCCGAGGGCGTGAGCAAGGCCGAACTGATACGTCGCAGCGTCACCCAGTTGCTGGCGGCAAGCCCGAGGCAGCCACGATCCAAGCCACTGCCCACCTTCACCGGCAAGGGACCCCGGACGATGGAGCAGATCGACCGTGACCTTGTCGAGCAGATCGCCGAGCGGGCGGCCCGTCGTTGATCGTCGTCGCGGACACCTCGGCGCTGCTGGCCTCATTCGACACCACCGAGGCCGAGCACGCACGTGCCCGACAGGTCATGTCCTCGGAGCTCCTGGTGATCTCACCGTTCGTCCTGACAGAACTGGATCATCTCGTCCGGCGCAACTTCGGATTCCGTGCCGCACTTGCGGCTGTGGAGTCGTTGACGGATCGCATCGCCGACGGCGAGTACCGCTTGGCGCCGGTGTCGAACGACGATCTCATGACGGCGGCAGAGATCCGAGTCTCCTACGCGAGCCTGGAAATCGATCTCGCCGATGCCGTCGGGGTGGTCGTCGCCGACCATTTCCGGACGGACCGGATCTTCACCCTGGATCAGCGCGACTTCCGCGTCATCAAGCCGCTGACCACCGGGTTCGACCACTTCACGATCCTTCCGGCAGACGCCTGACAGTCCGCCACATGTGCGTTGCCTCTTGCGCCGAGAGAACGGCCTAGGACGACGTCTCGGCCACGTCCTCGCGACGGCGGACGATGGCCTTCCAGACCCGTGCGTTGTGGATGCCGATCGCCTCGGGGATGACAGCGAGCCCTACCCCAGCCGGTCGGAATCACGGTGCATGGGGGCCTGGCTTCCGCGGCACTTCGCCGCGGAGCGGATCGCCACCCTGGCTCGTGACCTGGCAGCCTTCTTCGCGACCACCGGGCTGGTGGTTCCGTCCTGATCCGGCGTCGGGGAATGACAACTCGGTGATCACTCGAGGAGGCCGGCGTCCCGGATCGCCATCGCGGCGGACACCCGGTTGTCGGTGCCGAGCTTGACGAAGAGCCTGGTCAGATGTGCCTTGACGGTGGCCAGGCTGAGGTGCAGCCGAGAGCCGATCTGGGCGTTGGTGAGGCCTTGGGCGAGCAGGACGGCGATCTCCCGCTCGCGGTCGGTGAGCGACTCGGCCGCGGTGCGGAGTTCGGGGCTGACCCGCTCGGCGGCGGTGGCGGCCGCGATCACGGTGCGGGTCACCTCCGGTGACAGCACCGGTTCGCCGCGATGGGCCGCCTTGACCGCGGCCAGCAGCTCGGCCGGCTCGGTGTCCTTCAGCAGGAAGCCGGCGGCGTGCTGGCGCAGCGCTCGCAGAACGTAATCGTCGGTGTTGAACGTGGTCAGCGCCAGCACCCGTGGCCGCCGGTCGACACCGGCGAGCCGTTCCAGGACGCCCAGTCCGTCCAGCACCGGCATCCGGATGTCCAGCAGCACCACATCGGGGGCGAGCTCGGCGATCAGCCTCAGGCCGGCCGCCCCGTCCGGCGCCTCGCCGACCACCCGCAGCTCCGGATCGGCGGCGATGATCATCCGCAGGCCGGTCCGCACCATCGGGTCGTCGTCGACCAGCAGCACCGAGATCATGCCTCACCCTTCCAGGCCTCGGCCGGCCACGGCAGTGAGGCGGCGAGGGTGAACCGGTCTCCGGCGACGCCATGGGTCACCGTGCCGCCGACCGAGGCCACGCGTTCGGCCACCCCCAGCAAGCCGAAGCCGCTTCCGGTGCGGTCGGGCACCGCCAGGTCGGCCAGCGGGTTGCTGATCCGCAGTTCGAGACTGCCGCCCGGGGCGCCGCCGACCCGCACCGACACCGGGGCACCCGGGGCGTGCTTGCGGGCATTCGTCAGCGCCTCCTGGACGATCCGGTAGGCGTTCCGGCTGATCCGGGGCGGCACCCGGCCGGCGTCCACGTCGAGAGTGAGATCGACCTGCTGTTCCGCGGCGTCGGCGATCAGCACCGGCAGCTCGGTGAGCGACGGCTGCGGCGGTTCCGGGGGTGCCTCGGCACCCCGCAGGCCGGACAGGACGGTGCGGAGCTCGTCCAGCGACTGGCGAGCGTTGCGCTGGATCAGCCGCGCGGCCTCCCGGGTCTCGTCGGGGCCCAGGTCCTCGCGGAACGCGAGCATGCCGGCATGCAGGCTGACCAGCGACAGCCGATGGGCCAGGACGTCGTGCATCTCGCGGGCGATCAGTTCCCGCTCGGCCAGCCGGGCACGGTCGATCCGGGCCTGCTCGGCCTCGGCGCGCGCGTGGACGACATCAGCCCGGCTACGGGTTTCGGCCTCCCGGCTGCGGACCAGCCAGCCGGTCAGGGTGGCGATCGCCAGGCCGGCCGCGGCGATGCTGAGCTCCACGGTGTGGGCGCTGTCCCAGCCCCCGGAGCCGGGCGCGAGCAGCAGGTGCAGCAGCTTGGCGGCGATCAGCCAGCCGCCGGAGAGCAGCACCACGGCGGCCGAGCCGGTGCGTCTGGACAGGGACGCCTGGGCGACCAGCGCGGCACCGATCACGCCCGGGCCGAGCAGCAGCAGGCCACCCATGGCCAGCGTCACCCCCACCGGGAACCGGCGCCGCAACGGCAGCAGTGCCAGCGCGATCGCCGGCGGCAGCACGCTGATCAGCAGGACGGGTAGGAAGCGCTCCCCCTGCGGGACCAGCAGCGGGGTCAGGTAGTAGAGCCACAACAGGATCGGCACGACCCAGGCGAGCGCCCGCGAGACGGTGGGCGCCGGCGTCCGGTCATCACTGGAGTGCACCGGATCAGCCTAGGCAGCCCTGCCCCGGGCGCCCTAGCGACCATCGGCTGGTCCGCTCCGGCTCATGCGCCAGTTCCGACGCCGGACGCGGGGCCGGACGGTGCCGCGTCCCGAGTCCTTCGCCCGATGTCGCCGACCGGTCGTCCGCGGTGGACTCGGAGCATGATCACCTTCGACCAGTTGACCAAGCCCTATCCCGGCCTGTCCCGTCCGGCGTTGGACCGGGTGTCGTTCACCGTCCCGGCGGGCTCGGTGACCGGCTTCCTCGGGCCGAACGGCGCCGGCAAGTCCACCGCCATGCGGATCCTGCTCGGGCTGGCCCGCGCCGGCTCGGGCAGCGCCCGGATCGCCGGGCAGGACTACCGACAGCTGCCCGATCCGGCCGCCGTGGCCGGGTCGCTGCTGGACGCCGACGCCTGCCACCCGGGCCGCACCGGACGGGAGTCGCTCCGGCTCTCCTGCCTCACCCTGGGTCTGCCCGCCGGCCGCGCGGACGAGGTGCTCGAGCTGGTCGGCCTGTCGTCCCGGGACGGCCGCCGCCGCGTCCGCGGCTACTCGCTCGGCATGCGGCAGCGGCTCGGGCTGGCCCAGGCGCTGCTCACCGATCCGCCCGTGCTGGTGCTCGACGAACCCGCCAACGGCCTCGACCCGCAGGGCCAGCGATGGCTCGGCGAGCTGCTCCGCGCACGCGCCGAACGCGGCGGCGCCGTGCTGCTCTCCAGCCACCAGCTCACCGAGGTGGAACGCCTCGCCGACCGCCTGGTGGTGATCGCCGGCGGCCGGGTGGTCGCGGACGACACCCCGTCCCGGCTGCGCGCCGAGCACGGCGACATCACCGAGTTCTACTTCTCCGTCACGGCCGCCCCCGTGCGGGCCGCCTGATCCCGAAAGGACCCACACCATGAGCACCATCACCCTGGCATCGACCACATCGAACGACTCCACGCCGGTCAGCGGCGCCCCTCGGCACCGGCTGCTCCGGCTGTGGCTGGTGGAGTTGCGCAAGCTGGTGGACACGCCCGCCGGCGTCGCCCTACTGGCCGTCGGCGCGCTGCTGGCCGGCGTCTTCGGCGGCGGTGTCGCGCTGCTGTCCGAGGACGCCACGCTGGACCGGATCGTCCGGTTGGCCGGCACCCCCACCGGCCTGCTGCTGCCGGTGCTGGCCGTCCTGCTGGTCACCGGCGAACGGCAGCACCGCACCGCCTTGACCGGCTACGCGCTGACCCCGCGGCGGGGACGGGTGCTGGTCGCCAAGGCGTTCGCGGTGCTCACCCTCGCTGTGGCTGCCTGGGCGCTGGCCCTGCTGGCGGGTGTGCTCATCGCCGCGGTGAGCTCGCCGATCGTCGGTCACCCGATCGCCTGGAGCATCGATTGGACCACACAGCTCTGGTTCGGCCTCAGCCTGGTGCTGGCCGCCCTCTCCGGCTACGCGGTCGGTCTGGCCATCGGCAACGCGCCGGCCGCGATCAGCCTGCTCCTGGCCTGGCCGATGCTCGCGCTTTTCCTCGGGGTGATCCCACAGGCCGCCGAGGTGCTCGCCTGGCTGGACGTCAACGCCGTGGTGGCGCTGGTCGACGGCATCGAGCCGATCGAGCTGGCCCGGGTGGCCACCGGCGCCGCGGTCTGGGTGATCCTGCCCGCCACCGCCGGGGTGCTGCGCGAGCTGAACCGGGAGGTCCGCTGAGATGACCACGGTCCCTCCCGCCCGTCCGGCCACGCGCCGCCGGCGCGGTCGCGTCCTGGTGATCGTGCTGGTGGCGGTGGTCCTGATCGCCGCGGCCGGCGGCGGCGTCCGGTGGTGGCTGACCCGGCCGCAGGGCAGCCCGCAGGCGGTCGAGTTCGCCCCGGCCCAGCTGTCGCCGGCCATGACCGGGGCGACCGTGCTGGCCCTCGGCGAGGCCAGCCACGGCAACGCCGAGTTCCAGCGGCTCCGGTTCGCCGTGATCCAGAAGCTGCCCGGTTTCCGGGCCGTCCTGCTCGAGGAGGACTATGGCAGCACCGCCCGGGTGAACGAGTTCGTCCAGGGCGGTCCGGGAACCCCCGAGGAGGCCGCCCACCGGTTCGGGTTCGCACTCAACCACACCGCCGAGACCGCCGAGCTGCTGCGCCGGCTGCGGGAGCACAACGCCGGGCTGCCGGCCGCGGAGCGGATCCAGCTGGTCGGCATCGACGTCCAGCGGATCGACGCCAACAAGCAGCTGGCGCTCGACTGGCTGAGCCGGCATGACCGGGCCACCGCCGACCGGTTCCGCAGCCGGCTCGCCGGCTGGACCGACGCCACCCGGGGCGGCGCGGACGCCGCGGAACGCGACCGGGACGCCCGTCCGGTGGTGCAGGAGCTGCGCACCGCCGTCGCCGGCACACCGGACGCCGTTGGCCACCGGACGGCCGCGAACGCGGTCACCACCCTGATCCAGTACCTCGGCCTGAACGAGCCCGGCACGGCGTACGGGCAGCGGCGGGCGGAGCTGATGGCCGACAACCTGTTCCGGGCGGTCGCCGAGCAGCGCGAGCGAGGCAACCGGCACTCGCTGCTGTTCGCGCACAACGGGCACGTCGACAAGGCGTCCACGGCGTTCCCGTTCCGGGACCTGGGCGGCTTGGCCGCCGAGCGGCTGGGCGACGGCTACCGGGTGATCGGCACCGAATTGGTCCACGGCCGGATCAACACCGGCTCCGGCAATCAACGCTGGGAGGTCACCCTGGACAACCCGACGCCGCTGCGCGGCATGTTCACCGGCACCGAGCAGGGCTACCTCGAATTCGCCACCGCCTCGGCCGAGAACCGGGAACTGCTCGGACGCCCGGTCCGGATGGCCAGCGCCGGCGAACGGTTCGAGCAGTGGCAGGCGTGGATCCCGTGGTTCAACTCCGTCGAGATGGTGCCGACCGCCAGCTACGACGCCCTGATCCTGGTAGGCCGGGCCACGCCCACCACCCCGCTCTGATCGTCCCGTCCCGTCCGGCCGGCGACTGCCGGACGGAGGCGGGTCAGAGCGAGCCGCCGCGAGCCCCGATGCGGTGCCCGAGTTCGGCGAACACCTCGGGGGCTGTGCTCTCGCAGCCGAGCGGGTTGTTGACCTTGCCCAGGCCGTGGTGATCCGACGATCCGAGGCAGAGCAGACCGAGTCCGTCGGCCAGGGGGCGCAGCCGCG
>JAGPGQ010000210.1 GCA_018055925.1 Micropruina sp.
GCCGCCGCCGCGCTGAACGGCACGGACGACTGACGCCCTCGGCCGCGCCGGACCGCCCGGGCTGACCCGAAAGGCCCTGCCTAACTATCTCTGCCCTCCCGTCGACGGGAGGGCAGAGATAGTTAGGCAGGGGTTTCCGGGTCAGGCCAGCGAGATCAGGTCGGCGTAGTCGGGCGTCCAGAGGTCCTCGACGCCGTCGGGCAGCAGCAGCACCCGGTCGGGATCGAGGGCCTCGACGGCGCCCTCGTCGTGGGTGACCAGGACGATCGCCCCGGCGAAGGTGTGGATCGCGGCCAGTACCTCGGCCCGGGAGGCGGGGTCGAGGTTGTTGGTGGGCTCGTCCAGCAGCAGGACGTTGGCCGCGCTGACCACCAGCATCGCCAGCGCCAGCCGGGTCTTCTCGCCACCGGAGAGCACGCGGGCCGGCTTGTCCACGTCGTCCCCGCTGAACAGGAACGAGCCGAGGATCTTCCGGGCGTCGGTCGGCGACATGTCGTCCGGCGCGGCGGTCATCATGTTCTCCAGGACACTGCGGGAGACGTCCAGGGTCTCGTGCTCCTGGGCGTAGTAGCCGAGCCGCAGCCCGTGCCCGGGCTGCACCTCGCCGGTGTCGGAGTCCTCGATGCTCGCCAGGATGCGCAGCAACGTGGTCTTGCCGGCGCCGTTGAGGCCCAGGATCACCACCCGGGAGCCCTTGTCGATCGCCAGGCTGACGTCGGTGAACACCTCCAGCGACCCGTAGGACTTCGACAGGTCCTCGGCCCGCAGCGGCACCTTGCCGCACGGCGCCGGCGTCGGGAACCGGATCTTGGCCACCTTGTCCGTGGCGCGTTCGCCCTCGACGGAGGCCAGCAGCCGCTCGGCCCGGCGGGCCATGTTCTGCGCGGCCACCGCCTTGGTCGCCTTGGCCCGCATCTTGTCGGCTTGGGCGAGCAGTTGCTCCGCCTTGCGCTGGGCGTTGGCCCGTTCCCGCTTGCGTCGCTTCTCGTCCGTCTCCCGCTGCTGCAGGTAGCGCTTCCAGTCCATCGCGTACTGGTCGAGTTCGGCCCGGTTGGCGTCCAGGTGGAACACCTTGGTGACGATCGCCTCGAGCAGGCCGACGTCGTGCGAGATCAGTACCACCCCGCCGGGGTAGGCCTTCAGGAAGTCCCGCAGCCATACGATCGAATCGGCGTCGAGGTGGTTGGTCGGTTCGTCCAGCAGCAGGTTGTCGGCACCCGAGAACAGGATCCGGGTCAGTTCGACCCGTCGCCGCTGGCCGCCCGACAGGGTGCGCAGCGGCTGCGCGAGCACCCGGTCCGGCAGTCCGAGGTTGGCGGCGATCCGGGCCGCCTCGGCCTCGGCCGCGTAGCCGCCGGCAGCGGCCAGTTCGGCCTCGGCACGGGCGTAGGAGCGCATCGCCTGCTCCTGCTCCTCGCCCTCCAGGGTGGCCATCTCGACCGAATACCGGGTGAGCCGCTTGAGGATCTGGTCGAGCCCGCGGGCCGACAGGATCCGGTCCTTGGCCAGCGTGCCCAGGTCGCCGGTGCGCGGATCCTGCGGCAGGTAGCCGATCTGCCCCGCCCGGCTGACCTGCCCGGCCGCGGGCAGCGCCTCGCCCGCCAGGATCTTGGTCAGCGTGGTCTTGCCGGCGCCGTTGCGCCCGACCAGACCCACCTTGTCGCCGGACGACACCTGGAACGACACCGGCGACAGCAGCAGCCGGGCCCCCGCCCGTACCTCGACATCTCTCGCGACCAGCACAAGGGGACACTGTACCGGGACGGACGGCAGGCGCTTTCCGGCAACCGAGGGTCAGCTACGCCGCGCTCGACCGGCTCCAGTGCCGAGATCCCGGAGCAAGCCCGGGATGACGATAGGGACGGCGCAACCGTGGGTCTGCTGCGCCCGCACTCGACCCGGCGCCAGGGACGAGATCCCGGGGCAAGCCCGGGATGACGATTGGGGACGGCGCAACCGAGGGTCGGTTGCGCCGCGCTCGACCGGCAGCATGGGCCGAGATCCCGGTGCAAGCCCGGGATGACGAGAGGGGACGGGACGGCCGGCAGTTCAGCCGGTGACGCCCAGGTCGATACGGTCGGGGTTCATCGCGGCCGCCACCCGCTCGAAGACGGCGCGCAGCACCCGCTGCTCGTCGGGTTGCATGAGGTCGAGGAAGTTGGCCCGGACCGTCCCGACGTGGCCGGGGGCGGCGGCGCGGATGCGCGCCAGGCCCTCCTCGGTGATCGAGACCACGGTGCCGCGGCCGTCCTCGGCCGCCGGGCAGCGGCTGACCAGGCCGCGGGTCTGCATACGCCGCAACTGGTGGGCCAGCCGGCTGCTCTCCCAGCCGATCCATTCGCGCAGCCGGCCGACCCGGACGCCGCCCTTGCCGGCCTCGCTCAACCCCACCAGGACGGCGTAGTCGGCGTGCGACAGGGAGCTGCCGGCCAGGTCGGCGGAGATCACCCGGTCGAGGTCCTGCTGGGCGAGGATGAAGCTGCGCCACAACGCCGCCTCATCGGCGGTCAGCCAGTTCACCTCGTCCACACCAGGCATCGTAGAGCCCCGGGTAGCATCCGGCGCCACCGGTCCGCGTCCGCGGCGCGGACGGGTAGGGGACGCCGGCGCGCCGGTCAGACGTTGTAGCCGATCGCCCGCAACTGGTCGCGGCCCTCTTCGGTGATGTGGTCCAGCGTCCACGGCGGCAGCCACACCCAGTTGATCACCACCGAATTCACCAGCCCGTCCAGGGCCATCTCGGTGTCGAACTCGAGCCGGTCGGTGAGCGGGCAGGTGGGTGAGGTGAGCGTCATGTCGACGGTGCAGTTGTTGTCCTCGTCCAGGTGGATCCCGTAGACCAGGCCCAGGTCGACCACGTTGACCATCAACTCGGGGTCGACCACGTCGCGCATGGCCTCGGTCAGGTCCTCCAGGGACGGACGCGCGCTCGGCGGCGCGGTGCTGTCCGGGAAGACGTCGTCCACCAGATCGGACGGCCGTGGTTCGGTCATCGTGACTCCTTCGTTCGGCCCAGCGCCTGGGCGGCCGCGTCCTTGAACGCCGACCAGCCCAGCAGGGCACACTTCACTCGGGCCGGGAACCTGGCCACCCCGATGAACGCGATCCCGTCCTCGAGCCGCTCCTCGTCGGGTTCCAGTTCGCCCCGGCTGTGCATCATCTCGGTGAATTCCTCGTGCAGCGCCAGCGCCTCGGGCACGCTGCGGCCGATGACCAGGTCGGTCATCACCGAGGTGGCGGCCTGTGAGATCGAACAACCGACCGCCTCGTAGGAGACGTCCGCGACGATGTCGCCCCGCAGCGCCACCCGCAGCATGATCTCGTCGCCGCAGGACGGGTTCACGTGGGACACCTGGGCGTCGAACGGGTCGCGCAGCCCGCTGTGGTGCTTCGCCCGGTAGTGATCCAGGATGATCTCCTGGTACATCGCCTCGACGCTCACCCGGCCCTCCCGAAGAAATCCCTGGTGTAGGTCAGCGCATCGACCAACTGGTCGATCTCTCGCTCCAGCGTATACAGATAGAACGAGGCGCGGGTCGACGCGGTGATTCCGAGCCGTTCGTGCAGCGGACGGGCGCAGTGATGGCCGCCGCGCACCGCCACTCCGCGCGAGTCGACGAACGTCATCACGTCGTGCGGGTGCACGTCCAGGCCGTCGCGGGTGGCGAGGGTGAACGACACCGCGCCGCCGCGGCCCTCCGGGCCCACCTCGGTGGTGCCCAGGATCCGCAGTCCGTCGATGCCGGCCAGCGCCTCCAGCGCGTAGGCGGTGATCGCCCGTTCGTGCTCGGCGATGCCCGCCATGCCGACGCCGGTGAGGTAGTCGACGGCGGCACCCAGCCCGACCGCCTCGGCGATCGGCGGCGTCCCGGCCTCGAACCGGTACGGCGGCGCCGCGTACGTCGACCCGGTCATCCGCACGATCTCGATCATCTCGCCGCCGCCGAGGAACGGCGGCAGCTCGGCGAGCAGGTCGTAGCGGCCCCACAGGGCACCGATGCCGGTCGGCCCGACCATCTTGTGCCCGGTGAACGCCACCAGGTCCGCCCCGAGGTCGGCCACCGACGTGGTCAGCTGCGGCACCGCCTGCGAACCGTCCACCACCATCAGCGCGCCCACGGCGTGCGCCCGGGCGGCGATCGCGGCGATCGGGTTCACCGTGCCCAGCACGTTGGAGATCCAGGCCAGCGACACGATCCTGGTGTTGCGGTTGATCAGGTTCTCGGCCGCCGCCTTGGCCAGGTCGAGCCGGCCGTCGTCGTCGATGTCGAACCAGCGCAGCGTGGCGCCGGTGCGGGCGCACAGCAGCTGCCAGGGCACGATGTTGGAGTGGTGCTCCATCACCGAGATCACGACCTCGTCGCCCGGCCCGAGGGTGGCTCCGAGGGAGTGCGCCGCCAGATTGAGCGCCTCGGAGGCGTTCTTGGTGAACACCAGTTCCTCGGCGCGCGCGGCCCCGATGAAGGCCGCCACCTTCTCGCGGCCCGCCTCGTAGGCGGCGGACGCCTCGGCGCCCAGCTGGTGCATCGCCCGCGCCACGTTCGCGTTGTGCCGCGCGTAGTGGTCGGTGATCGCATCGATCACCACCCGCGGCTTCTGCGAGGTGTTCGCGGAGTCCAGGTAGGCGAGCGGGTACTCCCCCACCCGACGGTCCAGGATGGGGAAGTCGGAGCGGAGCAGTTCGACGTCGTAGCTCACCGGCGTGCCCGTGATGCGCGCCGGCTCAGGCCGCGCCGGCCTTGATGAACCGCTCGTAGCCCTCGATCTCGAGGTTCTCGGCCAGCTCTGGGCCGCCCTCCTCGGCGATCCGGCCGTCCACGAAAACGTGCACGAAGTCGGGCTTGATGTAGTTCAGGATCCGCGTGTAGTGGGTGATCAGCAGCACGCCGCGGTCGCCCTGGTCGTGGAACCGGTTGACCCCCTCGGAGACGATCCGGAGCGCGTCGATGTCGAGGCCGGAGTCGGTCTCGTCCAGGATCGCGAACTTGGGGTTGAGCAGCTCCAGCTGGACGATCTCGTTGCGCTTCTTCTCGCCGCCGGAGAAGCCCTCGTTCAGCGAGCGGGCCGAGAAGGTCGGGTCGAGGCCGAGCCGGTCGAGGGCCGCGTTGACGTCCTTGACCCAGGTGCGCACCTTCGGCGCCTCGCCGGCCAGGGCGGTCTTCGCGGTCCGCAGGAAGTTCGCCACCGAGACGCCGGGCACCTCGATCGGGTACTGCATGGCCAGGAACAGGCCGGCGCGGGCGCGCTCGTCCACGGTCAGTTCGGTCAGCTCGACACCGTCGAGGGTGACCGAGCCGGACGTGATGGTGTACTTCGGGTGACCCGCGATGGCGTAGGCCAGCGTCGACTTGCCCGACCCGTTCGGGCCCATGATGGCGTGCACCTCGCCGGAGCGAACCGTGAGGTTGACCCCCTTGAGGATCTCCTTCGGGCCCGACTCGGTGTCGACCTCGACGTGCAGATCGGTGATGGACAGTGTGGACATGCGGATTCAGTTCTCCTGATAGATCGGGTTGTCGATGTCGACGTAGATGTCGGTGCCGTCGAGGCGGACGGGGTAGACCGGGACGGGTTCGGTGGCCGGCAACTCCAGGGGTTCGCCGGTGCGCAGGTCGAACCGGGAGCCGTGCATGTAGCACTCCAGGGTGCAGCCGTCGACCTCCCCCTCGCTGAGCGGGACCTCGGCGTGGCTGCACACGTCCCGGATGGCGAACACCCCCTCGATGGTGTTGACCACGGCCACCTCGGCGTCGCCGCCGAGGTCGACCGGAATGGCGGTGCCGACCGGGATCTCCTCCAGCGTGGCGGCATGCCGGAAGGTCATGCGGCACCCATGGTGACCGCCAGTTCGCGATCGACGGCGGCCATCATGTGCTCCTCGACCTCGTCGACGCCGATCCGGCGGATGATGTCGGCGAAGAAGCCGCGCACCACCAGGCGGCGGGCCTCCTCCTCGGAGATCCCCCGGGAGCGCAGGTAGAACAGCTGCTCGTCGTCGAACCGGCCGGTGGTCGAGGAGTGCCCAGCACCCTCGATCTCGCCGGTCTCGATCTCGAGGTTCGGCACCGAGTCGGCGCGGCAGCCGTCGGTCAGCACCAGGTTCTTGTTCGACTCGTAGGTGGAGATGTTCTCGGCCACCTTGCGGATCAGCACGTCGCCGATCCAGACCGACCGGGCGCCCTCACCCTGCAGCGCGCCGCGGTAATCGACGTTGCTGTGCGTGTGCGGGGCGTTGTGGTCGACGAACATCCGGTGCTCGATGTGCTGCCCGGCATCGACGAAGTACAGCCCGAACTGCTCCAGCGAACCGCCGGGGCCGCCGAACCGGGCGGTCTCGGCCAGCCGGACGACGTCGCCGCCCAGGCTGACGGTCACGGTGCGCACCTGGGCGTCCCGGCCGACCAGCACGCTGTGGTGCCCGCCGTGCAGCGCGTCGTCGGCCCAGTCCTGGATCGAGACGAAGTTGACCCGGGCGCCCTCGCCGACCAGCACGTCCACCTTGGCGGCGTAGCTGGCGCTGCCCTCGTGGCGCAGCAGGATGGTGGCCGACGCGTTCGCGCCGACCGAGAACACCAGGTGCCCCCAGACCTGCTGACCGGAGCCGGTCAGCGTGATCTGGACCGGGTCGGTCAGTTCGGCGCCGGGCGCCACCTCGATCACCCGGGCGCCGCCCGAATGGGCCGCGGCCAGCGCCGAGACCCGGTCGATCGGGGCCTCGGCGACCAGCAG
>JAGPGQ010000029.1:0-11526 GCA_018055925.1 Micropruina sp.
TGAGGCAAGACCCGGGACGACGTGAGACCACACCCGACCCCGTCATCCCGGCGGACGCCGGGATCTCGGCATCGCGAACCCTGAGAACCGTCCAAAAATCTGAGGAACTGCTGAAACCAGTTCTGCCCTCCCGTCGGGGTGGGAGGGCAGAACTGGGTGGAGGGGAGTTTGCGGTCTGTCGGGGGGAGAATCACGCAAACCCCCGTCCGATCAGCCCGCCGCGCTCTGGATGGAGCGGGCCTCGCCCACGTAACTCACTCGGGACGCGGGACGACTGGAGAACCGGGCGGTGGCGCCCAGGTGCCGAGTGCCCGACCGCAGCTGACGCAGCCGGCGGAACTCGGTGTCGATGGTGCGCAGCACGCGCATGCCGTCGGGGATCGCCTTGAGGTTGCTGGCGCCATGGATCCGGCTGTGCTCGTAGCTCGGGATCTCCAGGATGGTCAGCTTGGCGGCTGCGGCGCGGCAGTTCAGCAGGGTCTCGATCTCGAACCCGTCGCCCCAGCGGGCTTCGCCCGTGGCCTTCGGGTCGGGCAGGTCGAAGATGTCGAGGATGTCGCGCCAGAACGCGTTGTAGCCGTAGCACAGGTCGGTGTAGCGGGTCCGGAACAGGCCGTTGACCAGGCCTGTCAGTGCCCGGTTGCCGAGCGTGCGGATGGCGGTCAGGTCGGCCGAACCACCGCCGTGCAGCATCCGGCTGCCCTTGACGAAGTCCGCGCCGCTGAGCAGCGCGGCCACCATCAGCGGGATCTCGCGGGCGTCGGCGGAGCCGTCCGCGTCGAACATCACCACGATGTCGCCGGTGGTCGCGGCGAACCCGCAGGCCAGCGCGTTGCCCTTGCCCGAACGGGTCTGCTGCAGCACCCGGACGCCGGGGAGGACCCGCTGCGCCATCTCGACGGTGCCGTCGGTCGACCCGCCGTCGACCACGATCACCTCATGGACGTCGGGCAGGGTCGGCAGGACGTGTTCGAGGTTCACGGCCTCGTTGAAGGTCGGGACGATGACGCTGATCCGCGGGTTGCGCGGGGCGATTCTCAAGGACATGAAGTCTCTCCGTGCTCAGTGCTTGTGCTCGTTGCATGCACGCGACTGCCGGGGGTAAACAGCTGCTAATGCTTAGGCTTGCCTTACCTAAAGTACATCAGACTTTTCTCAGGCGCTGCCCGTCGTATCGATCCGTGGACATCGGTCTCAGCCAGGGACGGCGGCTGCGGGCCGCCACGAGGGCAGCGGAGCGCCGGTGTAGCTGTCGGCGAACCAGGCGGCCAGCCGCCCGCCCTCGCCGAGCGCCCGCAACTGCTCGGCGTGCAGCGCGGCCTCGAAGTCGTCCTGGTCGAGGCGGTGCAGCAGGTCGGTCATCCACCAGGAGAAGTGCGTCGCCCGCCAGACCCGCTCCAGGCAGCGCCGCTGGTAGCCGTCCAGCCCCGCCGGGTCGCCGCCGCGCAGCGCGCGCACCAGGGCCGCCGACAACCCGGCCATGTCGGCCACGGCCAGGTTCATGCCCTTCGCCCCGGTCGGCGGAACCACGTGGGCGGCGTCGCCGCCGACCAGCAGCCGGCCGAACCGCATCCGGCGGTGGACGATGCTGCGCAGCGGCGTGATCGACGACTCCAGGATCGGGCCCTCGTGCACCGGCGAACCGGGCAGGTCGAGCCGCAGGTGGAGTTGGTCCCAGATCCGGTCGGCGCTCCAGTCGGCCAGCCGGTCGGTGGCCGGCACCTCGAGATAGAGCCGGCTGATCCCGGGCGTCCGCATGGAGGCCAGCGCGAAACCCGCCTCATGGCGCGAGTAGATCAGCTCGTCGCTGGGTGGTGGCGCCTGCACCAGCACCCCGAGCCAGGCGCCCGGGTAGCTGCGTTGCAGGGTGCCGCGCCGCTCGGCGGGAACGATCCGCGCGGTCAGCCCGTGGGCCCCGTCGACGCCCGCCGCGTAGGCGGCCTCGATCGGTCCGGTGGCCTCGCAGTGCAGGGTGACCGCCTCGGCGTCCAGGCCGTCCAGGCCGTCCAGGCCGGTCACCTCGGCGTCGAAGTGCAGCGGCAGTCCGTCCCGTTCGCGCTGCTCGATCAGGTCCCGGACGAGTTCCCGCTGCCCGTACACGGTGACCGCCTTGCCGCACAGCGCCGCGAAGTCGATCCGGACCCGCCTGGCTTCGGCGTCCCCACCGAACTGCAGATGGACGCCGTCGTGCAGCAGCCGCTCCGCACGCATCCGTCCGGCGACCCCGAGGTCGATCAGCAGGTCGGCGACCGGCTGCTCGATGATGCCGGCCCGCACCCGGTTCAGCACGTGCTGGCGGGAGCGGCGCTCCAGCACCACCGTGTCGATGCCCTGCAGCTGCAGCATGCGGGCCAGCAGCAGTCCGGCCGGCCCGGCGCCGACGATCGCGACGTCGGTGCGCACCGGGCTCACCGCCGTCCGCCCTTCGGTGAGGACGGCTCGTCGAACAGCTGCGGCGAGAACCACTCGACGAAGTAGCCGAGCGGACGCAGGTCGGTGCCGAAGGTCATCACGTACTCCCGGCCGGGCACCGCCTCGTCCTCCGAGTCGACCCCGACCAGCAGCTTCGCCCAGCGACCGGCGGGCCGGCGTCCCCATCCGGTGATCCGGCGGCCGGTGACCACACCGCCCTCGTGCAGGGTGCGTCCGATCGGCGCCTCGGAGGTGGCCAACGCACGCACCACCGGCTCGGGCAGCCGGTCGAGCACGGCGGTGACCGCCGAAGTCGCCCACACCGCGTGCGTCCCCCGCAGCAACACCTCGCGCACCAGCAGGGTCTCGCTGCCGGACAGGTCGAGCAGGTCGTGCGCCCGGCGCAGTTCGGCGGCGACCGCCTGCGACTGGGCACCGGTGTAGGGCGAGGTGCCGGCGCCCAGGACGGCCAGGTCGTCGCCGGCCGAGATCACCCAGTGCTGCAGCGGACGGGCGGTCACCTGTTCGCCGGTCAGCACCTGCAGCGAGGTGGTGGTCAGGCCGTCGCCGCGCAGCACCAGCTGTTCCAGCCGGCCCAGGCCGCGCACCTGGTCGGTGGCGCCGCCCCGGACCACGCGCAGCCGCCGCTCACCCACGACCGGCTCCCGCGTCGGGCAGTCGCACACTGTGGTCGAGCGTCGTCCGGATCAGGTCGGCGACCCGGTTCACGTAGGGCGGCTTCAGGATGGCCACGTGCCCGCACTCCACCTCGTGCAGCAGGTATTCGCCGGTCAGCACCTGCCGCCACCAGGCGCGGTCGTCGATGTTCTCGGGGGTGAGGAAAACCTCGGTGTAGCCGCCCCAGGGACGCACCCGGTAGCGCTCGGTGAGCCGCAGCCCGTGCTGGAAGAAAACCTGGTCCCGCACGGCGGGCGGGTAGGGGTAGATGCCGGCGCCCAGCAGCTGCACCCGGGTCCGCCACAGCTCGCGCCGGCTCTGGGCCTGCCCGCCGGGGATCCGGATCTCGGGTGCCGCCTCGCCGCCGGTGTGCGCCAGGCTGCCGGGCAGCAGCGTGTCGAGCATCACGGTCAGCTCCACCCCGTAGCCCCGCTCCCGCAGCAGGTGTGCCGCCTCGAGCGCGAACAGTCCGCCCAGGGAGTGTCCGATCAACACCACCGGGCCGGGCGGGCGCTCGGCGGCGATCAGGTCGACGTAGCGCCGGGCGGCCCGGCGTACCGACCAGTCGGGGATGGCGCGCCGCTCCAGGCCGCGCACCTGGAAGGCGGTCACCGGGTGGTCGCCACAGAGGTGCCGGGCCAGGTCGGTGAACAGGTAGGCGGGTCCGCCCGCGCCCGAGAAGCAGTACACCGGGACTCCCGGGCCGCGGCGCAGGCTGGCCATCACGCCCTCGGCCGCGGACGAGTCCGTCCGGGGGGTCGTGGCGGCTCGCACCCGGGCGGCGAATTCGGCCATGGTGGGGGCGGCGGCGAGGTCGGAGCCGCGCAGGTCCACACCGTCCTCGGCAAGCTTGGCCAGCATCTCCTCGACGGCCAGCGAGTCGCCGCCGAGTTCGGCGAAGGACTCGTCGCGGCCCACCCCCTCCAGGTGCAGTACCTGGCACCAGACCGCCGAGACCAGGGCCTCCCACTGATCGGCGGGGACGGTGTCGGTGGAGCGTCCGGCGGGCTCCGGCAGCGCGGCCCGGTCGAGCTTGCCGCGTTCGGTGCGGGGCAGTTCGTCGAGCAGCACCAGCGATTGCGGGACCATCCAGTCGGGGACGCATCCGGCCAGCTCGCGGCGCAGCTGGGCGGTGGACGGCGGGCGCCGGGCCGGGTCGGGCACGACGTAGCCGATCAGCCGGCGGCCCTCCCGGTCGGGGACGACGGCCGCGTCGGCCACCTCGGCGATGCCGCGCAGGGCCGCGGTCACCTCGGCCGGCTCGACCAGGTAGCCACGGATCTTGACCGCGTCGTCGCGCCGGCCGGCCAGGCTCAGCCGGCCGTCCTGCACCGAACCCCGGTCGCCGGTGCGGAAGGTGCTGCCGGAGGGCGTGGCCCGGAACGCCTCGGCGGTGCGGTCGGGTTCGCCCCAGTAGCCGAGCGCCAGGAACGGCGAGGTGACCTCGAGCACGCCCACCTCCCCGTCCGGCAGGGCCTCTCCCCCGGCACCGAGGGCGGCGATCGCCTTGTGCTGGGCCAGCCGTCCGGCCGGAAGCTGCGCGTCGGGCACCGGGTCGCCGGCCCCGATGTGCAGGAAGCTGAGGTGCCCGGTCTCGGACGATCCGACGTAGTTGGCGTAGTCGGCGGCGGGCAGGTAGCCCCGGGCCGCGGCGACATCGCGTCCTTGCACGGGCTCGCCGCAGGTGGTGAACAGGCGCACCCGCGGGAACGTCTCCTGGGCGAGGTGACCGTTAAGGTGGCGCAGCATCGAGGGCGTGCAGTGCAGGGTGGTGACGCCGGCTCCGCGCAGCCAGTCGGCGATCTCGCGGACCGACCGCTCCCGTGGATCGAAGCTCTCGACGGTGCAGCCGTTCAGGATCGCCATGAAGAGCACCTCCTGCCCGGCGGCGTAGGCCGGCGGCAGCAACATCGCGCACGCATCGCCGGGCCGCAGGCCGAACTCGGTCCGGGAGGTGGCGGCCCCGTTGGTGACCGCGGCGTGACTGAGGGTGACGCCCTTGGGCAGCCCCGTGGAGCCGGACGTGTAGACGATGGTGGCCGGAGCTCCGCCCTGCGGGCGCGGACCGGACGGCCCGGCGCCGGCTTCGGCGAGGATCTCGGACGCGGTGACCACCCGGGGCGCGCCGGCCTCGCGGGCGAGCGGCTCCAGCCCGTCGGCGACGATGGTGCGGCAGGCGCCGGAGCCGGCCAGGATGTGCCGCAGCCGGTCGACGGGGAGTTGTGGATCCAGCAGCACCAGCGGCGAGCCGCCGTAGACGATGGCGACCGCGAGCGCCAGTGCGGCGGCCGATCCGCCCAGCACCGCGACCGGACGCCGGGCCGCGTCCACGCCCACGCCGCCGGCGCACAACCGGCCCAGTTCGGCGTAACTCACCGAGGCCCCGGAGGCGTCCCGGACGGCGACCCGTCCCGCACCCCCACCCAGGCCGACGAGCACCGCATCGAACTGGTCGCACAGGGGTGCGGCGGCGAACGGGTCGGGCACCGGCACGGCGGGTCGCGTCCCCTCCGAGACGGCCGAGTGGCCCGTCCCGGATTGGTCGAGTGCGCGCATGGACTCCTCCGTCATTCCTGGCGATTTGGTAATAGTCTGCTGATAGTTAGGCAATCCTAACCTAAGCGGCCCACCGCTCCGGGAGGAACCAGAGGGTGGGCCCAGCACAGTCCACAGCAAGAGGAGATGACGTGCGGACGGAACTGCAACAGCGTGTCCACAAGCGAACCCGGGGGCCTGCCTGGAAGGCGGCCATCGCGGCGTTCGCCCTAGTCGCAGGAGGAGTCGCGGCGTCACCGCTGGCGAGTGCGGCCCCTGTGCAGGTCGGCGGGCGAACCTTCGACGTGATCAGCGCACCGGTCGGCCAGGAGCACTACCAGGCGGCCTACTCGGCCAGGCACAACTGGCTCTGGGTGACCGCGACCACGCACAACTGGGACAGCGGCACTCCCCGCGCCGACGTCTCGACGATCAGCAAGGTCAACCCGGCCAACCTGCAGGTGATCAGTCAGATCACTCCGCGGACGCTCGACTCCGGCACGGCCAACGCCCGCTCCGAGGCCGCCTACGGCATCGCGGTGGACGACGAGAACGACCGGATCTGGACCAGCGCGACCCGTGAGGACGCGGTGGTCGTCTACAACCAGACGATCGGCGCCCGGGTGGCCACGATCGGTGACGTCGGGCACTCGCGCGACATCGCCATCGACCCGTTCCGCAACATCGCCTACGTGAGCGACCCGAACGGCGGTTCGATCACCAAGATCAGCACCGAGACACTGCGCGTGGTCGACACGATCCGGCTCGGTGGCAGCTTCTCGCCGATGAGCCTCGACCTGGTGGCCGACGCCAACACGGCGCTGCTGTACACGGTGAACCTCAACGACGGCGCCCTGATCGAGCTCAACTCGTTGACGTCCAACGCCCGCGTGGTGGCCCAGACCGGCGGCCAGCGCGCCTCCGGTGTCGCGGTCGACCGCGGTCGTGGGCTGGCCTATGTCGCCAGCCAGGACTCTCAGGACGTCCGCACCGTGAATCTGGCCACCGGGCAGGTGACCAACACCGTGCGCGGCGCGCAGGCCATGCTCAACGTGGCGGTCGATTCGGAGGCCGGCCTGGTGTACGGCGCCACGTTCGGCGGTTCGTCCGTGCTGGTGCTCGACGCCGACAACGGAAACCGGATCGGTGAGGTGGCCGTCGGCAATGCCCCGAACGACGTGATCGTGGCGAACGGCGCGGCCTACGCGCTCGACCGGCAGGTCAACTCGCGGGTGTGGAAGATCACCCCGCAGGCGGCCAACCCCACGCCGACGCCGACCCCGACGACGAGCCCGACCAGCTCGCCGACCAACCCGGGCCAGGCGACCGCCACCGTCGAGGGCACCCCGACCATCGGTGGGACCATCACCCTCAAGGGCACCGGCTGGAAGCACCCCGACGGCACCGGCTCGAAGATCGCCGTCAAACTCGACGACGGCAACATCCGCACCCCCGCCGGCGCCGACGTCTGGCAGACCATCGACGCCAACAACGACGGCACCTTCACCGCCCAGATCAAGCTGCCCAACGGCACCACCGGCGCAGGCGGATCCAACCCCGCCTACACCACCGGCGCCCACGTCATCCGACTCCTCACCGGCTCACTCAAGCCCGGCGACACCGGACGCAGCATCAAGGTCGACATCACCGTCGGCGCGGCACAACCCACCACCAGCCCCACCGCCACACCAACGACCAGCCCCACGGCCACACCGACCACGAGCCCCACGGCAACACCGACCACGAGCCCGACCAGCTCGCCGACGACCAAGCCGACCACGCCGCCCGCTCCGGACGGCGCGACGGTGACCGTCAAGGGCAAGCCGTCCGTGGGCGGCAAGCTCTTCCTGACCGGCAAGGGCTGGAAGACCGCCGAGGGTAAGGCGGGCTCGAAGATCGCCGTGAAGATCGACGACGGTGCGGTCAAGAAGACCGACGGCACCGACGTCTGGGCGATCATCGAGGCCAAGGCCGACGGAACCTTCAAGGCCGAGGTGAAGCTGCCCAACGGCAGCACCCGCGGCGAGTACGGGTCGAACCCGGCGTTCAAGAAGGGCGCACACTCCGTGCGGCTGCTCACCGGCGCACTCGCCGAGAACGATGTCCGGCGCAGCGTGAAGGTCGACATCAAGGTCGGCAAGGCCCTGCCGAAGCCGGCCCCGACGACTGCTCCGAGCATCTCCGGCAAGGCCCAGGGCCACGCCACGCTGACCGCCAACGCGGGCAAGTGGCGCAACGCCAAGGGCGCGACGTTCAGCTACCAGTGGCTGCGCGACGGCAAGGCGATCAAGGGTGCGACCTCGAAGAAGTACGAACTGACCGGTGCCGATACGAGCAAGCGGGTCAGCGTCCGGGTGGAGGCCACCACCTCGAATGGCGCCTGGGGCGCGGCCGTCTCGGCCTCCGAGCGGGTCGAGAAGGCCAACACCATCCTGACCGCCAAGGTGGCTTCGCGACAGGGCTCCGAGAAGCCGGCCAGCATCCGGGTCGAGATCGGGTCGAGGGACTGGATCAAGCCCAACGGTGGCACCCTGACCATCACCGCCGGCAACAAGGCGCCGGTGAAGGTCAAGGCGAACGACTACTACGTCACCGCCGAACTGCCGTGGCTGCGGCCCGGCATGACCCACAAGGTCACCGTCGCCTTCAGCGGCGACAGCACCCTGAAGGGCTCGTCCACCTCGATCGAGGTGCGCGTCCGCGGGTGAGTGACATCGCCCGAGGGTAACTAGGTGAGGGTGGCGGTCCGGTCGGACCGCCACCCTCACTGCGTCCCGCCGGTCAGTCGTCCGAGCCCAACCCCCAGTAACGGACGTAGTCCACCCGCATCGTGGCCGGGAGCGCGGCGGTGCCGTCCGGGGCGCCCGGGTAACTGCCACCCATGGCCATGTTGAGAATCAGGTAGTAGCGCCGGTCCGGGACGTCGAACGGCCAGACACCGCCCGGCGGCATTCCCGCCGGTGTCACGGTATGCACCAGATTCCCGTCGTGGAAGAATTGCAGCCGATCGGACCTGATCAGCACCCCATAGGTGTGCCATTCCCCGTCATTGACCGCGGTTGTCTCGTGCCAGTTGAATTGTTGCCAGTGGCGCGGGCCACCGTGAATGTTCGTGGAGTAGCCGTTCACCCCATTCACGGTCTCGAGCACATCGATCTCGCCGCTGTCGGGCCACGCCTCCGCGTGCCCGAGCAACCAGAACGCCGGCCACACGCCGGAGGCGGGCACGGTCGGCAGCTGGATCCGGGCCTCGAGGTAGCCGTGGCCGATGCTGACCCGGCCGCGGCTGACCAGCCGGGCCGAGGTGTAACCCGCCCCGCCGGCCCGTTCGCGCAGCACGATCTGCAGGGTGCCGTCCTGGGCGACGCGGGAGTTCGCACGGTCGGCGGTGTACTCCTGGAGTTCCTCGTTGCCCCAGCCGGTGGCCCCGAGGTCGTAGCCCCAATGCTTGGGGTTGGGGGCCCCATCGGGGCTCGGATCGAACTCCTCGTGCCAGATCAGCGGACCGCACTGGGGTGTCGACGGGCAGGTCGGGTCGCCGGGGGTGGCCCGACCGGCGAGCAGGACGGCGGCGATGACCGAGGCGGTGATGGCGGCCGGCACGATGAGCCGGCGTTTGCGGGGTGGGTTCATCGGGTGGCTCAGCCGGTCCTGGTCCGGAACCAGTCGACCGTGCTGGCCAGTCCTTGCTCCAACGGCAGGTCGGGTATATCGGGGAACAGCCGGCGCAGCCGTTCGACATCGGCCCTGGAGTGCCGGACGTCCCCCGGCCGCGCGGGACCGTGCCGCACCTGAAGCGGTCGCTCCAGCACGTCGGCGAGCCGGTCGGCCAGCTCCAGCAGCGTGATCCGGGTGCCGCGGGCGAGGTTGACCGGTGCCGGGTGGCCGACCCGGCGAAGCACGGCGGCACTCAGCGTCTCGGCGACGGTACGGACGTGGACGAAGTCGCGCGACTGCAGTCCGTCGCCGTTGACCTGCAGCGCCTCACCGCGCAGGGCCGCGTCCACGAATCGGGGGATCACCGCCGCGTACGGATGGTCGGCCGCCTGGCGCGGCCCGTACACGTTGAAGAACCGGAACGCCAGGGTGGTCAGCCCGAAGCTGTGGCCGTAGGCCAGCACGTACGACTCCGCCGACAGCTTCGAGGCCGCATAGGGGCTCAGCGGGCTGGTCCACTGGGTCTCGTGCATGACGGACGCCGGGTTGTCGCCGTAGACCGCGCTGGACGAGGCGAACACCACCTGCGCACCCTCGGCCCGGGCGGCCTCGAGGACGTGGACGGTGGCGTCCACATTCACCTCGTGGGCCCGCACCGGATCGTCCAGCGACAGCGGGACGCTGCCGATGGCCGCCAGGTGCACGACCGCGTCGACCCCCCTGGTGACGTCCCTGACCAGGGCCGCGTCGGTGACCGATCCCTCGATGAAATCGACGGGTCGCCCGGCCAGGTTCGCCCGGACGCCGGTGCTCAGATCGTCCAGGACGCGCACGCTGGTGCCGGGCGCCCGTTCGAGCAGGGTGTCGACGACGTGGGACCCGATGAAGCCGGCACCGCCAGAGACTAGGACGCGCATAAGATCCGATCATACTTAGGATAGACTTACCTAAATGAGTTGTCCGTCGATCGCCGTCGTCATATGCGCCTACGACGAGCGGCGTTGGGCCATTCTGGCGCAGGCCGTCGACAATGTTCGGAAGCAACTCGGGCCCACCGATGAACTCGTGGTCGTGATCGACCATAACGACACGTTGCTGCGCCGGGCAAACCAGGCGTGGGGCGGGTCGGATGCCCTCCGGGTGCTGCCCAATGCCGGTGGCCGCGGGCTTTCCGGGGGGCGCAACACGGGGGTGAATTGCACCGCCGCCGAGGTGGTCGCCTTTCTGGACGACGACGCCGTTCCGCGCCCGGGATGGCTGGACGGTTTGCGCCTGCGTTTCGCCCGCGACAACGCCTCGGTGGTGGGCGGCGCGGTCGTGCCGCGCTGGCCGGACGGGGTGCCGCCGCGCTGGTTCCCGGAGGAGTTCGGCTGGGTGGTCGGCTGCGACTACCGCGGCCTGCCCGGCGACGGCGCGGAGATCCGGAACCCGATCGGGGCCAGCATGGCCATCGCCCGGGAGGCGTTCGGGCTGGCCGGCGGGTTCTCCGAGCGGATGGGCCGGACGGGCGAACTGCCCACCGGTTGCGAGGAGACCGAACTGGGCATCCGGATCCGGCGGGTGCTGCCCGATCGCCCGATGCTGCGGGATACCTCGGCGGTGGTCGACCACGTGGTGCCGCCGACCCGTGCGAACCCGCGCTACTTCGTCCGGCGGTGCTGGAACGAGGGCCGTTCGAAGGCCGCGCTGAGCCGGATCGCCGGCACGGGGCAGGCCCTGTCCAGCGAACGCAAGCACGCGGCGCGGCTGGTGACCAGCGGACCGCTGCGGCACCTGGCCGCCGCCGGCCGTGGCGACCTGGCCGGCCTGGCCCGGGCCTGGTGGTGCCTGGCCGGCCTGGCGGTGACCGCCGCCGGCTACCTGGGCGCCCGGGCGTCCGGGCTCTCCCAGGTGACCGGGGAGCCGGACACCGGACCGGCTCCCGGGGCCGCACCGGACTCCGCCGCCGCGGCGCCGGAGCGCGACGGCTTCGTCCCGATCCCGGTGGTGGACCTGGACCTCGCCGACCCGGCCGCGCCCCTGCCCGGCCACGACCGGGCCGGCGTCGTCCAGGTGCTGGCGCGCAGTCACGGGTGGCCGGTCGGGCAGGTGCGGGTCCGGTTCGAGCGTGCCCCGAAAGACCGGGACGACTGGCTGGCCGCGGTCGCGGCGGCCGATCCGGCGTTGACCGAGTACCTCGACCGTCCCGCCCCGCCGGCTTCCCCGGCCCGCGCGATCGGTCCGGCGGTCAGCGTGGTGGTCTGC
>JAGPGQ010000029.1:11626-21903 GCA_018055925.1 Micropruina sp.
AGACCGGGACGACTGGCTGGCCGCGGTCGCGGCGGCCGATCCGGCGTTGACCGAGTACCTCGACCGTCCCGCCCCGCCGGCTTCCCCGGCCCGCGCGATCGGTCCGGCGGTCAGCGTGGTGGTCTGCACCCTGGGGCGCAACCCGCTGCTGACCAGCACGGTTGCCGCCGTCCTGGGGCAGCGCTCCCACGTCCGTGAGCTGCTGGTGGTCGACAACGACCCCGGGTCGGGACGGGTCGCCGGCCTGCTCGGCGGAGTCGACGACCCGCGGCTCCGGATCGTGGCCGAAGCCCGCCGGGGGGCGTCCCACGCCCGCAACGCGGGTGCCCGGGCGGCGGCCGGCACCGTCCTGGCGTTCACCGACGACGACGCCGTCCCGGATCCGGACTGGACGGCGCGGCTCGCCGCGACCCTGACCGCGCACGAGGCGATCGGTTGCGTGACCGGCCTGGTGGTGCCCGCCGGGCTGGAGTCCCGCGAGCAGCTGCGGTTCGAGGAGTACGGCGGCTTCGGCAAGGGCTTCCGGTTGACCCACTGGTTCGCCGGCGACGCGGGCACGCTGACCGGCGCCCTCGACGCCGTGGCCGGTGCCGCCGGATCCCCGCACCCGTCGGTTCCGGGACGACGGGGCGCCGCGTTCCCCTACACCGCCGGCGAGTTCGGGTCGGGCATCGTCGCGCTGCGCGCGGACACGTTCGCCGAACTCGGTGGGTTCGACCCGGCGCTCGGTCCAGGCACCCCCACGTTCGCGGGCGAGGACCTGGATCTCTGCCGCCGGGTCTACCTGGCGGGACTCGCGGTGGTGTATCAGCCGGCGGCCGTCGTCCGGCACCACCATCGGGAGGATCCCGGGGCGCTGCGGCAGCAGGTGTTCGGTTACGGCGTTGGCTTGACCGCGGCACTGGCGAAGCTGCTGCTCACCCGCCCCCGGCACGCGCTGGGTTTCGCCGCCCGGATCCCCGCGGCGCTGCACATGCTGTTGGCCCCCGGTTCGAAGAAGAACGCCGCCCTGCCCGCCGACTTCCCCGGCGAACTGCTGCGGGTGGAACGTCGCGGCATCATCGCCGGTCCCGGACGCTACCTGCGGTCGCGCTGGGCGGTGCGCCGGTGAGCGTGCTGACCATCGGGGTCGTCGTCCCGGTCTATCGGGTGGAGCGCTACGTCGCGGCGTGCCTCGCCTCGATCGCCGCGCAGACCCGGCGCCCCGACCAGGTGGTGCTGGTGGACGATCGGGGCGGCGACGCCTCGATGGAGCGGGCCCTGGCCGCGGCCGCCGCGGCCGGCCTGAGCGTGGACGTGGTCACCCAGCCGGCCAACCGGGGGCTGTCCGCGGCCCGGAACGCGGGCCTGGCCCGGCTGGGCACCGACCTGGTCTGGTTCTGCGACTCCGACGACACCGTGGAGCCCGGCTTCCTGGAGGCACTGGCCGGCGCCCTGGAGGTCCGGTCGGCGCAGGTCGCGATGTGCCGCACCGCGCGGGTGGACGAGGCCGGGTCGACGCTGAGCATCGACGAGGAACCGTTCGGCGACGAGTCGGTGCTGGCCGGTCCCGAACTGGCCCGCCGGCTGCTGCTCAGCGAGGCCCGCGGTTACGCCTGCAACAAGCTGTTCCGCCGCGAGATGCTCGGCTCCGCCCCGTTCCCGGAGGGGCACGTCTACGAGGACGTGGCGCCGATCCTCCGGATCGCCCTGGCCGCCGAGCTGATCGCCCTGGTGGACGCGCCGCTGTACCGGTACCTGATCAACGAGACGTCCATCTCGCGACGGTTCGGGCCGCATACCCACGACCTGTTCGTGCAGGGCGACCACGTCCGGGAGCTGCTCACCGACGCCGGCGTGCTGGACGGGCCGGACGCCGCCGCCTGGCGCTGGGCACACCTGCGGTTCCACTACGACGGGGTGGTGTTCCCGTCCGCGAACATGGCGCTGCGGTCCTGGCTGGCCGGTAACCGCGGTGCCGAGGTGGACGAGGTCGTCCGCCGGTCCCGGTCGCTGATCCGGACGGCCGATCTGCCCCGGTTGTGGGCCGGTGGGGCCAGGCGGCAGACGGTCGCGGCCGCGGTGCTGGCGCTCAGCCCGTGGTTGTACGCCCAGTTCCTGCGGCTGTAGCCGCACGAGTGCCGGGACGACGGGGGCGGTCGTCGCCGGAGAGATCCCGGCGTGCGCCGGGATGACGGAGCCGGTCGTCGTGCGCCGGGACGACGGAGTCGGTCGTCGTGCGCCGGGACGACGGGCCGGACGGCACCCCGCCGGGATGACGGGGCCGTCAGGGTTGGGCTTCGAGCACCGGCTGGGACTCCTCGGATTCGTCCTGGCCGGGTTCGGCCGGCTTCGGCTCGGGTGCGCGGCGCAGGATGACCCGGACCCGTTCCCGGGCGACCAGCAGCGACTGGCCGGCGCCCGCCGGGCCGTGGCTGCGCAGGCCCAGCCACAGCAGCAGCGGCAGCCCGTTGAGCAGGTACCAGACGGCATCGCGAGGGCCCCCGCCCCGGGGCCACAGCAGGTCGCGCATCCGGTCGTCGTCGATCCGGACGCCGCGGGCGGCCAGGTTCTCCAGGCAGATCCGCAGGTGGGTGTCGCGCATCACCGCGTCCTCCCGCCTGGTCACCTGCTCGTCGTGCTGCCGGTAGCGCAGCCCGACGTGCCGCAGGTTGTGCAGTTCGCCGAACCTCGCGAGTTCGCTGAACAGTTTGAAGTCCTCCGCCTGCAGGTAGCCGTCCCGGTAGCGCAACCCGTGCGCGCGTACGACGTCGGCGCGGATCATCACCGTGGCGTGCGGCACCGACGAGCCGAAGATCAGGTGGGCCTGGCAGGCGCGGTTGCCGCGCGGCGGCCGGACGACCCCCTCGACGGCACCGAACAGCTCGTAGGGAGTGCCGCAGGCCACCGCCTTCGGATACCGGTGGAAGTGTTCCAGCTGCCGGCCGAGCCGGCCCGGGGACATCACGTCGTCGGCGTCCATCCGCGAGATGAACTCCCCGCGGGCGTGCTCCAACCCGTGGTTCAGGGCGCCGATCAGCCCGATGTGCTCCAGCCGTATGACCCGCAGCCGCGGGTCCGGGCAGGCGCGCAGGATCGCCGGGGTGTCGTCGGTCGAGCCGTCGTCGATCACCAGCAGTTCCAGGTCGCCGACGTCCTGGTTCAATACACTCTCGATCGCCTCGACCAGGTACTGCTCGCCGTTGTGCACCGGCATCAGCACGGTGACCCTCGGGGATCTACTACTCATCCCAACCTCCTGATAGTTCGCCAGATGGGTCCGGCCAGGACCACGGTGACCAGGGCCTCCGCGGCCAGATAGGTGTAGCCGATGCCGTCGAGGCCGAACCGCGGCACGGTCAGCCAGGTTCCGGTGACCACCGCGACGGCCAGGAACAGTTGCATCGCCATCGCCAGGCGCAGGCGGCGCACCACCCGAGCGACCCCGGCGAACAGCAGGGCAGCGTAGGACAGTGGCAGGCTCAGCGCCATCAGTCTCATCAGCGAGCCGGCCTCGGCGGCGTAGCGCGGGCCGAGCAGCCCCAGCAGCACCGGTCCCAGGAACCACAGGAACACCGCACCGAGAAGCGTCAGGCCGGCCAGGAGCGCGGCGAATCGCCTGGTCAGGCGCCCCACGGCGGAGCCGGGGGTGGCGGCCCGGGCCACGTACGGTCCGGTGACGCTGGTCAGCAGCAGGACGGCCGCCGAGTACAGCGCCCACGCCATGGTGAAGGCGGCGTTGAGCTCGACGCCGAGCTGCTGCACCACGATCAGCGGAATCACCAGCGGCGCGATGGCGGCCACCACCATGATCCCGAAGCTGGTGCCGAAGAACGACCACAGTTCGGCCCGCGGCGGTAGCGCGGCCGGCAGGTCCTGCGAGCCGCCGACGCTCCAGCGGCGCCACAGCACCGGCAGGTAGACCAGCACCAGCAGTCCCGCCGGCGCCGCCCAGGCGGTCACCAGCGAGAAGCCGCTGGCCGCCCAGCCGATCGCGGCGGCGGCCAGCACCAGCTTGGCGACCGCGTGCACGATGTTCTTCCCCGCGGCCCAGCGGGTGCGGCCCAGGCCCACCAGGGTGTGGTCGAGCAGGGCGAACTGCGCCAGGCAGAGCACGAGCAGGGGAAAGCTCAGCAGTTCACACTGGGTCGCGAACAGCCGCTCGGTCGGGCCGAACAGCCAGAACCCCGACCCCAGCAGCAGCGCGAGACCGGCGGACAGGCCCGTCCCGGCCAGCAGGTAGCGCCGGGTGCGGTCCCCGCTGACCGGCAGGAAGCGTTCGTACATGCCGCCCAGGCTCAGGTTGGCGAGGGTGGCCAGCACGGTGGCGGCATAGATGATCGCCGAGGCCCGGCCCACCTCGGCCATCGAGTAGCCGCGGGCGGCGACCGTCCAGAAGCCCAGGCCGAGCACGGCGGTGACGCCGCCGGAGAAGGTCATGGTGAGCGCGTCCAACTCCAGGCCGGCGCCGGCCAGCCTGGCCCGCCAGCCCGGCCGCGGCGCCGCGGCCGCGCCCGTCCCGGAACTCATCCGAGCGCCCGCCGGATCGCCGGGGTGGCCCGCTCGGCGATGAAGGCGTGCCCGGCATCGGTGAGGTGGGTGCGGTCGGACGAGTACAGCCCCGGCGCCTCCGCGGCCGTGGGCATCTGGCCGACCAGGTCGATCACGGGCGCCCCGAGTCCGTTCGCGGTGTCGATGGTGACCTGCTGGAAGCGGCGCCACGCGGCGGCGTCGGTCGCGGCCGGGACGGGTTGGGTGCCCAGCACCCAGCGCGCCCGCGGGGCGACCCCCGAGACCAGGCCGTGCAGCCGGCCGAGGTGGGCGCCGAACCGGTCGGTGTCGCCGACGTCCCAGAAGTCGTTGCCGCCGAGCGAGAGCACGATCACGTCCGGGTCGATCGCGCGCAGCATGGGCAGCAGCATCGGACGGCCGGCCCAGCCCAGCCAGTCGTTGGTGCTGCTGCCGGACCAGGACAGGTTGTAGACCTCGACCGTCCCGCCTCCGGACCGGCCGAGGACGCCGAGCACCACCCCGTCGCCGCTCACCGTCAGCTCGTCACCGAGGTCGTCGACGACGAAGCTGGCCGTTCCCGGCCCGGTGCTGGTGAAGCCCACCACCCGGTCGCCCGAACGGGCGGTGAACCGGGCGCCGGCCCATTCGGCAGCGACGTGCACCACCGCCGAGTCGTAGCGGCGCACGTCCCAGGTGACCGGGCCGCGGGCGATCGCGCCGGGAACGCCGGTGTCGTCGGTGGCCGCCCAGGCGGCGGCGTCCGCCCGGCCGGCGCTGAACCCGAACATGTCCCCGGCCAGGGAGGCCGGCATCCAGGTGCCGCCCGAGCCGGGCTGCTGACGCCGGTCGGTCCGCAGGGCGTCGCCGACCAGGTTCGGCCAGGTGCGACTCAGGTCGGTGACCTCGCCCATGCCCTCGGAGAGCGAATCCGACAGCACCACCACCCGCAGCGGGCTCGCGTCGGGACGGGTCACCAGGAACACCAGGCCGGCGATCACGGCCAGCGCGACGCCGACCGTGAGCACCACCAGCCGGCGCCGGGGGCGCCTCATCCGGCCTCCACCGGTCGGCGGCGGGCGTGCCTGCGGGACCGCAGGTACGCCCACGGGCCGGCGAGGTAGCCGAGCCGTTCGGCGCGGGTGACGTCGGCCGGGAAGGCGGCCGTCTTGCCGCGGTTCTTCGCCGACCCGGGGTCGAGCAGCAGCCGCAGGCCGGACGGCAGCCGTCCGATCACCCGGACGGCGGCCGCGGGCGAGGTCAGGAACCGCTTGGTCACCACGGCCGCCATGCCGACGCCGTAGCCGTGCATCTGCTCCAGCAGGCCGGCGTGGTCGGCGCGGTGATGGTGCCGGACCAGCGCCGCCGGCCAATAGACCACGGTGCCCCCGGCCAAGTAGGTGGCCTGGAAGACGTCCAGGTCCTCGCCGCCGCGGGCGATCGAGCCGGCGCCCAGTGCGACGTCGAAGCCGCCCAGCCGGTCCAGCCAGGCGCGGCGGAAGGCCATGTTGTTGCCGGAGCCGAAGCCACCGTCGAACGGGAAGGCGACGCCGCGCGGCCCCGGGGTGCTGCCGACGGCGGTGCCGTCGCCGGCCAGGTTCCAGTGCCGGGCGCGCAGGCCCTTGTCGAACCCGCCGGCCTCCTCGAAGAACAACTGGCTGCGGGTGACCACCTCGGCCGGCAGCACGAGCCCGGTGACGCAGGCCACGGACGGGTCCCGGCCGAAGACCGCCGCCAGCTCGGCCACCCAGCCGGGAGCCGGCAGGGCGTCGTCGTCGGTGAACGCCACGAGGTCGTGCGCGGCCGCCCGGACCCCGGTGTTCCGGGCGATCGACAGCCCGCGGCGCGGCTCGGCGACGATCCGCAGGCGGGGGTCGGCGACCCCGTCGAGCAGGGCGGCCGTGCTGCCGGACGCCGGGTCATTGTCGACCACGATCAGCTCCAGGGGGTGGGCCTGGGCCAGCAGGGCCGCCACGGTCTCGGTCAGCCGCGGATCCCGGCCGAGGGTGCAGACCACGACGCTGACCGCGGGACCGGCCTGCTGGCCGGGCGTCCAGCCGTCCGGTGGCGTCACGTCGGAGGCGGCCACGGCGGCCCGGACCACGGCGGCCGCCCGTTCGGCCGAATCGGCCCGGACGTCCACCACCGCTCGGGGCCAGCCCTCGTCCAGGGCGAGCACGAAGAGCCGGCCGTCGGCGTTGGGCCGCAGCCGCTCCGCGGGCTCGTCCAGCGACCAGGTGAGGCACCGGATCGGGACGAGGTCCGAGGTCACGGCGTCCACCGGGACGCCTCCTGGTCCTTGGTGTGCTCCGGCACGTAACGGATGACGCTCACCCCGTCCCGTTCGAGGATCAGGTCCCAGCCCGGTCGTTGTGGCAGGGTCTTCCGGATCTCCTCGATCCCGCCGAGCGTGCCGAAGCCGCCGTAGGCGGCGAAGGCGTCCATCCGCGGCCCGATCAGCACGAAGGTCGGGGCCCCGCGATCGTTCAGCGTCCCCTCGAGGACCGCCAGGTAGTCGGGCGACTTCAGGCCGTCGCCCAGGTTGTGCAACGGGCCGTCGTAGTCCCAGTGCTGGGCCAGCCGCCACGCGTAGGCCTCGCTGGCCCGGACGGGCCAGTAGGCCGAGAGCGGACTCATGTAGGCGGTGCCCGGAACGGACCGTTCGAGCATCGCCTGCACCTCGTACTCGGTCCTGGTGACGCCGTAGTGGTAGAAGGTGGCGAAGTAGGCGTGTGCGCCGGCGATCACGAAGAACAGCGCGACGATGCCGCCCACGAGCCGTTGCCAGACCCCGGCCTGCAGCCTGCGGACCAGCCACGGTCCGATCAGCAGCGCACACCCGGGCACCGAGTACAGCAGCACCCGCAGCAGGGCCTCCCCGCCGTAGCTCTGCCCACCCAGGATGACGAACGGCGAGAACGCCAGCACGCCGGTGACCGGGCCGAGGCCGCGCACCCAGCCGCGCCAACGCTGCCGGATCAGGGCGGCGAGCGCGATCAGGGCGCTGATCGTCCACAGGCCGATGGACGTTCCGCGGCCGGCCACCATCTGCACGGCGAGGGCGCTGCTCGGCGTCGCCCCCGCGGCCGGGGTCTCGGCGTTCCGGACGATGTCGAAGCCGGTGAACAGGCCGTACGCGTCGGCGATGTCGAAGTTGGCCGCAAGCTGGGCCCCGGTCAGCACACCGCAGGCGATCATCAGCAGCCACGGCACCCGGCGGAACAGGCACAGCACACCCATGGCGCCGAGCAGCCAGAACGGGGTCAGCTGGTGGGTGATCACCAGGGCGCCGAAGCTGATCAGGGCCAGCACCCAGGCGCTGCGGCTGTGTTTCGCGCGCAGGGCCAGGGTGATCGTCCCGATCGCCAGGATGAAGCCGAACGCCTGTGGCGAGAAGTAGTCCTGGCCCACCCAGTTGGCCATCAGCGCGATCATGGCGACCCCGAGCGACTCCACGGCGGAGAACTCCAGGCTGCGGGCCAGCGCGTAGAGCGCCAGCATGGTGGCCACGGTCATCGCGAGGGTGAACCAGACGGCGATCTCGATCGCCGGGACGCCGGTGAACCCGCTCACCCAGGCCAGCGCCGCGAAGAAGCCCGGCCAGCCCTGATAGATGTCGACGCCGCGATGCACCATTCCGGTGGCGTCGATCAGGTCGATCACGCCGATGTGCTTGTAGGCCCAGTCGGCCCAGGCCGTGTTCAGGGTGAGCGGCGTGGTGCCCCGCTGGATCAGGCAGGCGATGGCCAGCAGCAGCCACAGCAGCGGGACGTGGCCGCGGCGCAACCCGATCAGGAGCGCGACCGCCACCGCGAGCAGGGCCGCGCCGAACGTCCACTTGTCCGAGAGCAGCAGGCCGTACGGGTCGGGGTCGAACGCGCTCACCTGCGGGAGCGTGACCAGCCACAGGACCAGGGCGGCGATCCCCAGGCCGAGTGCGGTCAGCGTCCAACCGTCCCAGGCCGGGAAGGCGGGCAGTCGTGGCCGGCGGAGCCGACGGAGGCCGCTGGCCGCGTACACCAGGCTGAGCGACGTCACCACGATCGTCCCGATCCAGGCGTTCCAGGCGCCGGCCCAGAGCGCGCCGGTCGACAGCAGCACCAGGAACGCGACGCTGAGCACGGGCACCAGCCCGACCGTCAGGACGCCGGTAGCCGGGAACGCGCGGACCAGCAGCAGGCCCGGCACCACCGCCCAGAACGGGATCGCGGCCCAGGCCAGCCAGGGGACGAACTGGCCCGCGAGCGCCAGCGCGGACAGCAGCACGGCCAGCCACATTCCCCACGGACCGCTGGACCGTCCGTCCGGGTCCGCGGGGGCCGGCACGCGGGCAGCGAGAACACCAGGAGCAGACATGATTTAGGTAAGGCTAACTTACATCCGCTAGCTCCCGGCGCCGGTCCGGGCGCTGGGCGTCCGGGGCACCGCCGATTTCATGTTGCGGCGCGCCGTTTGCTAGAGTCTGTGCTCGCGCGCCGCTAGCTCAACTGGCAGAGCAGCTGGCTCTTAACTAGCGGGTTCGGGGTTCGAGTCCCTGGCGGCGCACAGAACGGAAGGCCTCGCTTCGGCGGGGCCTTCGTCGTTCTCCTGCGCACGGGTCCTGCGATTGGTGCCGACTTTGCGGGCGCCGACGTTGGACGCCCGGGTGTGCGCCGATATCGGGACCGCCACGCCGTGCCCACCCGGCACCGCTCCCCGCACCCACCGCATCCCGGTTTGACCCCAACCGTCATCCCGGACCGTCATCCCGGGCTTGACCCGGGATCCCTCGCCGGGCGAGATCCGGACGTTCGCCGGAATGACGCGCGTGGGGCGGTCCCAGGCCGGCGCGCCTCGTCCGGACCTCAGCGGCCGCGCAGCCGGGCGGCGATCGTCCGGACCAGCAACACGAAGGTGACGATGCCGGCCACCGCCCCGCCGATCAGCAGCACCCGGTCGGTCCGCAACTCACCGGTGTGCGGATCGATCACCTGAGCCTTGGCGTTGGCGTACTGCTTCGCCGTGAATTCGCGGGTGTCGTCGATGCCGCGTTGCACCACCACCTTCGGGTGCACCTCGTTGATCAGGCCGGCCACGTTGCTCGCGAGTCGATCGCGGGCGGCGTCGATCTCGGCCTCGATGTCCTGCTTACTGCGGATGGGGCTGTCGGCCACGGCGCACCTTTCGCACGGGTTGGAACCCCCAGACTATGCCAGTCCGCTCCCGGGTCGGCACCCCCTAGAGTGTTCGCCATGTCGAAGCTCGCCGCCGGAGATGCCGCGCCACCGTTCACCCTGCCCGATCCGGACGGCAATCCGGTCTCGCTGGCCGACTACGCCGGACGCCGGGTGATCGTCTACTTCTACCCGGCCGCGATGACCCCCGGCTGCACCACCCAGGCGGTCGACTTCTCCGCGGCACTGGCCGACATCGCCGCCGCGGGCTACGACGTGGTGGGCATCTCGCCCGACACCGTGGCGAAGCTCGCGAAGTTCCGCGAGACCCAGGGACTCGCCTTTCCGCTGCTGGCCGACCCCGACAAGCAGGTGCTCACCGCCTACGGAGCCTTCGGCCGCAAGATGCTCTACGGCAAGGAGGTCGAGGGCGTGATCCGCTCCACCTTCGTGGTCACGGTCGACGACACCGGCGCGGGCCGGATCGACGTGGCCCAGTACAACGTCCGGGCCACCGGCCACGTGGCCAAGCTCCGCCGGGAGTTGAAGATCCCCTCCGCCTGAACGGCGCCGTCCGCCACGTCCGCGTCGCCGTCCGTCACGTCCGCGTCGCCGTCCGCCACGTCCGCGTCGCCG
>JAGPGQ010000211.1 GCA_018055925.1 Micropruina sp.
CACGCGAAGACCGCTACCTGAGGCAACGACACCCCGAACCGGAGAACCCCACCTGAGGCAACGACCCCACACAAGCGGAGGTATCAGATGAGTCAACTCGCTCGATTGACGCCCCTGGGAACGCTACGTAGCCTCATCGGCAGGACGCCCACTCCCCGTCGTCCCCGCATCCTTGTTGAAAGGCTGGGCACCCTTGTTAAGCCGGAAGATCCTCGTTGCCACGGGCGCATTGGCCCTGGTCACCCCCACATTCGCCTACGCGGACACCGGTGTCGACCGGTTCGACGACTCGCCGACCAAGGTCGCGCTCGATTCGAAGATCCGGCCGGCCTCCCTGGACCGGGACGCCAAGGTGACCGTCATGGTCGAACTGAGCGGCGACCCGGTCGCCGTGGTCCAGGGCAAGACCGGTGCGGAGCTGCCGGCGACCCGCGCCTCGCAGATCCGCGCCGGCCTGAAGAAGTCCCAGGACCGGGTCAAGTCGCAGATCCGGCAGCGCGGGGGCAAGGTCCACTCGCAGATGCAGTCCGCGTTCAACGGCATGCGGGTCACCCTGCCGCGCGCGCAGGTGAAAGCGGTGTCACAGCTCTCCGGGGTCAAGTCGGTGCAGGCCGTCCGGCAGTACCGGATCGAGAACACCGTGAGCGTCCCCTACCTGGGCGTCCCCCAGGTGTGGCAGAACAGCAAGTACCGCGGTGAGGGCGTCAAGGTGGCGATCATCGACACCGGCGTCGACTACACCCACGCGACCTTCAACGGTCCCGGAACGGTCGAGGCGTTCAAGACGGCCAAGGCGAGCAACACGTTCACCCCGACCGCCCGGGTCAAGGGCGGCTACGACTTCGTCGGCGACGACTACGACGCCAGCCGGGAGGGCTCCCAGCCGGTCCCGGACGCCAACCCGCTGGACTGCAACGGCCACGGCACCCATGTCGCCGGCACCGCCGGCGGCGGGGGCGTGACCCCCGACGGCAAGGCCTACACCGGCCCGTACAACGCCAATACCGCCAAGAAGCAGTTCAAGGTCGGTCCGGGCGTGGCGCCCAAGGTCGACCTGTACGCGCTGAAGGTGTTCGGCTGCGAGGGCTCCACCGACGTCGTGGTCGAGGCCATCGACTGGGCGGTGAAGAACCGGGTGCACGTGATCAACATGTCGCTGGGCTCCAGCTTCGGCGACGCGACCGAGCCCGACTCGATCGCCGCGCAGAACGCCCAGGCCGCCGGCGTGGTGGTCGTCGCGGCCGCCGGCAACAGCGGGCACAACCCGTACATCACCGGCTCCCCCGCGGCGGGACGTGGCGTGATCAGCGTGGCCGCCGTCGATTCGACCTCGCGGTTCCCGGCCGCCAGGCTGACGTTCAACGGCACGACCATGCAGTCGATCAACGCCAACGGCGCCACGCTGCCCACGGGCGGCCACACGATCGTCAACCTGACCGACGATCCGGCCACCCCCGAGAACGAGGCACTCGGCTGCTCGGTCGCCGCCTACACCAAGGCGGGGATCAGTTCCGCACCCGGCGCGGCCAAGCAGATCGCGGTCACCACCCGTGGCACCTGCGCCCGGGTCGCCCGGGGCGTCTTCGGCCAGCAGGCCGGCGCCGACGCGGTGATCATGGTGAACAGCGACGCCACCTACCCGCCGTTCGAGGGGCCGATCACGAGCAACCCGGACACCGGTGAGGCCTACGACGTCACCATCCCGTTCCTCGGGGTCCGCAGCAGCGACCGGGCAGCCCTGCTGGGCGCCGAGGGCAAGAGCCTGACGATGGCCGCCACCACCATGACCAACCCGGGCTACAAGGGCTTCGCCTCGTTCACCTCGGGCGGTCCGCGCAGCCTGGACAGCGGCGTGCGGCCCTCGGTCTCGGCACCGGGCGTCAGCATCAACTCGGCCGCCGTCGGCACCGGTAACGGCGCCGCCTACAACTCGGGCACCTCGATGGCCGCCCCGCACGTGGCCGGCGTGGCCGCCCTGGCCAGGCAGGCGCACAAGGGCTGGAGCGCGCTCCAGGTGAGTGCCGCCGTGGTCAGCACCGCCGACCCGGCGAAGGTCAAGGGCTACCGGCTCACCCTGGGCGGCGGCCTGGTGGACGCCAAGCAGGCGGTCAGCACCCAGGTGTTCGCCATCGGCGACCGGTACTCGACCCGGGCCGGAACCGTCGGCGAGGCGACGCTGAGCTTCGGCTTCCACGAACCCAGCTCGAGCTACCGCGGCACCAAGAAGCTGACCCTGGTGAACAAGAGTTCCAAGCGGGTGACCTTCACGCTGAAGAACCAGAAGACCAGCCAGTCCCGGCCGGCGACGGTGACGTTCAGCCGCAAGCAGGTGAAGGTGCCGGCCCGGAGCAGCCGCACGGTCAACGTGTCGATCAGGGTGCAGGCGTCCACCGTCGGCTCGTCGCTGAGCACCACGCAGCAGTTCAACCTGCGCGAGGTCTCGGGCAACGTCCGGATCACCACCAACGGCAAGGGCACCCTGCGGGTCCCGTACCTGATGGTGCCGCGGGCCCAGGCGAAGGTGTTCGCCAGCACCCCGAAGCGGGTCGCCCAGACCGCCTCGCCCGACCTGACGGTCAAGGTGAACGGACAGCCCCAGGCCACGCCCAGCGCGTCCGCGTCGAGCGTCCGCTACGCCGATATGAAGCTGACCAACCCCAAGGGTGCGCTGAAGGCGTCGGCCGACTTCTACACCTGGGGTCTGCGGGACGAGAAGGACGTCGCGTCGTCGATGGGCCGCGGCTTCGACCTGCGGGCCGCCGGGGTGGCCTCGGTCAAGGACGGCAACGACCAGTTGCTGGTCTTCGCGATCAACAACTGGAACCGGTGGTCGAACGCCGCCGCCTTCGAGTTCGACGTGGTGATCGACACCAACCGCGACGGCAAGCCGGACTACGCCGTCTTCAGCTTCGACTCCGGCGCCGTCCGGGCCGGCGACCCGAACGGGCTCACCGAGGTCTTCGTGGTCGACATTGAGGCCGACGAGCTGTTCGCCACCGGCTTCCTCGCCCAGGCGCCGACCGACAGCAGCACGATCCTGCTGCCGGTCTACGCCAGCGACCTCGGCCTGACCGCCAAGTCGGGCGCCTTCGAGTACCAGGTGGCGAGCTTCTCGTCGCTGAACGAGGCGGCCTCCGACCAGATGCCGGGCGTCGCGACCTACGACCCGTGGAACAAGGCGATCAGCAACGGCAACCTGGTGACCGTCGGGGTGAACAAGTCGGCCACCGTCCGGCTGGCCATCAACGACGCCCAGGTGGCCCGGCAGAAGCCGCTGGGCACGATGGTGGTCGTGCTCGACAACCGTTCGGGCGTGGACGAGGCGCTGCTGCGCGACCTGCCCTAGCGATCCTTGACTGCTAGCGGTTGCTGCGGGACGCCCCGGGAGCCTGTTCGCAGAGCACCGGGGCGTCTCCGCGTCCGAACCGGTAGTCGAAGCTGCGGCCGCCGGCCTCGACCACGACGCGCATGCCGTCCACCTGCGCCTGGGTGTACTGGACGCCCGGTCGCGGGCAGCCGAGGGAGCCGTCGTTGAATCGGACGTTGTCGGCCGAGACCACCCGGACCTCGCCCGCCTGGACGCCCCGGCCGGTCAGGTCGGCCCGGATCGCCTCCAGGCGGGCCGCCGACACCTCGGCCGGCGTCCCCGCGGGGACGCTGGCCGACGGCAGCGGCTGGGTGGTGATGAATCGGCTGGGCGACCCGGAGGGGCTCGCCTCGGAGGGTCCCGGGCTGGGTGACCCGCCGGGCACCATCGAACAGGCGCTGAGCAGCGTCAACGCGATCAGGCAGCCGAAGCGACGCATGCCGGCAGTCTACGCACGCAGCATCGTCGCCAGCAGTGCGGACGCCTTGGCCTCACTGTCGTACACCGCGACCACCAGGTCCCCCCGGACCGCGACCGCCCAGGTGCGTTCGCCGATCGGCTCGGCCAGCGCCCGGCGCACCGCCACCGCCTGATCGATGTCGATCCCGGACGCCGCCGGCTCGGCGGAACCCACGACCAGTTCGGGGCGCACGGTCGCGCCCTTCACGATGGACGCGGTCGCGGCCGCCATGGCGAACGGCGACAGCCGCACCGTGCCGCCGTCGACGCCGGCGCGGAACACCGGCAGCCCGTCGACCGTGCCGTCACCGGTCAGGCCGAGCGCCTCGATCGCCTGGACGGGGTCCGCGCCCGGCAGTCCGGTCACCGGCGGGAAGCTCTTCGGGAAGACCCGCTGCGAGGTGGCGGCGGTGCCACCGGGGGTGCTGGCCAACGCCAGCACCGCCCCGTCCGAGGGCCGGATCAGCACGACCGCTCCGCGGCCGGGCCGGCCGGCCAGGGCGGCCTCCGCCGCGCGTTGCCGGGTGGCGTCGAGGGTGACCCGCAGCGGGCCGCCGTTGACCGCCGGCACCCGGAACAGGTCCCGGGCCTGCTCGACGTGGCCGTCGGGGTAGGCCTGGACGACGAAGCCGGTCACCCCCATCAGGGTGGTGTTGTGCGCCCGCTGCAGTCCGCCCAGGCCGACCAGATCGCCCTGGCGGATGCTGCCGCCCGAGGTTCTGATGATCTGGTCCGTGGCCTCGCCGACGCTGCCCAGCACCTGCCGGGCGAACGTCGGCGACAGGGCGAGCGGCCTGGTGACGTCCTGGATCCGCACGCCCTCGACCGTGCGCGCCTTCGCCAGCACCCGCCAGGACTCGTCGCCGACCGCGCGCACCACCGCGGCCTCGACGTAGGCCCGCGGACCGTTCAGGGCGACCCGCTGCACGAAGGTCTCCGGGTCGATGCCGACCGCCTGGGCCAGCTTCGTGGCGGCCGCACCCGCGCGTTGCGGCGGCACCAGGGTCTTGTCCAGTCCGATGCGCTTGGCGTCCTGGTTCCACACCAGCCGCTCGTCGCCGGCCCCGATGACCTCCCCGCGCACCGGGGCCAGCCGGACGGCCCGCACCCGGTCCCCGGGCCGCAGTCCGGAGGCGATCAACTCCCGGCTCCAGACCGCCGACCAGCCGTCGGCGCCGCGCACCAGGCTGAGGTAGGCCTCCTGCACCCAGGACGGCTTGCGGGCGTGGATCACCCAGTCGGCCCGCAACCGGGCGGTCGCCCGGCGTCCGTCGTCGTTGAGTTGCACGTCGTCGACGGTGATCGTCGGTCGCAACGTGCCCATGCCCCGCAGGGTGGCGGTCAGGTCCGCCACCTCGGCGGGCCCGGCGGTTCCCCCGAAGGCGCCGTCGGTGATCGTCCGTTCGGTGAGCGCGGTCGCGGCCCGCTGCGCCGCGGCGGCGGCGCCCGGCAGCGGGTCGGTCACCGTCCGCCAGATCAGCAGGCCGCCGCCGATCGCCAGCACGCTCGCCACCGCGACGATCAGCCACCTTCTCATGCGGCCCGATGCTACGACGCCGGTCGGCACCTGGGACGCGAGGCGCGAAACCGGGACTCCGCGCATTCGCGTAAAATGCCGCGCATACGCATTCGACCGGCCGGGAATTGTCGCGCGCCGGCGGCCACATTCGACCTGACAAGGGGACCATGCCTCAGACCGCCACCCTGATCCATTCCCTCAAGCTCGCCGGAATGCGCGTCCTCGAGGCCGCCCCGGACGCGATCGGCTCGGTCAGCTCGGTGCGGACCCGCGCGGGCCACGTGATCTTCACCTACGACGACGGCCCCACGCCGGTGCGCACGCCGGCGGTGCTCCGCGCGCTCGCCGAGCACCGGGCCACCGCGACCTTCTTCGTGCTCATGACGAGCGTGCGGGACAACCCGTCGCTGCTGGCCGAGGTGATGGACGCCGGTCACGAGATCGGGCTGCACGGCATCGATCACCGGCACCTGTCCCAACTCCCGCCCCGCCTGGTCGAGGACAACCTGCGGCGCGGCAAGGCCGAGCTGGAAGACGTCATCGGACGGCAGGTGCGCTGGTTCCGTCCCCCCTACGGCGATCAGTCGATCGGGGCCTGGCGGGCGATCAAGCGCACCGGGATGGAGTCCGTGATCTGGAGTTCCACCAGCTGGGACTGGAATCCCGACGTCGACAACGACACCCGGGTGCGGATGGCCGGAATGAGCCTCGCCGCGGGGTCGATCGTGCTGCTGCACGACGGTTTCGCCAGCACCCGGGAACTCGCCGACGAGCTGGTGGAACCGGTGCTGGACCGCTACGACCTGTCCAACCGGCTGCTGTCGCTGTGCGCCGACCAGGGCCTGGCCGGGCGCAGCCTGGCCGACGCCCTGGCCGCCGGCGGCCGGCTGGTGACCCGGCCGCACTTCAACCTGCGTCCGCAGACCCGGCGCGGCTAGGCAGGACGCGCTACCCGGCCGGCGCCGGACCGGTGCTGCGCCGCAGGATCAGCTCGACCGGGAGTTCGACATCGGACGGCTCCGCCAGGGCCGGATCGGTCCAGCGGGCCAGGATCCGCCGCATCGCCTGCGCCGCGGCCCTGCCCTTGGCGTCCGGGTCCTGCGCCACGGTGGTCAGCCCCAGGCCGGCCGCCACGGGGTGGTCGTCGAAGCCGACCACCGACAGTTCGTCGGGCACCCCCAGCCCCAGCTCCCCCGCGGCCGCCAGCACCTGCGCGGCCACCAGGTCCGAGACGCAGAGCACCGCGGTCGGCCGGTGCCGGCGCAGCAGGTCGAGGATCGCGGCCCGGTCGTCCTGGTACATCCGGACGAACCGGATCACCGGCTT
>JAGPGQ010000212.1 GCA_018055925.1 Micropruina sp.
CGCACCTCGTCGCCCAACCGGATGCCGTTGCGTTCGGCGTAGCCCGCGCCCAGTGCGATGCCTTCGCCGGTGTCGATGCGTCCGAGGTCGCCGCGGACCGCACCCAGGTCGAGCAGCCGGCTCGCCCGTCCGGAGACGATGGTGCCGCGGGTGATCGCCGATGCCTCCCCACCGGGGCCGGCTATGGGTGCGGCGTGCAGCCAGGTCTCGCGAACGCCGACGGTGGCCGCCACGCCGGCGACGCCGGCGATCCCCGTCCGGGCCTGCTCCGACAGCCCGAGGTGGGCGTCCCGGACGATCGGGGTGCGGACGACGTAGTCGGCGTCGAACCGTTCGGCGACGTTCCCCGCGTTGGCCAGGGCGAACAGGGGCAGCCCGCTGAGCGCCCAGCCGGCGATCGCGACCCCGGCCGCCAGCGGGGTGGCCACGCCGGCGTAGCGACGGTGATGGAAGCGGACGTTGGCGGCGGCCAGGTAACCGCCGGCCGGAGCGACCGCGGCAACCGGACGCCGGAACAGGACGGCGAGCGCGTGGATCGCCGAAGAGCCCAGCAGTGCGACGGCGGCGATCACCAGGCCGCTGGCGATCATGCCGTAGCTGGCGCTCAACGCGTCCGGCAGCACCCCGGACATGCCGGCCACCTGCAGGGCACCCGCCGCGAGGAGCACCACCGTCCCGATCGAGTTGCGCAGCCAGGCGCGTCCCCGGCGTTCCCGCGGCCTGACCCGTCCGGCGAGGGCGTCGCCGGGCCGGACGCGCAACGCCGAGCGTGCGGTGAACCAGGCCGCGACCTGCGCCACCAGCAGGACGGTCACACCGGCGACGGCCACCGGAACCGGCCCGGCATGGACGGTCAGCAGGGGGCTGAGCAGGCCCAGCGACTGGAAGGCTCCCACCAGTCCCCGGGCGAGCAGCGGCCCGAGCACCGCACCGGCCGCGAGGCCGACGAGCGAGATCAGCAGCGCCTCGGCGTGACAGAGGGCCCGCACCTGGCCGGGTGTCGCACCGACCGCACGCAGCAGGGCGAACTGGCCGGCCCGGCGCCGCACGGAGGTGATCAGCGCGCCCCCGATCAACGCGGTCGCCATGAAGGTCACGATCCAGATCAGCATGGTCATCGCCTGGGCGGACGCGCGGTGGTCGGGCATCGCCCGTTCGAGTTCGCCGCGTTCGGCGCCCCAGGCCACCCGGAACGACGGGACCCCGGACGGGCTGGCGACGTCGGCTCGCAGGGTCGCCGCGATCCGCCGCTCGACGGCGGCCGCGACGCCGGCCGGGTCGGCGCCGGGTTCGAGCCGGACGCCGATCGCATCGATCCGTCCTTCGCCCCGGTCGGCCAGGACGGCGGCCTCCTGCGGGGCGAAGAACACCGCGTGCTGGTACGCACCCGGCAGACCCTCGGCGAGGCCGACGACCCGCACGGTGCGGACGACCCCGCCGACGTCCACCGCCACGGAGCCGCCGACCTCGGCGCCGGCGATCCGGGCGAGTGCCGTGTCGAGCACGACCTGTCCGCGTCCACGCGGCGCCGCGCCGGTGACGATCTCGACGGGGGTCAGTTCGGCACTGGTCCAGGCGTGGCCGAACTGGGCGGTCTGCGCCTGCGTCACGAACGGCTCGCCGTCGCCGGTGACCAGCTGCGCCGGGAAGGTCAGTTCGGGAACGGCCCGGGCGACGCCGGGGACGCTCGCCACCGCCCGGACGGCGTCGGCCGGGAACACGCCCGGATTGCCGGCGGCGACCACCTCCGCCGCCGCGAAGCGTTCCACCGGGGCCCGGGTCCGCGACACGGACTCCTGAATCACGACGAAGGCGGTCAGCAGGGCCGCTCCGATGGTGGTCATGATGAGCGCGCCCACCAGCATCCCGGCCTGCCGGCGCAGCATGCGCCACGCGATGCTGGTCATCGCCGGCCCACCAGGGACGTGATCGTCTCGGCGACACCCCGCGCGGTGGGCGCCTCCACGGTATCGGCGATCCGGCCGTCGACGAGGAAGATCACCCGGTCGGCGTAGGCGGCGACCACCGGGTCGTGGGTGACCAGGACCAGCGTCTGGCCGTACTCGTCCACCGCCTGCCGCAACAGGCCCATGACCTGGCGGCCGGACTCGCTGTCCAGGGCCCCGGTCGGTTCGTCCCCGCACAGCAGGCGCGGACGGGTGATCAGCGCGCGGCACAGCGCGACCCGCTGCTGCTGCCCGCCGGAGAGCTGATCGGGACGGTGATCCAGGCGGTCCGCGATGCCGGCGCGCCGGGTGATCTCCGCCAGCCAGTCCTGGTCGGCGTGGCGGCGGGCCAGGCGGAGCGGGAGGGTGACGTTCTCCCGTCCGGTGAGGGCCGGAACGAGGTTGAACTCCTGGAAGACGAACCCGATCTGCTCCCGGCGCAGCACCGCCAGCTTCCGTTCCGGGAGCCGGTCGATGCGGGTCTCGCCCAGGTGTACCTCCCCCGCCGTGGGTGCCACCAGCCCGGCGATCGTCTGCAGCAGCGTGGTCTTGCCCGAGCCGGAGGGGCCCATGATCGCGGTGAACGTCCCGCGCGCGAACTCCCAGGTCACGTCGTCCAGGGCCACGACGGCGGCGTCGCGCTCGCCGAAGACGCGGCTCACGCCGGCCAGCCGGGCCGAGCTCTCGTGATCGGATGGACGGCCCGGGCCGGGCGCGTCGGCGGCCACGGTGGCATGGGGTTCGGTGCTCATACACCCATCCCAGCGGCCGGCCCGGCGGCGCGGAATGACCGTTCCGGACCGGTCACGGTGGGGATTTCCCCACCTCGGCCGTGGGGAATCCTCCCTGAGCCCGGCCCGCCGCCCGCCGTACGCTGAGGGCGTGCCGTCCCCCGCCGAGCCCCGCCGCCGATGGCCGCCGCGTCCTTCCCGGCCCTGGGCGGCACTGCCGTATGTCCTGCTGGAGACGCTGGCCGGCTGGGTGACCGTGACGGTGTTCGCCACGATCGTGTTCATCCCCGCCTGGCTGGTGCTGTGGCCCCGGATCGAGCCGCGGCTGGCTCCCCTGGCCGGCCATCCCGTCCCGCGGGTGCACCGGAGATCCCGCTTCGAGCTGCGGTGGCGCGACTGGGCGCTGGTCCTGCTCACTCCGGTGGCCGGGTTCGCCGGGGTGGTGGTGCTCGGCCTGGGCGTCGTGGTGCCGGTGCTGCTCGTGCTGTCCCCGATCGGGGTCGCGGTCACCGGCGGCCCGGTCACCGTGCTGTTCGTCGCGATCGACACGGTCGGCAGCCAGATCGCCGCCGTCGTGGCCGGCGGGTCGCTGCTGGCCATCGGGGTGTGGCTCGTCCCGGTGCTCGCCCATGAGTGGGGAGGCCTGATGGGCAGCCTGCTGAGAGACGAGGAGCGGCGGCTGGCAGAGCAGGTCGCCGCGCTCAGCGAGGGGACGGTACGGACGCTCGACCAGCTCGCCCTGGAACGCCGCCAACTCGAACGGGACCTGCACGACGGTGCGCAGATGCATCTCGCGGCCGCCGGCACGCACCTCGGTCTGCTTCAGCTCGACGTCGAGGACCTGCCCGGCACCGAGACCCGGGCCGCGATCCTGTCCTCCATCGAGGCCGTCCGGGACCAGCTGGGCGCCGCCTCCAGCGCCATGCGCACCAGCGTCCGCGGGCTCGTTCCAGCCGCCCTGCACCAGGGTGGCCTGTGCGCCGCGCTCGCCGAGACGGCGAAGGGCCTCCCGCTCCCGACCCGGCTGCGCTGCGACGCCCCGCGGCTGGACGCGGCCACCGAGACCGGGCTGTTCTTGATCGCCACCGAGGCGCTGGCCAACGTCGTCCGGCACGCGGACGCCGACCACGTCGACATCCGCCTCGCCGCGAGCCCGACCGAGATCGTCCTCGACGTCACCGACGACGGACGGGGCGGCGCCGCGCCGACGGGAACCGGCCTGCTCAGCATCCAGGCGCGGGCGCGCCTGCTCGGCGGCCGGGCCGTCATCGACAGCCCACCCGGGGCTGGCACCACGATCGCCGTCCGCGTGCCCCGGCCGGGCACGCCCGCGTCCTGGGAGGCGCCGTGAGGATCCTGCTCGCCGAGGACGCGACCCTGCTGCGCGAGGGACTCGTCGCCCTGCTCGAACGGGCCGGTCACAGCGTCGTCGCGGTCGCCAACGCCACCGAACTCGACCACCGGGGCCGTTCCCTGGCTGCCCGGGACGAGATCGACCTGGTGCTCACCGACGTCCGCATGCCCCCGGGGGACGCCGACGACGGCATGCGTGTCGCGGTCGGCCTGCGGGCCGCATGTCCGCACCTACCGGTCGTCGTGCTCTCGCAGTACATCACCCACGATTACGCCGCCGCCCTGCTCGGCGAGGACGCCCGTCCCGGCCGCCCGCGCGGCCGGCAGCGGGAGTCCGGCGTCGGCTATCTGCTCAAGGACCGGGTCTCCCACGTCCACGACTTCCTCCGGGCCCTGGAGACCGTCCGCTCCGGCGGCATCGTGGTGGACCCCGACGTCATCGCGTCCCTGATGCGGCACCGCCGGGACCGTCTCAGCACGCTGTCCGTCCGGGAGCGCGAGACTCTCGCGCTGGTCTCCGAGGGGGCCACCAACCAGCAGATCGCCCGGACCCTCCACCTGTCCGAGGGTGCGGTGGTCAAGCACGTCAGCGCCGTGTTCGAGAAGCTCGGCATCTCCGAGCGGGAGGGCAACCGGCGCGTCCTGGCCGTGCTCGCCTACCTGCGGGAGAGATAGGGCGTGAGGGGCGGTGCCGTCTCGATGTGCGGGAGGGAATCACGCCATCGGCGCACGCCCTGCCGGACTCGATCCGTAAGAGGATCGATCGTCTGTGCAGTCACCGACGATGCGAACAGGCTCCGCGAAAGAGGGTGCTCATCCGGGTCGCTATCACCTCTCGGGCGCGATCCACGTCGTCCGGTTCGCTACTGGTGAGCAACTGGAGGCATAGTCCGTCGGCCAGCGAAAGCAGCGCCATTGCCTCCCGTTGCGGATCGATCGCGTCCGGTTCGGGGATTTCGCCGCACTCGCAGGCATTCTCGATCGCACGAGCCGCCCGCTGCCTCAGGACCGAGGCGAATCGCGCCTGGTGTTCCCGAAACTCCTCATGGTCGAGGGCCAATCCGGCGAACGAAAGCCGCAGCCGGGCCTCAATGCGCCGCGTCCGGTCGATGGGCAGCAATTCTTCGATCCCGGCACCCACCATGTGCTCGATCCGAGCATTCCGCGACTCGGCCCGTGCGGTCGCGTGCTCCACGCGACCCAGGATGTCGGCCAAAACCCGATCGAGGGTGTCGACGAGCAGGGCCTCCTTGGAGTTGTAGTAGTGCTGCACCAGGCCGACGGACACGCCGGCCGACCGGGCCGCGCTGGACATGGTCACCGACACGAGGCCCAGCTGGTGTGCCGAGGCGCGGACCCCATCGCAGATCTGTGCGCGGCGGGCGTCGTGATCTGCGGTCCGGGGCACGGCCCGAGTCTAATAAAAATATACTGGTATTGCTATGGTGGCGTTCGTGAACCTACGCCGACTGCTGCTCGGAACCCTCGCGGCCTGCCTTCTGGTCCTGCCGGTGACGCCCGCCTTCGCCGCGCGTTCGTCCGTGGACGCCTACCTGGACGATTGGCAGCGCAGCAACGGCGTCCCCGGAGTCGCGGTGGCGGTGCTCGACGGCGAGGAGACGTCCACCTGGCTGATCGGCAGGGACGGCCGCGGCGGGCCGATGACCTCGAACACTCCGCTCCTGGTCGGAAGCGTCGCCAAGACCATGACGAGCACGATGGTGCTGCAACTCGTGGACGAAGCACGGGTGGCACTCGACGACAGCGCGCAGGCGCACCTGCCGTGGCTCGGTCATCGCGCCACCGTCCGGCAACTGCTCACGCACACGGCCGGATACTCCGCGGCGGACGGCCTGGCGGTCTCGGAGCGCCATCGGCCCGAGCTGACCGTCACCGCGGCGGCGCGGGAACTCGAACACACCGGTGTGATCGGCGACTACCGCTACAGCAGCGCGAACTACCTGGTGCTCGGCGCCCTCATCGAGCGGCTCACCGGGAATCCGTTCGCGAGCGAGTTGCGCACCCGGATCACCGAGGGCGCCGGAATGACGGGCACGGACGCCAGCGGCCCCGCCGACGCATCGCCGGGACATCGGCTGTGGTGGGGTCATCCGTGGGCTCATGACCCCGGCCCGGAACCCTCGGGGGCACCCTACGGCTACGTCGTCTCGACCCTCGATGACCTCGTGACCTACGCGCGGGCGCAGCTCGGTGGCGAGTTGACCTCGACCGCGTCGCGTTCGGCGGCGTGGAGCGAACAGGCCGGGCCGGAGAGCGGCTACGGCTACGGCTGGCGGATCGACACCGGCGACGGAAGCCGCCGCGTCCATCACACCGGGGCGACGCCCGGGCACTTCGCGCACCTCATGCTCATGCCCGACCGGAACCGCGCGGTCGTCGTCCTGGCCAACGCCTACTCCGAGGCCCGCGCGCCCAGCCTCGCCGCGGCAGCCGCCGACATCGACCGCCTCCATCAGGGCCGCGATGCCTCACCCACAACGGGTGATGCGATGCTGACCGGATTGCCCTGGCTGACCCTCGCACCGGCCGCGCTGGCCGTCGCCGCGATCGTCGTCCTGCTCCGGCGCCGCCCGAAGACAGGCGGCGTCACCCTCGTGCTGATCG
>JAGPGQ010000214.1 GCA_018055925.1 Micropruina sp.
GCCTCGCCGATCGTCACGCCCGGCAGGATGGTCGCGTTCGAGCCGATCCAGGCGTCCGCGCCGATCACCACCGGCGCCGGGGCCATGTCCCCGCGGCGCTTCGGGTCGAGGCTGTGATTGATGGTGGCGATGACCACGTTGTGCCCGATCAGCGCCCGGTCGCCGATGGTCACCCCGCCCTGGTCCTGGAACGTGCAGCCCATGTTGATGAAGACGTCGACGCCGACCCGCGTGTTCCTGCCGAAGTCGCTGCGGAACGGCGGGAACACGGTCACCGAATCGTCCACCGGCCGTCCCCACAGCCGGGCCAGCAGCGCCCGCACCTCGGCCGGCTCCCGGTACCCGTCGTTGAGTTCGGCGGTGATCCGCAGGGCCTGCTGGGCGGTCTCGTGCATCGTCCGGTGCAGCGGGGAACCGGCCACGATCGTCTCGCCGGCCGACAAGGCGGCGAGCAACCGCTCCAGGTCCGAGGTGGCCTCCGGATCCATCGGATCTCCCTCCGTCGGGGCGAACCCGAGCATAGGGACGAGGTCCAGCCGGAACGCCCACAGGCTCACGCGGGGGATCGGGTGATGATCGAGTTCCGGAGTGCGGACGAAACCCAGGTCGCGGTACAGCCGGTGCGCCGCCACCATCTCCGGTAGTGAGGACAACACCACAGACCGCATCCGCTCGGCCAGCGCACGGTTCACACAGGCCTCGGCCAGCGCCCTGGCCGCGCCCCGGCGACGGTTCGCCGGCGGCACCGCCAGCATGCGGAACTCGGCCTGGTCGTCACGATGAGCCACCTCGCGCCACGGGGAGCCGGGCGGACACCAGGTCACGGTGCCGAGCGGGTGATCGCGATCGTCGACCGCAACCCACACCTCGGCCTGGCCGTCGCGAGCGGCGGTGTCCCGCAGGAGCGACGTGTAGTGACCGGCAGAGCCGTTGTCGGCGTTGAGCAGTCCGTCGTGCAGATAGGCCGCCACGGTCAACTCGCCGACCGCCGCATACTCCTCGGGGCGGACCCGCCGGACGTCGACGGTCGCCTTCCGCTCAACCTGCACCCATGCTCCTCACGTGGCTGGCCGCGGATCGTGGAAGACCCGCCTCTCCCGAAGGTCGTGGCCCGTCCTGATGGCGTGGAGTCCGCGGCCTCCGGCCAGTGTGCCAGCGCCGAACTGCTCGGTAGTGCTTGTCCGGACGTCGTCCGGGTCCCGCGGACCGCGTGCCCGGCGACCGGTCGCGGTCGCCGAGCCACTAGGTTGAACCCCATGTCGCAAGGTCAGACCCTGAGCCGGACCCGGGGCTGGTTCGCGACCTGGGGTCGGATGAGCGCGATCGGCATCGCCCTGGTCGCCCAACTGGTGCTGTACGCGTGGATCCTGCTCTCCCTGTCCGAGGAGTCCCCGTGGCTGTACGCCCTCAGCCTGGCGCTGAGCGTCGTCGCGGTGGTCTGGATCCTGGTCAAGCCGATGCCGCCCGAGTACCGGCTCGCCTGGGTCATCCCGATCCTGGTGGTTCCGGTGCTCGGCGGCGCCTTCTACCTGCTCTACGGCTCCCGGCTGCTGACCGCGAAGGACTACCGCCGCCTGGACGAGGCACAGCGCGACGCCACCCGCGCACTCACCGCCGGTCCGGCCGCCCCGCCGGTGCTGGAGTCGCTGCCGATCGAGGCGGCCCGGCAGAGCCGCTACCTGACCGCGACCGGCAACTTCCCGGCCTACGAGGGCACCAAGGTGGAGTACTTCGCCGTCGGCGAGGACGGCTTCGCGCGCATGCTGGACGACCTGGAACGCGCCGAGCGGTACATCCTGTTCGAGTACTTCATCGTCGCCGCCGGCGTGATGTGGGACCAGATCTTCGACGTGCTGCGGCGCAAGGCCGAACAGGGCGTCGACGTCCGGGTGCTCTACGACGACCTGGGCTCCTACTTCGTGCTGCCGGAGAACTTCCACGCCACGCTGCAGGCCGCCGGGATCAAGGTGCAGGCGGTGAATCCGCTCGGCGTCCGCCTGCGCATGCGGTACAACAACCGCAATCACCGCAAGATCCTGGTGATCGACGGCCTGGTGTCCTACACCGGCGGCATCAACATCGCCGACGAGTACATCAACGTGATCCAGAAGTTCGGCCACTGGAAGGACACCGTCGTCCGGATCGAGGGACCCGCGACCTGGAGTTTCGTGGCGATGTTCCTCAACGTGTGGGACTTCAAGGGCGAACCGGACGACTACACCCGGTTCGTCCCCGTCGGCGAACTCGAGCAGCCCGGCGAGTGGGGCGTGGTGCAGCCCTTCGACGACTCCCCGTTCGACAACTGCCCGGTGGGCGAGGAGGCGTACCTGGGGCTGCTCAACCGGGCCCGGCAGAGCGTCGACATCTTCACCCCCTACCTGGTGATCGACGCCCGCATGCTCGAGGGGCTCAAGCAGGCCGCGCGGTCCGGCATCCGGGTGCGCATCGTCACCCCGCACATTCCGGACAAGTGGTACGTGCTCGAGGTGACCCGGTCGTTCTACCACCCGCTGGTCGAGGCCGGCGTCGAGATCTACGAGTACACCCCGGGGTTCATCCACGCCAAGCAGGCGGTGGCCGACGGCCGGATCGGTGTGATCGGCACCATCAACTTCGACTACCGCAGCTTCTTCCTGCACCAGGAGTGCGCGGTGTGGCTGTTCGAGTCGCCCGCCCTGGCCGACATGCAACGCGACTTCGAGGCCACGCTGGCGCTGTCGCAGCGGATCACCCTGGAGGACTGCCTCGCCGTGCCGTGGCCGCGCCGGCTGCTGCGGGCCATCCTGACCACCTTCGCCCCGATGATGTGAACGGCATCGCCGACCGGGCGTGCACTCGCCGCGGCGGCCGGTACACTGTCCCCTCGTGGCCGCCGCTGATCTACTCTCCGATCTCACCGAACTCGACAAGACCCTGACGTCGATCGAGACGGTTCTCGACCCCGACGCCAAGAAGGAGCAGATCGCCGACCTGCAACAGCAGGCGTCCGCCCCCGACCTGTGGAACGACCAGGACAACGCCCAGCGGGTGACGTCCAAGCTGTCGTCGCTGCAGGCCGAGGTCGATCGGCTCGCCGCCTTGCGGCAGCGGGTGGACGACCTGTCGGTGCTGATCGAACTCGGTCAGGAGGAGGCCGACGAGGCCACGTTGACCGAGGCGCAGGCCGAACTCGGCCGGCTCGCCACCGACGTCCAGGCGCTCGAGGTGCGCACCCTGCTCAACGGCGACTACGACGAACGCGACGCCGTGGTCACCATTCGGTCCGAGGCCGGGGGAGTGGACGCCGCCGACTTCGCCGAGATGCTGCTGCGGATGTACCTGCGCTGGGCCGAACGGCATGGTTACGCGGCCGAGGTGTACGACATCTCCTACGCCGAGGAGGCCGGCATCAAGTCGGCCACCTTCACCGTCCGGGCGGCCTTCGCCTACGGCACGCTGAGCGTCGAGCAGGGCACCCACCGGCTGGTCCGGATCAGCCCGTTCGACAACCAGGGCCGCCGGCAGACCTCGTTCGCCGGCGTCGAGGTGCTGCCGGTCACCGAGGAGGCCGACCACATCGACATCCCCGAGGCCGACGTCCGGGTGGACGTCTTCCGCAGCTCCGGCCCCGGCGGGCAGAGCGTGAACACCACCGACTCGGCCGTCCGGCTCACCCACCTGCCCACCGGCATCGTGGTCAGCTGCCAGAACGAGAAGAGCCAGCTGCAGAACAAGGTCGCCGCGATGAAGGTGCTGCAGTCCCGGCTGCTGGAGCGGGCCCGGCGCGAGCGCGAGGCCGAACTGAACGCACTGAAGGGCGACGGCGGCAACTCGTGGGGTTCGCAGATGCGCTCCTACGTGCTGCACCCCTACCAGATGGTCAAGGACCTGCGCACCGAGTACGAGGTGGGCAGCCCGGACGCCGTGTTCGACGGCGATCTGGACGGGTTCATCGACGCCGGTATCCGCTGGCGGCGCCAGCAGGGCGATCGCTGACGACTCCCGGTCTCCCTGGCGTGGCGAGTCGCCGCGTCCAGGCCGCTCACCTAGACTCCACGAAGGTCGGCTGAGTTTTCTCAGTAACTTTCCCCCATTCGCAAGCGGCCGGAGTGCACAAGCGTGATCAGGTTCGAAGACGTCACCAAGATTTACGAGGGTCAGCGCCGGGCTGCGCTGTCCGAACTGAGCGTCACCATCGACAAGGGCGAGTTCGTCTTTCTCGTGGGTGCCTCCGGATCGGGCAAGTCCACGTTCATCCGGCTCGTGCTGCGCGAGTACCGCGCGACCCAGGGCCGGATCTTCGTGGCCGGCAAGGAGCTCAGCCGGCTGCACGGCTGGAAGGTGCCCGCCCTGCGCCGCCAGATCGGCGTGGTTTTCCAGGACTTCCGGCTGTTACCCGGCAAGACGGTCGCCGAGAACGTGTCGTTCGCCCTGCAGGTGATCGGCAAGCCGCAGGCACACATCCGCCAGGTGGTGCCCGAGACGCTCGAGCTGGTCGGACTGGACGGCAAGGAGAACCGGCTGCCGGAGGAGCTCTCCGGCGGCGAACAGCAGCGGGTCGCGATCGCACGGGCGTTCGTCAACCGTCCGGCGATCCTGCTGGCCGACGAGCCGACCGGCAACCTCGACCCGACCACGAGCATCGGCATCATGAAGCTGCTCGACCAGATCAACCGCACCGGCACCACCGTGGTGATGGCCACCCACGACTCGACGATCGTCGACCAGATGCGCCGACGCGTCATCGAACTCGTCGACGGCGCCCTGGTCCGCGATCAGAGCAAGGGCGTGTACGGCTACCAGTGAGCGTCCAGAACCAACCCCACCCGCCCCGATCCGCCGAAGGAGGCCGCTGTGCGGCACACCCTGCGTGAGGCCTGGTCCGGCCTGCGACGAAACCTGACGATGACCTTCGCGGTGATCATCACCATGTGGGTCTCACTCACCCTGTTCGGCGGCGGCCTGCTCGGCGCCCAGCAGGTCGAACTCGCCAAGGATCGCTGGTACGACAAGATCGAGATCAGCGTGTTCATGTGCGTGAAGGACTCCAAGGGCGCCAACTGCGAGCCCGGCCAGGACGCCACCGACGCGCAGAAGCAGACCATCAAGAGCACGCTCGAGGCCAACCCCGAGGTGCAGACGGTCTACTACGAGACCAAGGCCGAGGCCTGGGAGGACTTCAAGCGGGTCTACAAGGACTCCCCGGTGCTGCCCACCATCACCGTCGAGATGATGCAGGACTCCTACCGGGTGAAGCTGAAGAACCCGGAGCAGTACGAGGGGGTGGTCTCCGCGGTGGCCGGGCTGCCCGGCGTGGAGGCGGTGCAGGACCTGCGGCAGTTCCTGAACCCGCTGTTCGACTGGCTCAACGTCGCCAAGTGGACGACCATCGGGCTCAGCCTGTGGTTGCTGCTCGCGGCCGCCCTGCAGATCGCGACGACCATCCGGATGGCGGCCTTCTCGCGCCGTCGAGAGTTGGGGATCATGCGGCTGGTGGGGGCGTCAAACTGGTACATCATGTTGCCGTTCCTGCTGGAATCTCTCGTGGCAGCCCTCGTTGGCGCGATTCTTGCCTGCGGATCGCTGGCTGCGCTGCAGAAGTTCCTCATCATCGACAAGGCTCAACCCTCACTTAAGAGTGTCGAGTGGATTGGCTGGAGCCACGTGGGTTTGGCAATGCTCGGGGTTGTCGCCGTGGGAGTCGTCCTCTCCGTGGTTCCCACGCTGATAGCCACTCGAAAGTATCTGCGGGTCTAGTTCGCTGGGCCCCGACCGACTGATTGGGGCCCAATCGTGAACCAGGTGTCACCCCCCACCTGCCGAACGAACCACCCATCCATCGCCCGGCGCCTGCTGCGGCCACTGGTCGCCGCGCTCGCGCTCGGGCTCACCCTCGGCCTCGGCTCGCCCGCCGCGGCGGAGAACCTCAACGACAAGCGCAAGGACGTCCGCAAGGCGATCGTCTCGTCGAAGCGCGCCGTGTCGCAGTCGAAGGCCCAGGCGTCCAAGGCGCTGGCGAACCTGGCCACCGCGCAGTCCGCGCTGGCGAAGGCGCAGCGCAAGCTGAACGCCGCCACCAACGCGGTCAACGACGCCAAGGCCGTGGACGCCGCGATCGGGCGCCGGCTGGCGCAGGCCCGGGTGAAGCTGGAGCAGGCCAAGAAGGCGGTCGCCGCCGCCAAGGCCGAGGTGGACGCGCAGCTGCGGCTGATGGGCCAGGCGGCCCGGGAGGCCTACCAGAAGCAGAGCAACCTGGTCGGCCTGACCGTCGTCTTCGACTCGGCCAACACCGGTGACCTGTCGCAGCGGCTGCAGTGGTCGAACACGATCTTCGACGCCACCAGCGCGCAGATGGTCCGGCTCAAGGCGCTGCAGGCGAAGCTGGTCAAGGCCCGCAACGCCCAGGCCGCCGTCGAGCGCCAGATCGCCGCCGACAAGGCCGAGGCCGCCGCCAACGTCGCCCGGATGAAGGGGCTGCAGAACAAGGCGGCCATCGCCCGCAGCGAGGTCGCGGTCAAGGTGGCCTCGCTGGCCAAGGCGCGCAAGGCCGCCCAGGCCGACCTGAACGCCGAGAAGGCGCAGTACCGCAAGCTGCAGGCCCAGGAAGCGTCGATCTCGGCCGAGATCAAGCGCCGGGCCGAGATCGCCCGCAAGAAGCGCCTCGCCG
>JAGPGQ010000213.1 GCA_018055925.1 Micropruina sp.
GCACAGGGCGATCAATGCCGTCGCGCGCCATGCCCGCACGGCATTGATCGCCCTGTGCACCCCCGTCCTGATGCTGACCGCCGCGCCGGTGACCCCGGCCGCCGCCACCCCCCGGTTGCCGGCGGCGGCCGGCGATGACGCCCTGGTGAAGAAGCTCGCCAAGGTGCTCAAGAGTTCCCGGGTGACCAAGGCCACGGTCGGCGTGGTCGTGGCCGACACCGCCTCGGGCGGCGAGCTGTACCGGCGGTCGTCCACCACGGCGATCAGCCCGGCGTCCAACATGAAGCTGGTCACCGCGGCCGCGGCCCTCGACCTGCTGGGCCCGAACCGCCGGTTCAGCACCTCGGTGTTCGCGGCCGCCAAGCCGGCCAAGGGCACGGTCAGCCGGCTCTACCTGCGCGGCTACGGCGACCCCACCCTGCGCGAAGCCGACCTGGCGGCGATGGCCCGGCAGGTGCGGTCGGCCGGGATCACCCGGGTCAGTGGATCGGTGATCGGCGACGGCGGCTACTTCGACAACGATCGCTACAACAACTACTGGAACCCGCGCGACTACAACTCCTCCTACGCGGCGCAGGTGGCCGGGCTGACCCTGGCGCCCTCGTCCGACCTGCTCGCCGGGACGATCGGCATCACCTACAAACCCGGCTCCGGCAAGGGGAAGAAGGCGAAGCTGGGGGTCGTCCCGGCCTCCGCCGCCGGCTACGTGAAGCTGGTCAACAAGACCCGGACGACGGGCGCCGGCACCGGCGCGTCCATCGGGGTGCGGCGCACCTCCGGGACGAACACGATCACGGTCACCGGCCGGGTGGCGCTCAAGCGGGCCACGGTGACCCGGCTGGTGACGGTCAGCAACCCGGCCCGCTACGCCGCCCACACGTTCACCAACCTGCTGAAGAAGGCGGGCGTCAGCGTCGGCGGCACCGCGACCACCGGGAAGACCCCGAAGAGCCGGGTCGCCCTGGCCAAGGACACCTCCGAACCGGTCAGCGTGCTGGTCCGGCGGCTGCTGAAGCCGTCCAACAACGTGCTCGCCGAGCACCTGGTCAAGACCATGGGACGCGTCGGCGGCAAGGCCGGCACCTGGAAGGCGGGCTCGGCCAAGCTGCGGACCTGGCTGAAGACCACCCAGTCCGTGCCGTCCACCGTCCGCATCGTCGACGGTTCCGGCCTGGCACACAGCAACAAGCTGACCGCGCGGGTGACCGTCCGGCTGCTGCAGTCGGTCCGCAAGCGGTCCTGGTTCGGCACCTTCTACGACGCCCTGCCGGTGGCCGGGGTGAGCAACGCGTCGATCGGCGGCACCCTGCGCACCCGCATGGTCGGCACGCCCGCCCAGGGCAATCTGCGTGCCAAGACCGGCACGTTGAACGGCGTGACGGCGCTCAGCGGGTACGTCACCGGCGCGGACGGCCGGCTCTACACCTTCTCGATGCTGGGCCGCTACCGCTCCCTGACCCCGCGGGTGGTGTTCGACCAGGTGGGCGCGGCCCTGGCAGGCTGGTCCGGCTGAGGAATGCCCCGGGCGGTCCGGCGGTTGCAGCCCACAGGAGGCTCAGATGCTGTTCACGAAACCGACCATGGTCGACCCGCGGGTGGCGCTGCCCGGGCGTGAGACGCCGGTGCTGCGGCAGCCCTGCTTCCACCGGGTGTTCGGGCACCCGGTCGATCGGGTCCCGCCCGGCTCCGAGGTCGCACTGCTGGCGCTCGGCTGCTACTGGGGTGCCGAGAAGCTGTTCTGGAACACCCCGGGCGTGGTGAACACCGCCTCCGGCTATGCCGGCGGCTACACGCCCAACCCCACCTACGAAGAGGTGTGTTCGGGACGGACGGGGCACGCCGAGACCGTCCGGGTGGTCTACGACCCGGCGCGGCTCTCCTACGAGGACGTGCTGCGGATCTTCTTCGAGAACCACGACCCGACCCAGGGGTTCCGGCAGGGCAACGACCGCGGTACCCAGTACCGGTCGGCGATCTACGCCCTGGACGACGGCCAGCGGCGCCGGGCCGAGGCCGTCCGGGACGCGTTCGCCCCCGAGTTCGCCGCCGCGGGTTACGGCCCGATCACCACCGAGATCGAACCGGCCGGGCCGTTCTACTACGCCGAGGACTACCACCAGCAGTACCTGGACGCGAACCCGAACGGCTACTGCCCGGTGCACGCCACCGGCGTCACCTGCGACCCCGGCTCGCGTTCCGGCGGCTGAGGGCGATGAGGACCGTCCCGCTCAGGCCCACCGGCCTGTCCGCACCCAACGTCGTCCTCGGTGTGATGCGCATCGCGGACAGCTCCGACGCCGAGATCCGGCACCTCGTCCGGGCGGCCCGCGACGCGGGCATCGACTTCTTCGACCACGCCGCCGTGTACGGGCATCGGCACCATCACTGCGAGGAGCGGTTCGCGCAGGCGCTGCGGCTGTCGCCGTCCGACCGTGCCGAGATCACCATCCAGACCAAGGCGGGCATCCTGCCCGAGGGCTACGACTCGTCCTACGAGCACCTGGTGGCCTCCGCCGAGCGGTCCCTGCGGGCGTTGCGCACCGACTATCTGGACGTCCTGCTGATCCACCGCCCGGACGCCCTGGTCGAGCCCGACGAGGTGGCCCGCGCCTTCGACGATCTCGAGGCGGCCGGCAAGGTGCGGGCGTTCGGCGTCTCCAATCACACCGTGGGGCAGCTCGAACTGCTCAGGTCGGTCGTCCGGCAGCCGCTGGTGGCGAACCAGCTGCAACTCTCCCTGACCCACGCGCCGCTGATCGCCCAGGGCGTGGCGGCCAACATGGCGGGTGTCGAGCAGGCGGTCCCGGTGGACGGCGGCGGACTGCTGGACTACTGCCGGCGGCACCGGATCACGGTGCAGGCCTGGTCGCCGTTCCAGGCCGGCTTCTTCACCGGCACCTTCCTCGGCTCCCCGGACTTCCCCGAGCTCAACGCCGTGATCGACCGGCTGGCGGCGCACTACGGGGTCCCGCCGATCGCGGTGGCGACCGGGTGGATCACCCGGCATCCGGCCCGGATGCAGGTGGTGATCGGCACCACCAATCCCGAGCGGGTGGCCGGCGCGGCCCAGGGTTCCGACCTGCCCCTGACCAGGGCGGAGTGGTACGAACTGTTCCGCGCCGCGGGCCACCGGACGCCCTGACGCGCCATGCCGGTCTCGCGTCGCCTGCTGCTCGCCGCGGCGGCGACCGGGCTGGTCGGGTTGCCCGGGTGTACGGCGGCACCGCAGTGGCGTCCGATCGCCTCGGATGCCGAGCCGCAGGCCCTGGCGACGATCGACGGCGAGACCTGGGTGGGCACCGCCGGCCCCGGCCTGCGCGGGCCGCGGGGTCCGGTGCCGGTGCGGCCCGCCACCGACTACGGACGCGAGGCCGGCTGGTGCTCGCTCGCCGGTGCGGCGGGACGGCTGGTCGGCATCGGGCGCACCCATGGCGGGGCGCACAGCAACGCCCGCTGGTCGGTCTTCGACGGCGACGCCCGCGCCGGGCTGACCGAACGGGAGCAGCCCTTCGACGTGTTCCACGGCTGGGGTGCGGGCACGCTCACGGCCGCCGCCTTCGCGGGCGGAACGCCGGTGCTGCTGGGTTCGTGGCAGAGCGACACCGCCGGCCTGGACGTCGTCCGCTGGCTGCCGGCGGGTGACCGCTGGGCGCGGCAGCCGTCCACCGGGACGCCGCTGGCGGCGACCCGGGACTCGATGCCGCAGCTGCACGCGGCCTGCGGCGGCGATCGGCTGCTCGCGGTCGGCCAGGTCATCGAACTCGCGCCGTTGCGCACCCGGGCCGTCGCCTGGACGTGCACCGATCCACGGCAAGATTGGACCCGGATCGACCTGCCGCACGACTCGGCCGACGCCACCGCCCGGGCGGTGGCCGTCCTGCCCGACGGCTGGCTGGTGGCGGGGCGCGACGGCGGCGCCCTGGCCGCCTGGACGGTCGGCCACGACCTCACCGTCCACCGGCTCGACCTGCCCGGCCAGTCCGCCGGCGACGCCGTCCACGCGGCGGCCGCGGCCGATGGCCGGCAGCTGATCGTGGCCGGAACCGACGCCGGGGTGCGGGCGTTCCATGGCCGTCCGGGCGACTGGCAGGCATCCGTGCCGCCGGGCGACACCCCGGTGGCCGCCGCGTGGGCTACGGAGCCGACGGTGATCATCGCGTCCCGGCTGCAACCCAACCGGTTGCTCGGACTATCCTGACCGGCATGATCGACGCCGATCTGGCCGGCCGCCTGCGGGCCGCGGGACTCCCCTGGCAGCCCAGCAGCGGGGACCGGTTCAGCATCCCCGGCGGCGACCTGGCCGACGAGGTGTTCGTCATCGCCGAGATGGTGATCCAGGTGCAGGACGTGCCGGGCGGCGCCAGCGTGTTCAAGTTCAACGGCACCACCGAATGGGCCCTGGACTCGATCGACGCCCGCCGGGTGCTCTGGCTGCCGCGCGAGGAGCAGTTGCGGGCCGCGCTGGGCGAGGGCTTCGCCGCACTTGAGGCGGTGCCCGGCGGATTCGCCGTGACCCTGAGCGACGGCAGCCGGCACCTCGACATCGACGCCGAGCGCGCCTACGCGCGGGCGGTGCTGCACCACCTGGAGGCCGCGTGAGCGTCCTGATCGAACGCCGGTTCCGCGGGCCGGACACGTCCGGGAACGGCGGCTACAGCGCGGGCACGGTGGCCGCGGCGCTGGGGTTACCGCACGGTCCGGCGGAGATCACCCTGCTCAGCCCGCCGCCGCTCGACCGGCCGCTGCCGACCCACCTGGACGACGGCACCATCCGGGTGCTGGACGGCGACACCACGGTCGCCACCGGACGTCCATCGGCGCTGGTCCTGGACGTCCCCGAGCCGGTCGGTCTCGCCGAGGCCGTGGACGCCGCGCGCCGCTGCCCGTGGCTGACCGGCCATCCCTACCCGCAGTGTTTCGTCTGCGGCACGCAGCGCCCGGACGGCCTGCTGATCTTCCCGGGTCCGGTGGACGGACGCCGGGTGGCGGCCGCGCCGTGGGTGCCGGACGCCACCGTGTGCGTGGCCGGCGCGGCGCGTCCCGAGGTGGTCTGGGCGAGCATCGACTGCCCGTCCCTGTTCGGCTACGGCTGCTTCAACGAATGGCCGGCGCTGATGCTGCTCGGCCGGTTCAGTGTCCAGGTGCACCGGCTGCCCCGGCTGGGCGAACCCTGCGTCGTGACCGGCTGGGCGCTCGGTGTGGACGGCCGCAAGTACGACACGGCGGCCGCCCTGCACACCGCCGAGGGTGAGTTGCTGGCGCTCAGCCGAGCCCTCTGGATCACCCTGCGCCCGCGCTGACTCCCGGCCGGGCTCGTCGTCCAGGTTCTTCCGCCCGGGTTTCGACAGGTTCGGCCACTGACCCGGCGGGTTCAGTCCGGCTGCGCGCCGCCGTCGAGGCGCTTCTCGAACCAGAGGTCCGCGTAGGGGTTGTCGTTGTACCGCGGGATCCGGTGGTACCCGGCCCGGGTGTACAAGCCGATCGCCTCGGTGAGCGAGCCGTTGGTGTCCAGCCGGATGGCGCGGTAGCCGTCCCGGACGGCGAGGCCCTCGAGGTGACCGAGCAGCCGGCGGCCCAGGCCGAGGCCGCGAACGTCCGGATCGACCCACATCCGCTTGATCTCACCGATGCCGTCGCCGAGTGGACGGAGCACGCCGCACGCGACCGGGACCCCGGCCCGGGTGGCCAGCACGAATCGTCCCGGCTCGGCGGCGGGCGCTCCCCTGGTGTAGGCGTCGACATCGAAGCCGGCCGGGAACCGTCCGGCCAGCTCGGCGTAATAGCCGCCGACCAGTTCGACCGCGGCGGGCGCGTCGGCGGGGATCTCGCGGAACAGCACGTCCTCGGTCATCCGACGAGGCTACCGCCGGCCGGTGACCGCTCCCGGACGCGGGCGTAGGGTGGCGGCATGTGCCGCAACATCCGACCCCTGAACAACTTCGAGCCGCCGGCGAGCACCGATGAGGTGCGCGCGGCCGCGCTGCAGTACGTGCGGAAGGTGGCCGGTACCACCAAGCCGTCCAAGGCCAACGCACCTTACTTCGACGAGGCCGTCGAGGCGATCGCCGAGATCACCCAGCATCTGCTGGGGCACCTGACCACGTCGGCGCCGCCGAAGAACCGCGAGGTGGAGGCGGCCAAGGCCAAGGCCAGATCGGTCGCCCGCTTCGCGAGCTAGGGACCGGGCCGGTCGAGTCCCTGCTGAACGGGAATAGGAACCGTCCCCTGAACGGGATTGGGGACGGTTCCTTGAACCGTTCAGAGAACCGTCCCCTGAACGGGAATGGGAACCGTCCCCTTCCGTCCTGGAAACGGCGCGGGGCCGACCCTCAGGCCGGCCCCGCATCACGCGTGCATGGATTCACTTCGAGGTGGCGATCCGGTCGAGCGCGTCCTCCCAACGCTTGGTGATCGCGACCGTGTCCCAGCCACCGGGGATGTTCTCGTGGCGGATCTCGACCACGGTCTCGTCGTCGGAACTCTGCAGCAGGTGCAGGTCGACCAGTGACTTGGGCGCCTCGGCGCTGGCGTGCCAGCTGAACCGGATCTGCTCCAACGGATGGTAGCTGCGCACGACGCCGTAGGTGCCGTCGGCCGCGTGCCAGCTGTCGCCCTTGTCGCCGAGCATGCCGCCCTCACCCAGCAG
>JAGPGQ010000215.1 GCA_018055925.1 Micropruina sp.
CCGCGCTGGTGGCGCAGCTCTGCGTTCAGGGCGTCCGCGACGCCGTGCTGGCGCCGGGTTCGCGCAGCGCCCCGCTGGCGCTCGCCCTGGCCCGGGCCGAGGCCGACGGGCTGCTGCGACTGCACGTTCGGATCGACGAGCGCAGCGCCGGATACCTGGCGCTCGGCCTGGCCAAGGCGGGCGGTCGTCCGGTGGCTGTGGTGACCACCTCGGGCACCGCGGTCGGCAACCTGCTGCCGGCGGTGATGGAGGCGCACCACAGCGGCGTCCCGCTGGTCGTGCTGAGCGCCGACCGGCCGGCCGCCCTGGTGGGCTTCGGAGCGAACCAGACCACCGATCAGTCACGCATGTTCGAGCCGTTCCTGCGCTGGTCGGCACGGGTGTCGTCGAGCGCGCCGGCCGCCTCCTGGCCGGCCCAGGCGGCGCGCGCGGTGCTGTTGGCGGCGGGGCGCGGCACCCGGGCCCCCGGGCCGGTGCAACTCAACGTCGAACTGGCCGAGCCGCTGGTCGGCGGCGCCGACCGGCCGTTGGTGCGGCCGGTGCAGCAGGGGGCGCTCGGGGAGGCCGAGGCGGTCGCCCTTCCGGCCGGTCCACGGACGCTGCTGGTCTGCGGGGACGCACCGGCCGAGGTCGGTGCCCAGGTCGCCGAGTTGGCGCGGACGAGCGGCCTGCCGCTGGTCGCGGAGCCGTCCAGCAACGCCCGGGCGGACGCCCTGCGCACCGGACGGCTGCTGCTCTCCGGGCCGCTCGCGGACGAGGTCGAGCGGGTGGTGGTGTTCGGCCACCCGACCCTGTCGCGCCCCGTGAATCGACTTTTGGCAAGGGACGATGTCGAAGTGGTCGTGGTCAGCGCGACCGCCGACTGGGTCGATCCGGGATGGCGGGCGGCCTACGTGGCGGCGGCCGTCCGGTTCGAACCCGGTGAGCCCGCGTGGGCCGGACGCTGGCGGGCTGCGGACGAGCGGGTCGGCGCCGGGGTGGACGCCTTGCTGGCCGGTCAGTCGGTGCTCACCGGCCCGGCGCTGGCCCGGGCGGTGACCGACGCGGTCGCCGACGGCGTCCTGGTGCTCGGCAATTCGCAGGCGATCCGGGACGCCGACCTGGCGCCCCTGGCGACCCAGCGGGTGTTCGCCAACCGGGGGCTGGCCGGCATCGACGGGATGGCCTCGACCGCCACCGGGATCGCCCTGGCCGTCGGCGAGCCGGTCACGCTGCTGTGCGGCGACCTGACCTTCGTCCACGACGCCAACGGCCTGGCCACCGGTGCGGGGGAGCCCCGTCCCGACCTGCGGATCGTGGTCGCCGACGACGACGGCGGCAGCATCTTCGCCACCCTGGAGTACGGCGACGAACGGTTCGCCACCCACTTCGAGCGGGTCTTCGGCACGCCGTCCGGGGTCGACCCGGTGGCTCTCGCGCGGGCGCACGGCCTGTCCGCCCGCCGGGTGAGCGGGCCGGCCGAACTGGCCGAAGCGCTGACCGAACCCGTCCGGGGCGTCGAGGTGCTGGTGGCGGTCATCGACCGGACCGGACGCCGCGCCCTCGACCGGAGGCTCACCGCGCTGGCCACCGACTGACCCGACCCACGAACCCATTTCGCGCTCGCCGGACTCGGCGAGCGCGAAACAGCAGGCGAGCGCCCGGTCAGGGTGGGCGCTCCCGCGGCCGTGGGGACAGTCCCGGGCCGAGGTCAGGTCGGCGGTTCGGCGATCAGGGCGCAGATCGCGTCCAGGGCCTCCAGTTCGTCGAGGCCGTCGGCCAGGACGGTGACCGTGCCGCCGGCGGGTGCTCGCAGGGCGAGCAGCTGGATCGGGCTGGCCAGGGACGCCCGGCGTCCGTCGAAACGCAGCCAGATGGACGCCGCGAAACCGCCGGCGACCGCCGAGAGCCGGTGCGCGAGTTGCGCATGCAGCCCCTGGGGGTCGCCCACGGTCGCCGTCCGTTGCCGCATGGTCAGGCTTCGATGGCGATCGTCGAGCCGACGGCGAGCGCCGGCACCGCGCCGGAGACGTGCAGCGTCCCCTCGAGCGCCGCCTCGCCGGCCCCGTCGAAGTTGATCGTGATGTGGCCCAGGCCGTCCAGGTTCCTGCGGACCAGGCTGCCGACCGCGGTCACCGGGAACGCGGTGCCGTCCAGCACCAGGGTCTGGCCGGGCAGGATGTCGGCGGCGGTCGGATTCATCACGATGGTGTAGCAGTAGTCGGCCAGGGCGGCGGGTGCATTGTCGCCGAACAGGACGTACATGCCTTCGGCGGCGAAGGTGGCCGCCTCGCTGCCGATGCCCTGGACGGTGGTGCTGAAGATCTGGGTCATTGGGTTCCTTTCACAGGGGTGGTGGGTCCGGGTGCGAGGGCGTCCCCTCGGCGCGCGGCCGAGGGGACGCCGTCCGATCAGGTGGTGGAGTACAGGCCGATCGAGGCGAGCCAGGCCACGGCGACCCGGGGCACGCCGTTGATGAAGCGCGAGTACAGCACCGCCGGGACGCCGACCTCGACGGTTTCGGCCTCGGCCTCCGCCAGGCCCAGCGCGACCGGGATGAAGTCACAGCCGTTCTGGGTGTTGATCGCGAACAGCGCCGGCAGGGCGAGGCTCGGATGCACGTTGCCCTTGCCGATCTCGACCCCGATCAGGGTGCCGATGATCTGGCCGATCACCGCGCCCGGGCCGAGCAGCGGCGACAGGAACGGCAGCGAGCAGATGAACCCGAGGATCATCAGCCCGATGCCCGAGCCGACCAGCGGGGTGAGGAAGTTGGCGATCCAGTTGCCGAAGCCGGAGGCGTTGATGATGCCGATCAGCATGGCCACGAACGCCATGAACGGCAGGATCGTGGTGAGCAGCGTCTGGATGGCGTCGCGCCCGGCCTGGTAGAAGATCGCGACCACCCGGCCGGCGCCCAGGCCGATCTTCTCCAGCCACGACTTGTTGCGCTTCGCGGCCAGGGTCTCGGAGATCTTCTTGTCGGACGAGTAGGCCACCTTCTCCTGAGCGGACGCGCTCTCGCCCGCGTCGGAGGACGCCGCGGCGGCCTCGCTCGCGGACACCGCGGCGGCGACCGCCGCCTCGTCGGCGAGCCTGATGTTGGCGGTCGACACGGCCGACACGTAGATCGCCTCGTGGATGAACTGGGCCAGCGGGCCCGCCTTGCCGGTCGGCATGATGTTGATCGTCGGAATACCCTTCTTCGGGTACAGGCCGCAGCGCAGGGTGCCGCCGCAGTCGATCACGGCGACCGCGACCTCCTCGTCCGGCACGGTGGTGTTGAAGCCGTTGACCGGTTCGGCACCGGTGAGCTCGGCGATCCGGTCGACGATGTCCGGACGGACACCGCCGCCGACGATGTAGACGATCTTGTTGCGGGTCTCGGTCGGGGTGATGGTGAGCGGGCCGCCGTAGCCGCCGCTGCCGCGCTCGACGATGATGCTGTGGTACGTCATGTCAGTTCTCTCTTGTCGGGCGCGTCAGTGGTGCTGCTTGACTTCGGAGCTCAGGGTCACGCCCTGCTGCCGCTCGACCCACTTGGTGATCCAGTCGGTGCTCCAGCCGCCGATGAAGTTCATCACCAGGCCGACCAGCAGGTAGCGGATCGCCAGGTCGCCGGTGGGCAGGCCGAGCTGCATGATGCCGTTGGCGATGCCCAGCCAGATGAACAGCTCACCCGGGTTGATATGCGGGAACAGGCCGTTGCTGGTGTGGCAGAACTGCATGCCGGCCGCCGCATAGGACGGCTTGTAGCGCTCGGGCAGGAACCGGCCCAGCGTCAGCACCATCGGGTTGGCCAGCATGAACGAGCCCAGGAAAGGCAGGATCATGTAGCGGGCGACCGGATTGCCGGCGGTCCTGGCCGCGAATGTGTTGATTCGGTCCTCGCCGATGATTGCGATCAGCGAGTTCATTGCGATCAACAGCATCAGGATGAGCGGGACGATGCCCGTCATCCAGCTGATGAACGTCTCGGCGCCCGCCTGGAACAGGTTGATGAACCATTCCGCGGCTTCTACCAGAAAATTCATGAAGCGACTCCTTGGGTGTGGACCGTGCGTGGTGCACGGTGAGCCCGGGGTTCCTCCGCCTTGCGGAAACGACTGATCAGGCGGGTGAACGGGCCGGGCGGATCTTGGGGGGTTTCGCCGCGCTGGACCGCGAGCCAGTTGTCGCGGGCGTTCAGCACGGCCAGCCGCAGGCCTCGGGGCAACCGGTTCGGTGCCTCCGCGACGCCGCGGATGTGGGCTCCGGCGTAGCCCTCGAGCGGCTTGAACCGGGCCAGGACGGTGAGCCCCGACATGGCCCTGGCCTCGACGATCGTGCCGTCGTCGGCCAGCAGGAAGAGGGCGATCGAACCGGCGCTGAGCGCGGCCTTGCGCTTGCCGATGGCGACCTTGCCACGACGCCGCAGCGCACCGTAGGTGAGGGCGAAGTCCTTCATCTGGTAGAACGACAGGCCGACCTGCGCCAGGTAGGAGATGGCGAGGGCGACGATCAGGAGCCAGAAGTTCATGGTCATCCTTTCTTCGTGTGGTTGAGGGTCTCGGTCAGCTGCAGGAACAGCTGTTCGTAGGTGGACGACCGCGCGATGCGGTCGAGGCTTTCGGGATCGGCGGCGAGCCGGATGATCTCGTCGTAGACGTCGACCAGGACGTTGTCGTCGTAGTCGCCCTTCTCGGGGACGCCCATCACGACGATCATCCGGAGTCCGCGCTCCCCGGGTTCGCGCGCGATGACGCCCACCGCCAGCACGATCCGGGTGGCGTTGCCGGGCAGCGTCGCGTGCGGGAAGGCGATGTGCTCGTCCAGCGCCATGGTCGCGCGGCGCTCGCGTTCGTCGATCCGGTCCCGGAAGGCCGGTCCGGCCAGGCCGAGCCCGATCAGCCGGTCCAGCATGGTGCGCAGGTTGGCGGCGTAGCCGGCGGCGGGGTCGAGGATCAGGAAACGTTCCCGATCGATCAGCGAGGCCAGCAGGGACGGCGAACTGGCACCGGCCGGAATGTGTCCCTGGCGGTCGAACCGCAACCGGTTGATGTGGCCCAGCAGCTCGTCGGGATCGAAGATCTCGGCCAGCGCCACGATCGCCGTCGAGGTGTTCAGCGGCGCGCGGGCCGTGGTCACCACCAGGTCGAACGTGTCCAGGGTCTCGGGGAACGCCTCGTCCAGCGACAGCAGGGTGTATTCGGTGTCCTCGGCGAGGATCTTGGTGAGTTGGAGTTGCAGCAGCCGGGCCGAGACCCGTCCGACCGTGGTCACCACCGCCACCCGGTAGGCGGGGGTGCTCGACGTGCGCCGCTCCTCGAGGAACACCTGGAAATAGCTCGAGATGAAGCCCAGTTCGGCGTCGGTGATGGTCAGGCCCAGGTCGCGTTCGATGATCCGGGCCGCGATCGTGGCCATCCGGAAGGCGACCGGGTAGGTGGCCCGCAGGTCGGTGACCGTCCGGTCGCTGGGCCGGACGCGGAACCGCAGCCGATTCACCATGAACGTGAGGTGGTGGACGAACTCCTTCAGCAGGGCGGTCGGCGGGACCTGGATGTCCATCTCGTCCGCGATCGCGTCCAGGATCTGCTGCACCAGGTCACGGATCTCGGCGGAGGCCGGGAAGCGGGTCAACCGGTCCTCGTCGTGCGGCGTGTGCATGCCCGCGATCGGCAGCGCCAGGAAGACCGCCTCGGCCGGGTGCAGTTCGACCTGGATCGTGGCGCTGGCGGCGCGGGCGACCTGTTCGCCGAACGCGTGCGCCGGCAGGGTGGTGACCCGTTCGTACTCGGCGGGCAGCCCGTCGAGCGGATGCCCGGTCAGCACCCGATCGAGCAGCACCGTGTACCACCGGCGGGCCTCCTCCGAGGCGTGCACGCCCAGCTTGAACTCGTCGGCGATCCGCTCCAGCGGCAGGGCCAGGTCGTCGTCCAAGGGATAGCCGGAATACACCGTCTCGTAGTGCTGGTCGAGGATGAACAGCCGCAGCGCGAACTCGTCGGCGTGCAACTCCAGGCCGGCGTGCGGACGACCCACGACCGTGATGCCGTAGGGCGCCGCCTGCTCGCGCAGCCGGGCCAGGTCGACGATCGCCGTGGAGCGGCCCACCGACATCTCGCGCGCCAGGTCGTCGGTCGGGACGGGGCCGTCGGCCCGGATCAGCCGGGACAGCGCATATCCGACGCGGGTCATCGGGTCGTTGAACGAATGCGCCGGGTCGACGAGTTCGGCCCGCAGCCGGGCGTAGCGTTCCCGGTCGACCACCCAGAGCCGGTAGCGGCCCTTGTCGAGCCGTACCGAGGCCGCCCCGGCCAGCGCCGTATTCAGGTCGGTGACGTCGTTGGCGATCGTCCGAGCGGTCACCCCGAGCCGATTCACCATCAACTCGGGATGAGCCGAGAGGCGTCGTTCCAGGTGCAGCAGTATTTCGGCACGACGATTCATGGGAGCAGTTTCCCCCGTTCGATCATGTGTCTGCGCCGAATGCCGCAAAGAATGGACGGATGAAGGTCAGCCGCGGGATTTTCCGCCGCTGATGGTGAACGTGGTGCCGGTGACGTAGCTGGACCGGTCCGAGGTCAGGTAGCAGACCAGGTCGGCGATCTCGTCCAACCGGCCCGGACGACCGAGCGGGATCGA
>JAGPGQ010000216.1 GCA_018055925.1 Micropruina sp.
CCGCTCGGCATCCTGCCCTCGCCATCCGGCCCCGCCGCCATCCGGCCCCGCCGCCATCCGGCCCCGCCGCCATCCGGCCCTGCCGTCACCCGGCCCCTCGTCATCCCGGCGGATGCCGGGATCTGTCCCGCGACCGACATCCCGGGTCGAGCCCGGGATGACGAACCGGCCCGGGATGACCAACTGGCCCGGGATGACGGCCTCAGCGGGTCGGCGACGCACCCGGCGTCGGGGCGTCCTCTCCCCCGGTCACGGGCGGAGCCATGCACAGCTCGCCGGCCGGACCGTGGCCGGTGGTGAACACCAGCGGCGGCTGCAGGACCGCCCGGCAGGCCTCAGCGGTCAGCTTGCGGCTGGGGCCCCCGTCGAAGATGCCGTTGCCGCGGCAGCCGGCGTACCGCACGTAGACCTCGGAGGCCGTCTCGCCGTGCCAGAGCCGGGCGCGGGCGAAGTCGGGCGCCGACGCCTCGCACGAGGTGTCGTCCGGCCCGCTGCCCGCCGGGGCGGCCGCCAGCGCCGCCGCGACGCTCCGCCCCTCGGCGCCGGTCAGCAGCTTCGAGGCCACCAGTCCCGCCTCACCGGGTCGGTACTGGCACAGCGAGACCCGGTCCGGGGCGTCCAGCTCGGCAACCTTGGAGGGCATCCCGCCGTCCTCGATGACGTCCACGGCGGGGCAGCCGTTGGGATCCACCGCCCCGATCGGACGGACGGACCCGATGATCTGTCCGGCGACCTGCGCGAACTCGTTGGTGTGCACCACCTGGACGACATAGCCGGCCAGTTCCTTACTGGTGGCCATCGTCCAGCCGGCCGGCAGGTCCCACCCGCGATCGGCGGCCGTCACCGAACGCACGGTCACGAACATCTGCAGTTGCCCGGCGGGCAACTCCCGCGGGCAGAGGATCATCGCCACCGGCCGCAGCTCAGGGGCCAGATCGACGAACGGCCCGGGCGCCGCCTTCATCCGTCCGGCGGCACACCAGTCGCTCGCCGGCGACCAGGCGTACCCCCAGTACTGCGGCACCTGATAGCTGAGCACCCGGTAGGACTCCCAGCGCCACCCGGGCCGGGGCGCATCACCCGGCGCGTGGGGCGCCGAGCCCGACCCGGAATCGGCCGGCGCACGCTCGGCCTGCGCCGGAGCGGGCACCGCGCTGCTGGAGCCGCCGCCGAACTGGGTGATGGCAAGCGGAATCGCCACCGCCGCCACCAGCGCGACGACGGCCGCCACCGGCAGCCAGCGCGGAATCCGCCCGCCCGAGCGGGTGGGTGTCACCAACTCCAGCGGCTCGAAGTCCACCTCGTCTGCATGCTGCCGGAGCCCGTCCCGGAAGGCGCGCTCGGCCCGGTCGTTGGGTGCTGTGGGCTCAGTCATCGGTCTCGTCCTCGATCAGTCGGGTGCGCAGCCGGGTCAGCGCACGATGCACATGGGAGCGGGCGGTCGCCTCCGGACAGCCCAGGATCGCGGCGATGTCGGCATACTCCAGGTCGTCGTAGAACCGCAGCGCGACCGCGGCGCGCTGCAGCGGCGGCAGGCTCGCGCACAGCTGCCAGGCCAGTTCGGCGTCCGTCACACCGGCGGCGTGGTCGGGGGTGACGGCCCGCAACTCGTCGCTGACCTGCTCGCGGCCGGTCCGCCGCCAGCGGCTGATGCCGGCGTTGACGATGCTGCGCTTCACGTAGGCGTCCACGTTGCCGGCGGCGCTCACCCGGCTCCAGTGCGGGTACAGGCCGAGCAGGGCGTCCTGCACCAGGTCACGGGCGTCCTCGGCGTTCCGGGTGACCAGGTAGGCGAAACGCTGCAGCGCGACCGACCGGGTGGCGACGTAATCCTCGAATCCAACCGCGGTCACCGGCGCCTCCTGCACAAGCGTCATACCCTGCACACACGCAGCGCGGAGGTGCGGCGTTGCACCACCGGGCATGATCGTCCCATTGAACCCCACGAACCGCACCGAGGAGGGCCTTCCATGCTGCTCGCCGAGGACGTCCTGCTGCTCGCCACCGACGACCAGACCGGAAAGAAGCTGGCCCGCTACACCGACCTACTGATCGGCGGTGCGCTGCTCAGCGACCTGACCCTGGCCGGCAACGTCCGGCTCAGCGAGCCCGGCGAGTCGGTCCGGAAGAACCGGGCGGTGAATGTGCCGGACGCCGCCTGGCCGGTCGATCCGCTGCTCAGCGACGCCGTCGCCGTGATCGGCGGCAAGCCGGCCTGGTTCCCGTCGGTGCTGGTGGATCGGCTCGGCCGCAAGGTGGTCGACACCGTCTACGAACGCCTGGCCCGGGCCGAGTTGGTCAGCCGGAAGCCGCACCGGGTGCTGGGCCTGGTTCCCACCACCCGGTGGGTCAGCGTCGACGGACGCCATGAGGCGCAGCTGCGGGCCCGGCTCGACGAGGTCTTCCTGTTCGGCGCCGAACCCGACCCGCACACCGCCGCCCTGATCGCGCTGCTCACGGGCGCCGGCCTGCTGGTGCCGGTGGTCGACCGCGGGCGCAGCCTCGACCGGCGCTCGCTCAAGCGTCAGGGCAAGGTGTTCCTGAATCAGTACTGGCCGGCGCAAGCCATGGAGCGGGCCTTCCAGGGCCGGGACAGCGCGGCGGCCGGCTGACGACCCTTCAGTGCCCGGCGAGCGTCGCGACCAGGATCGCCTTGATCGTGTGCAGCCGGTTCTCGGCCTGATCGAAGACCAGGGACGCCGGCGACTCGAAGACCTCCTCGGTCACCTCGAAGACCTCGCGGCCGGTCTCCGCCAGGATCTGCTGCGACACGGTCGTGTCCAGGTCGTGGTAGCTGGGCAGGCAGTGCATGAACTTCACGTCCGGGTTCTCGGTGCGTTCCAGCAGCTGGGCAGTCACCCGGTAGGGGGTGAGCAGTTCGATCCGCTCGGCCCACACGTCCTTGGGCTCCCCCATCGACACCCAGATGTCGGTGTGCACGAAGTCGACCCCCTTGACCGCCGCCACGTCCTCGGTCACCGTCACCCGGGCACCCGTCCCGGCACCGATCCGCCGGGCGATGGACACCAGCTCCGGGTCCGGCTGCAACGCCTCGGGCGCGATGATCCGGACGTCCATGCCCATCATCGCGCCGGCGATCAGCAGCGAGCGGCCCTGGTTGAACCGGGCGTCCCCGATGTAGGCGAAGCTGATGTCGCGATCCTCCAGCCCCGACGACTCGCGCATGGTGAACATGTCGCACAGGCTCTGGGTCGGGTGCCACTCGTCGGTCAGGCCGTTCCACACCGGCACGCTGCTGTGCCTGGCGAGGGTCTCCACGATCTCCTGCCGCGACCCTCGGTACTGAACGCCGTCGTAGAACCGGGACAACACCCGCGCCGTGTCGGCGATCGATTCCTTGTGCCCCATGTGAGCGCCGGTCTCGTCGAAATAGCTGACGTTGGCGCCCTGGTGGTAGGCGGCCACCTCGAACGAGGACCGCGTCCGGGTGGACGGCTTCTCGAAGATCAGCGCCAGTGTCAACCCGTCCAGCCGCTTGGCCTCACGACGCGACCTCCGGGCCTTCTTCAGCTCGGCCGTCAGGTCGAGCAGCCCTCGCCACTCGGCCGGGGCGAAGTCGAGCTCCTTGAGGAAGTGACGGTGACGCAGGTTCACGATGGGGCCCATCTGTCGGTCGATTCTCTGGGAGTACTCTGCCATGACAGAATTGCCCCATGGTCATGCGTTTCCTGTTCAGCGCTGCCGCCCTCGCGTTCGCCACCTGGGTGGTGCCGGGCATCCGGATGGAAACCAACGAACTGCAGGACAACCTGATCGTCATCATGGTGGTCGCGGCCATCTTCGGCGTGGTGAACGCCATCGTGAAGCCGCTGTTCACGTTCGCCTCGGCGCCGTTGCTGCTGCTGACCCTGGGCCTGTTCCTGCTGGTGATCAACGCGCTGCTGCTCTGGCTCACCGCGTGGCTCGCCGAGCAACTCCACGTCGGGTGGCACGTCGACGGGTTCTGGTCGGCCTTCTGGGGCGCCTTGATCGTGTCGATCGTGTCGTTCATCCTGAACTCGTCGTTCCTTTCCAAGAGCGAAGTCAACCGCTGACGTGGTCGAGGTCATCTTCGTCTGCTGGGGCAACATCTGCCGCTCGCCGATGGCCGAGCGGGTCGCCCGCGGCTGGGCCGAACGCGCCGGACTGGACGGGGTGCGATTCACCTCTGCCGGCACCTCCACCGAAGAGCTGGGCGAACCCATCGATGCCCGGGCCCGGCGGGTGCTGGCCCGGGCCGGCTACAGCAGCGGCGGCCATCGCGCCCACCAGATCACCGCCGCCGAGATCCGGGACGCCGACCTGGTGGTCGCCATGGAGGGCCTGCACCTGTCCCGAATGCGGCGCCTCGTCCCGGACGCCGACAACCTCGCCCTGCTCACCGACTTCGACCCGGACGCCGAACCCGGCTCCGGCGTCCCCGACCCCTGGTACGGCTCGGCCGACGGCTTCAACGGCACGCTGGCCAGCATCGAGGCGGCCATGCCCGGCGTCCTGGACCGGGTGCGCGAGTTCCAGAAGTGACCCACCCGGCCGGTCAGCGCGCCCCGGCCGGTGCGGCGTGGCAGGCTGATCCCATGCACATCCTCGTTGTCGACGACGATCAGGCCGTCCGGGACTCCCTGGCCCGCTCCTTGCAGTACTCGGGCTATGAGGTGACCGCCGCGGGCGACGGGCTGGAGGCGCTGGCCCGGCTGTCGGCGCTGCGTCCGGACGCGGTGATCATGGACGTGATGATGCCCCGGCTCGACGGTCTGGAGACCACCCGGATGCTGCGTTCCACGGGAAACGACGTGCCGATCCTGGTGCTGACCGCCCGCGACGCGGTCAACGACCGGGTGGACGGCCTGGACGCCGGCGCCGACGACTACATGGCCAAGCCGTTCGCGCTGGACGAACTGCTCGCCCGGCTGCGAGCGCTCACCCGGCGTTCGAAGCCGGCCGCCGAGGAGCAAGCGGACAACGAACTGCTGACCTTCGCCGACCTGTCCCTCGACCCGCAGACCCGCGAGGTGCTGCGCGCCGGACGCCGGATCAGCCTGACCCGCACCGAGTTCGCGCTGCTGCAGACCTTCCTGGAGCACCCCCGCAAGGTGCTGGAGCGCGGCTGGCTGCTCAACGAGGTGTGGGGCTTCGACTTCCCGACCACGGCAAACTCGCTCGAGGTCTACATCGGTTACCTGCGGCGCAAGACCGAGGGAGAGGGTGAGAGCCGGCTGATCCACACCGTCCGCGGCATCGGGTACGTGCTGCGCGAGACGCCCCCGTGACAGCTTGGCTGAGCCGGCTGCTGGCGGTTCGCGAACGTTCGCTGCGGGATCGCCTGGCCGTCCTGGTGGCGGCCGCCGTGGCGTCCGCTGTGGCGCTCACCGGCGTCGCCGCCTGGCTGATCACCCGGGTCACCGTCTTCAACCAGCTGGACAGCGAGTTGGTGGACGTCGCCGCGGTGACCGCGAACTGGGTCGCGGTCGATATCGAGGGCATGGGCGGCCTGGACACCAACGCGCTGAAGGCCGCCAACGTGACGGTGATGCTGGTGCGCGCGGACAGCAGGGTCAGCACCCTGCCCGGCGCCACGGTGAGCCTGGTGCCCGGCGTGGAGGAACTCTCGGTCGCCCGGCGGCAGCAGGGCTCCTCGGCCCGCACCGGGGCGGCCTCGAACGGCGAGCCGTACCGGATCGTCGCCGTGCCGCTCAAGGCGGGCACCGAGAGGTACGCGCTGGTGCTCGGGCGTCCGCTGCAGGCCACCAACAACATTTTGGCCACCCTGGCCTGGTCGCTGGCCATCTTCGGCTTCCTGGGCGTCGGCGTGTCCAGCGCCATCGGCTTCGTCATCGCGCGTGCGGCGATCCGTCCGATGCGCCGGCTGACCGAGGCCGTCACCCACGTCACCGACACCAACGAGCTGGACCCGATCGTGATCGAGGGCACCGGCGAACTGGCCGACCTGGGACGCTCGTTCAACACCATGCTCAGCTCGCTGCAGTCGTCCCGCGAGCGGCAGCACCGGCTGATCGCGGACGCCGGCCACGAGCTGCGGACGCCGCTCACGTCGCTGCGGACCAATGTCGAACTGCTGGTGGCCGACGAGCGCAGCCGGATGCTGCCCGAGGGCGCGCGGACCGACATCCTGCGCGACATCGCCGCGCAGCTCGGCGAGTTCACCACCCTGGTCGGCGACCTGGTGCATCTGAGTCGCGAGGACGTCGTCGAGCCGCACCCCGAGCCGATCGACCTGCGCGACGTGGTGCACAGCGCGATCGCGCGGGCGAAACGGCGCGGACCCTCCCTGTCGTTCGACGTCGAGCTGAACCCGCTCTACCTGGTCGGCGAGCCCGATTCGCTGGAGCGGGCGATCACCAACCTGCTGGACAACGCGGTCAAGTTCTCACCCCAGGACGGCACCGTCCACGTCCTGCTGGAGGGTGACCGGCTGCGCATCTCCGACCAGGGTCCGGGGATTCCCGACGACGAGCTGCCGCACGTGTTCGACCGGTTCTGGCGCTCGCCGTCCGCGCGCAACACCCCCGGCTCGGGGCTCGGGCTCTCGATCGTGGCGCAGACCATCAAGGCCCACGGCGGCTGGGTGAAGGCGGG
>JAGPGQ010000217.1 GCA_018055925.1 Micropruina sp.
CGGCGGGGTGAGGATCTCGGCCAGCTGGTCGGGCGCCAGGAAGGCCGGGTGCGGCACCCGGTACACCTCGCGCAGCGCGTGCGTCGCCGCCTGGGCGACCTCGGCGGACTCCTCCAGCTGCCCGGTACGCCAGAAGTTGGGCGTGGGGTGCTCCGAGTCGACGTTCGGCGGCTCCCAGCCGGCCGCCTCCAGGGCGTCCAACTGGTCGGGGCTGAGCTGGAACTCCTCGCTGAGCGCCGCGTTGCCGGCGGCCTCGGCGATCACCTCGTCGCAGGCCGGGCAGACGAACATCACGAAGGGGGCGGTGCCCTCCTGTTCGGTCGCCACCGTGCCGATCCGGAGTGTCGCGCCCGGTTCCATGTGCGCGATCACCTCGCCGAGCTTGCCGGCGAACTCCGTCCACGACTCGTCGGTGCTGCGATCGAGGTCGAAGGCGTACACCTCGCTTGCGTTCGGGTCGTCCACGCCTCCAACCTAAGCCCGTCGCGCCGGTTGTGGGAAACCCCCGGATCATCCGCGTGGCGCGGATGCGCCGGCCCCACGCGGGCCGCCGCGTACGATGACCGCCGATGAAACCCCGCAATCACCTGATCGACCTGGCCAGGGCGCTGGCGGTGTTCGTGGTGGTCACCTTCCATTGCCTGCTGTACACGATCGTGATCGTCGACGGCCGTCCCGGGGTGGTGCCCTGGGCGCCGCAGCCGCACGCCGCCTGGTGGACGGCCAGCTGGTTCATCATGATCATTCCGCTGTTCTTCATCGCGGGCGGGTTCGCGCATGCGCTGGTGATCGACCGGATGCGTGCCCAGGGCCGGGGTTACCCCTACTACCTGGCCTCACGGGCTCGCCGACTGGTCGGTCCGCTGGTGGTCTTCGTGGGTTTCGCGACCCTGGTCAGCACGGTCGCGGCCTGGAGCGTGCCGGCCCGCGAGGCGATCGGGTTGAGCGTGCAGTTCGCCCAGCTGCTGTGGTTCATCGCCGTGTACCTGGTGATCGTGGGGGTGGCGCCGGCCATGGTGGCCTGGCACGACCGGCGGCCCTGGCAGCCGTTGCTGCTGCTGACCGCGGTGGCCGTGGGGGTGGACGCCTGGTCGTTCCTGAGCGGCGAGATGGAGCTCCGCTACCTGAACCTGCTGACCGTCTGGCCGCTGTGTCACCAGTTGGGGATCGCCTATCACCGGGGGTGGTTCCGGACCGGCCGGGTCCGGGTGGCGTGGGCGGCGGTGGGGTTCACCGTGGTCCTGATTCCCCTGCTCATCTTCGGTTTCGGCTATCCGGCCTCGTCGATCGGCCTGGGTGACATTCCGGTGGCCAACGTGCTGCCGCCGACGGTGGCCATGATCGTGCTCAGGTTCGGCCAGGCGGGTGTGCTGGGCCTGCTGGAGCGTGCCGGCGTGGCCCGGCGGCTGCCGGCCCGGGTGGAGCGCGGGCTGGCGATCGCGAACGCGCTGGCCGTGACCACCTACCTGTGGCACATCCCGGCGATCGTGTTGGCCGGGGGTGCCTTGGTGGCCGTCTCGCTGGCGGCACCCGGACTGGCCGGCGCGCTGTTGTCGCAGGCGATGGTGGCGCTGGTCACCTGGTTGGCGATCGTGGGGCTGATCCCGCTGATCGGGCGCCTGGAATACGCCCTGATCCCGCCGCTGGGTGAACCGGTGGGTGCCGGCGCGGTCGGCGCGTTCCTGCTGCTGACCGCCGGGACGGGGCTGGTGTGGCGGTTCGGGACGGTGCTGCATCCGGAGCAGCCGGAGTCCGTGGTGGGGGTGCTGACGTTGGCGGTGGGCATGCTCTGGCTGGCCCGGACGGCCCGTGGTACCCCCCGGGGTGAGCTGGTCGCGGGTCGATAGACTGACCGTCGTCCGAGGGAAGGTGGTGGCGTGGATCCGACCCAATGGGCCGCACCGTTCCCGCTGGTTGTCGCAGCCCTGTTCTGCATCGTGTTGCTGCGGTCGAACGGCACCTACTGGCTGGGACGGGCCGCCGCCCACACCGCTCGGCGGACGCGCGCCTCGCGCTGGCTGGACTCCGCCGGCTACCGGCGCGCGGTCGATCGGATCAACCGGTGGGGCGCGCCGGCGGTGAGCCTCTCGTTCCTGACCGTCGGCGTCCAGACCGTGATCAACCTGGCCGCGGGCGCGACCCGGATGCCGCTGATCCGCTACATCCCGGCCACCGTGATCGGATCGATCGCCTGGGCGTTCCTGTACGGGACGGTCGGTTTCGCCGGTTTCGAGGCGCTGGCGGTGCTGTGGGAACACTCCCCCGCGGCGGCGATCGGTGCCGGTGTCGCGGCCGTGGCCGCGCTGGTCTGGTTCGTGGTGCGGCAGACCCGGCGCAACGCGCTCGAAACCGAGGATGGTGACGAGCCGGCCCCCGAGTCCGACGGGGCGTACGAGTCCGACCGGGCCTGAATCTCGGTTCGAACCGGGTCATCGAGGCCGGTGCGCGGGCCGGGAAGCGCTGCACCCGGCGAGAACGATCCAGATCGGGCACCTCTGACGCTGCCCGATCTGGATCGCTTTCGACCACGGCATCGGGTGCACGCGCCGGCACGCCCTGCAGATGACCCGCGAACAGCGGGTCTGCGCGTCCCAAGTCCGGAATGCCGGCTCTCACGGCCGGGGCAGGGCTTCAGATCGACGCCGAAGCTGTCCTTCAGCGGGCAACGGGATCCCGGGTCGAGCCCGGGATGACTGCATCGACCAGGACGACGAAGCCATCCGGGCATACAGACCGGCACCAGAGACCGCCCTCTACGGTCCTCCCGGCCCGCCAGTCATCCCCGCACCCCGTCATCCCGGCCGGGATCTCAAAGTCGAAACCGGCAACGTCGGACCGTCGACCACCCCCGGTCATCCCGGCGGAAGCCGGGATCTCGGCTCGATCCCGGGCTGCCGTTGGACAACGGCGCTGGTGCGGATGGAGCCACTCCGACGGCGGATACCCGGCGGCGGCCGATGCGTCCGGTTCTCCCGGACGGGCGATCCGGAGGGCGGCCCGGCGTTAGGGTCGTGTCGACCCCGAAGGAGCACGTGACTTTCCATGCCGACCACCGTCCGGACCCGTCGAGACCGCTGCCCGGGAGCCATGCGCCCCTGGCCCGCCGAGGACGGGTTGCTGGTCCGGCTGCGGCTGATCGGCGGCCGGATCCGGGCCGTGTCGCTTCGCGCGCTGGCCGAAGCGGCGGAGCGGTTCGGGGACGGCCGGGTGTATGTCACCGGGCGGGCGAACCTGCAGGTGCGCGGCTTTCCCGGCGAGGACGGACGGCTCACCGCGGAGGCCCTGGCGGCGCTCGAGGACGCGGGACTGCTGCCCACCCGCAGCCATGAGCTGGTCCGCAACGTGATGGTGTCGCCGCAGACCGGGCTGGCCGGCGGCCGGGCCGACCTGCGCGGCGTCGCCGACCGGCTGGACGCCCTGCTGTGTGCCGATCCGCGGCTGGCCGGCCTGCCGGCCCGGTTCCTGTTCGTGCTGGACGACGGTCGCGGCGACCTGCTCGACCGGCCCACCGACCTCGGCCTGGTGGCCCTCAACCCGCGGCAGGCCAGGCTGCGGATCGGGGACGCCCGGGGGCCGGTGATCGCGCTGGACGAGGCCGCCTCCCGGCTCGCCGGGCTGGCCCTGGAGTTCCTGGACGCCCGCGGCGCGGGTCCCTCGGCCGCCTGGCACGTGCGCGAGCTTCGCCGGCCACTGACGGATGCGCCCCTCGAAACCACCGACACGATCGCGCCCCGCTCGTCCAACATCCAAGGGGAGATGGAGAGGCTCGGCCAGCCGAGCCTGGAGGACCGCTGGGGTTCGGTCCCGGGCGGCGAGCACGTCCCCGTCCCGAAGGAGGGTCTGAGCCGCGCGGCCATCGAGGCGCTGACCGCCACCGCCGACGAGGTGATCGTCACGCCGTGGCGTGGCATCCTCGTCCCCGCAGCCGAGGGAGGGAAGCCATGACCGACCAGCCGCGCCGCGGGCGCCGGCGCTTCGAGTACGTGACCGAAGGGCCGGCGATCTACCGCGACTCGTTCGCCACGATCCGGCGCGAGGCCGACCTGTCGGGGCTGCCGGCCGACGCCGAGAAGCTGGCGGTGCGAATGATCCACGGCAGCGGCCAGGTCGACCTGGCCCGCGATCTGGTGGTGCACCCGCGGCTGGTGCGGGCCGCCCGCGCCGCGCTCGAGGCGGGGGCGCCGATCCTGTGCGACGCGACCATGGTGGCCACCGGTGTGACCCGGAGCCGGCTGCCGCGGGACAACCGGGTGCTGTGCCTGCTGAACGACGAGCGGGTGCCGGAGTTGGCCCGGAGTTGGCGGACCACCCGGACGGCGGCGGCGGTCTCGCTGTGGGAGCCGCACCTGGCCGGCGCGGTGGTGGCGATCGGGAACGCGCCGACCGCCCTGTTCCATCTGCTGGAGTTGATCCTGGACGGTGGCCCGCGTCCGGCCGCGATCGTCGGCTGCCCGGTCGGCTTCATCGGCGCCGCCGAGTCCAAGCAGGCGCTGATCGACCTCGCCACGGAGCACGGCATCGAGATCCCCTACGTCACGGTCAGGGGACGCCGCGGCGGCTCCGCGATGACCTCGTCGGCACTCAACGCGCTGGCTCAGGAGGCCGAGTGAGCACCGCCGGGACGGGATCGGACAGCGGCGGCCGGCGGCCGACCGGACGGTTCTACGGCGTCGGGGTGGGTCCCGGCGACCCCGAACTGATCACCCGCAAGGCGGCCCGGCTGATCGAACGGGCACCGGTGATCGCCTACCACGCCGGTGTCGGCAAGGAGTCGAACGCCCGCCGGATCGCCGCCGAGCTGTTCCCGGACGATGTGATCGAGGAGCAGCTCACCTATCCCGTGACCACCGGGACGACCGACCATCCGGGCGGCTATGCCGGTGCCGTGACCGCGTTCTACGAGGAGTGCGCGGAGCGGCTGTCCGTCCACCTGGACGCCGGCCGGGACGTGGTGCTGCTGGCCGAGGGCGATCCGCTGTTCTACGGCTCGTCCATGTACCTGCACGATCGGCTGGCCGACCGGTATCCGACCGAGATGGTGCCCGGGGTGCCGTCGTTCGCGGCGGCCGCGGCCCTGGCGACCGGCCCGCTGGCCCGGCAGCAGGACGTGCTGACCGTGCTGCCCGGCACCCTGCCCGAGCCGGAACTCGCCCGCCGGCTGGCCGACACCGATGCCGCCGTGATCCTGAAGCTGGGCCGGACGTTCCCGGCGGTGCGGCGCGCCTTGGCCGCCGCCGGCCGGCTGGAGCACGCGGTCTACGTCGAGCGGGCCTCGATGCCGGGCCAGCGCTGGCTTCCGGTGACCGAGGTCGATCCGGACACGGTGCCGTATTTCTCGCTGATCGTGGTCACCGGGGACAGCCGCAACGGCAGCCGCTCGGTGGAGCGGGCCGAGCCGTCCGTCCGGGCGGCCAACGGGGCGCACCCGGGGGCGGAGGTGCTCGTGGTGGGTCTGGGACCCGGCCCCGATGCCTGGCGGACGCCCGAGGTGACCGATGCCCTGGCCCGGGTGCGGCACATCGTCGGCTACGGCCCCTACCTCGACCGGGTGCCGCAACGCGCCGGGCTCGTCCGGCACGCGTCCGGCAACACCGTTGAGGTGGATCGGGCCCGGTTCGCCCTCGACCTGGCGGCGCGCGGCGAGCCGGTCGCGGTCGTCTCGGGTGGCGACGCGGGGATCTTCGGCATGGCGGCGGCGGTGTTCGAGGCCGCCGAGGACCCGGCCTACGCCGGCGTCGCGATCCGGGTGCTGCCCGGGCTGAGTGCCGTGCAGGCGGTGGCCGCCCGGGCCGGCGCCCCGATCGGCGCCGACTTCGCGGTGATCAGCCTGTCGGACCGGCTCAAGCCGTGGGACGTGGTGGAGCGCCGGCTGCGCGCCGTCGCGGAGGCCGACCTGGTGCTGGCGATCTACAACCCGGCGTCCCGCTCTCGCACCGAACAGCTGGTCACCGCCCGGCGGGTGCTGCTGGAGCATCGCGATCCCGGGACGGTCGTGGTGGTCGGGCGCGACATCGGGCGGGCCGGGGAGTCGCTGCGGGTGACCACCCTGGGCGAGTTCGACCCGGCGACGATCGACATGAAGTGCCTGCTGATCGTCGGCGCCAGCGGCACCCGGGTCAGCCCCGCCGGGGTGTGGACGCCGCGCTACGTGACCACCGGCGGGCCGGTCCGGTGACCGTCCACTTCGTCGGTGCCGGGCCGGGGGCCGCCGACCTGCTGACGGTGCGGGCCGTCCGGCTGCTGGCCGCCGCCGACCTGGTGCTCTACCCGGGCACCTATCTCGATGCCGAGGTGCTCGGACACGCCCGCCCCGGTGCCGTCTTGATCGACACCCAGAACCTCGACCTGGACCGGATCACCGCCGAACTGGTCGCCGCCCATGAGGCCGGACGGACGGCCGTCCGGCTCGCGTCGGGCGATCTGTCGGTGTATTCGGCCTTGTCGGAACAGACCAGGAGGCTGGACGCGGCCGGGGTGCCGTGGGACGTCACCCCCGGGGTGCCCGCCTATGCGGCCGCGGCCGCCCTGATCGGACGGGAGCTGACGGTGCCGTTGCTGGCGCAGTCGGTGGTGCTCACCCGCACCCGGGCACGCTC
>JAGPGQ010000218.1 GCA_018055925.1 Micropruina sp.
TCAACCCGACGAGGTAGACCAGCGCGTCAATTGGTGACCCAGTGAAGCGGCGGTATCCATCGCTGCGGGGAAGCAGCTGCGCGCGCGCCAGGCCCAAATGCATACTGCCTCCCAAGCTCTTGCCATGGAGCGGCAAGCGAGCGCTCAACCTTCCTTGGCCGAACGTGTTTCGAGGCCCAAAACTCGCGCCATACTTGGCCTCATGCGGTTGAATTTCCTATCCGTTCGCCGGGTCGGACAGATCGTAGACGGCGATGCCGCCGATGCGCTCGAAGCCGACGAACGCGTAGGTCGTCTCCCCCACCTGGCCGATCGTCAGCGCCTCGGGCTCCGGGCCCTTGTCGTCGCTGCGGCCCTCGAGGTTGGATTCGGTGTGGTTGGAGTTGAAGAACTGCGGGATCGCCTTCGCGGTCATCTGCTCGAACTCATCACCGGAGTCGGCGACGAGCTTCCCATCGGTCGTCCAGATCGAGAACGACCGGCCGCCGAACGCGTAGAGCTCCTCATAGCAGCTGCCGTCGGCGCTGAGACCCAGGTCGGTGATGACGTTGAGGCGGCCGAGCTGATCGTCGCCGAGTTTGTCCGCCAGCGGTGAGGTCGTGCACACCGGTGCCAGACCGTCGCCGCCGAGGTCCTTGACCCTGGCCGCGTCGACGAAGTCACCCCATTCGCGGGAGTCGCCTTCGTTCGCGGTGACGAGGTAGTCGGTGCCGCCTGCGGAGAACGTCGAGACGGTGTCGGGCATGTACGCGCCCTTGAGCCCCGGGTAGGTCGCGATGTTCACCGTCGGGGCGTCCTTCGGGTCACGGTCGGAGGCGTCGAGACCGTTGCCGGCCGTGCCATAGTCTTTGTAACCCAGCGGCATGATCCGCTCGACCTCGCCGGCGGCGATATCGACGACGGCGATCGCGTTGGCCTCCTGCAGGCTCGCGTAGGCCTTCCCGCCGGCGACCGTGATGTACTCGGGTTCGAGGTTCCGGGAGACCGGGAGATCCCCGTTGGGGTTGGGTCCGAACACGCGCACACCCTCGGGCAGGGTCTTCGACCCGCCGTCCTCGAAGTCCCGGAAGTCTGCGGTCCGCACATCCGCGGTCGAGGGGGCGGCCACCTCGGCGGGGAGGTCGACGATGCCCACCGAGCCTTCGGGGTCGGTCGAGAAGTCATCGGCCGGCTCGCCCTCGTTGGCCACCAGCGCCTGCTTGCCGTCGGGGGTGATCGTGACCATGTCCGGCAGGGATCCGACCCCGACCGATCCGAGCACCGTCGCCGAGGTGGTCCTCGCGTCGAAGAACATCAGCGACCCGGGTGCCGTCTTGTCCTCGTTCTCCAGGGCGATGACGCCGAGGCCGTCGTCGCGCACGGCGACCGAGTTCGCGGTCCCGGAGCCGGTGATCTCCCCGATCTTGACCGGTTTGGCCGGGTCCTTCGCGTCGATGATGTCGACGGTCGCGGCCTGCGCGTTGACGGTGAAGACGGTGTCGCCGTAGACGGCGGTGATCTCTGCGGCGGACTCGTCGAACTGTCCGGTCTCATAGGCGCCGAGGTAGTCGAGCGCGACCTGCGCATCCGGGGCTGAGGTGCTGATCGGCTCCGGCACCTCGGCCGCGGTGGCCGTGGTGGCACCGGTGACGGTGAGTCCGGCACTCAGGCCGGTGGTGAGGAGGAAGGCGGTGAGGGCGGCGGTGACTGTCTTCGATGTCGTCATCGGTTCTCCGAGTCGAGGCGGGCGCGGGTGAGTTGTGCCCGCAGTTCTCCATATATATGGAGTGAGGTGTCCCGGCCCGGAACCGGAGATGACGACTGCGTGAACGGGTGGCGGCGGGCCGGGCGGTTCAGTGCAGGTCGAGGGCGTCGATGAGCGCGGCGACCGCCTCCTTGCCCTCGGCGGCGAGCGGTGCCAGCGGGGCGGGCAGGCAGTGACCAGTGACCAGATCGAGCCGCTCGGCGATCGCGGCACCCACTCGCAGGCTGCCGCCGTGGGCGGCGAAGAGGTCCCACAGCGGTTGGAGGTGGACGGCGAGTTCGCGGGCGCGTTCGGCCTCACCGGATTGTGCGGCCCGGGCGATCGCGAGTATGGGCCCCGGCAGGGTGCCGCCGATCGCGGAGTACCACGCGTCGCAGCCGGCGATGAGTCCTTCGGCACCGTAGGCGTCGACGGAGACGCCGACGGCGACCCTGCCACCGGTGGCGGCCCGGATCGAGGCGACGCGGGCCCGCCAGTACTCGGGGCTCATCGGCAGGCCGGGGATCTTGATGGCCGCGACGGTCTCGATCTCGGCGAGCCGGGCGTAGAGGTCGGTGGTGAAGGTGAAGTGGGTGGTGCCGGGGTTGTCGTAGACGATGAGTGGCAGTCCGCTCGCCGAGGCGACGGTGCGGAAGAGCGCGACGACCTCGTCGTCGGTGAGCGGGTGGTAGCTGACGGGGGCGAGCAGGAGGGCTGCGGCACCGGCCGCCTCGGCGGAGGCGGCGTTGGTCAGGACGTCTCGCGTGTTCAGAGCGCCGATGCCGACGATGACGGGGATGCCTGCGGCACGGTCGACGGTGATCCGCGCGATCTCGGCGCGTTCGTCCGTGTGGAGGTAAGGCCCGCAGCCGGTCGAGCCGAGCGGAGCGATCGAATCGACGCCCGCGTTGACGAGGCGGTCGACGAGTCCGGCGAAGGCTTCTACGTCGAGGTGGCCGTCCCGGAACGGGGTGAGAGGGAAGGCACTGAGGCCGGTGAGGGCGTCGGCCCTCGGCGGGCCAGGGGTCGGCAGAGGCATGGGAACTGCCTCGCTGCAGGTCGCGAAGTCGGTCATCGGCGGGCTCCTGAATCCGGGTGGTCGGTGTCGGGGTCGGTGCTGGTCTCGTCGGTGCCGGGCAGGAAATGGGCGAAGGCTGGGAAGGCCGGTCTCGCGCTCGGATCGGTCACCGCGGCTGCGCCGACGGCGTTGGCCGCTCGCAGCGCCGCCTCGGCGGGAAGGCCTGCGCGCAGGCCGATCGTCAGAGCCGCACAGAACGCGTCGCCGGCACCGACGGTGCTCACCGGGGTCACGGACTGCGCGGGGGCGTAGGCGATCCGGTCCCCGCGTTGGTAGAGTGCCGCACCCTGAGCGCCGTAGGTCACGGCAACGGAGCGGGCCTCGCGCAGCTGCGGGAGTGCCGCGAATTCGGACTCGTTGACGATGATGAGGTCGGCACGGTCGACCACCTCGGCGGGGAGAGGACGGGCGGGGGCGGCGTTGACGACGAAGAACCCGCGGACGGCGGCGGCGAGCGCGGTCACGGTCGCCAGCGGGATCTCGAGCTGGGTGAGGACGGTCTCGGTTGCGGGGAACTCGTTGTCGGCGATGCTGACCTGGGCGTTCGCGCCTTCGCACACGGCGATCGTGTTCTCCCCGCGGGCGTCGACGGTGATGAGCGCGGTCCCGGTCTCCGCGTCCACCTCGGCGACCTGGTCGACGTCGACTCCTGCCTGCCGCAGGGCTTCGGTCATCTCGCGTCCCGTGGGGTCGGTGCCGACGGCCCCGATCATCCGAGTCCGCGCGCCGAGGCGGGCCGCAGCAACGGCCTGGTTCGCGCCCTTGCCGCCGGGGCTGCGCAGGAGCCTGCCTCCGCCGACGGTCTCGCCGGGGGCGGGCAGGCGGTCGGTGACCGCGGTGATGTCGGCGTTGATGCTGCCGACGACGGTGAGGGCGATGTCGAATCCGGGCACGCCTCACTCTAACGCGCCGGGGTTGGGCGGGAGCGGAACCGGCCGGGGTTGGGCGGGAGCGGAACCGGCGAGGGCTGGTTCAGGGGCGGGTGACGTATATTCGGGCCATGGCTGAAGACTCGATCACGGTGGCGACCCGACCGTCGAAGGGAATGTGGACGAGTGGTGCGGCACAGGTGCTCATCGTCATCACCTGCCTCCTCTATCTCTTCACGGACGAGCTGTGGGCGCTGTTCCTCTGGGAGACGGTGACGACCCTCTACCTCGTCATCGGGTTCATCGTCGTGTGGAGGGACTCGCGTCCTGCCACCGGCGATCGGGACGAGACGAGGGTCGTCGTCAAGTGGCTGTGGGTTCCCCCGCTGCTCGCCGCGCTCGTCGGCATCAGTGCGGCGATCACGGCGATGGTCGCACAGGGGTCGGGTGAAGCCGGTGCGGACCAGACGCTGCTGCTCTACGCTGCGAGCGGAGGCATTATCCTCTCCTGGCTCATGCTCCACATCGCGTTCGCGGAGATCTACGAGGTCACCGAGGCGGCCAACGACGACCGCGAGCTGAGCTTCCCGACGACGACCTCACCGTCGAGGCTCGACTACCTCTACTTCGCGTACACGATCGGCACCTCGTTCGCGACCTCCGACGTCGAGGTCTGCGGGGTGCCGGCCCGCCGCATCGTCCTCCTCCACAGCATCATCGCGTTCTTCTACAACGCGCTCGTCGTCGCTGTCGCCTTCCAGGTCCTCCAGAAGCTCGTCTCGCAGGGGTGAGCGGGTCGAGTCGCGTTCCTCAGGCGGTCCGTCCGGCTTCTCGTTCGGCGTAGGTCTGCGGCCCGACGGCCCAATGGTGTGGGCTGACTTCCCGCACCACGACGCGCACGCTCTCGGCGGGCACGGCGAGGGTCTCACTCGCTGCGCGGACGAGTTCGCTCATCAGGGCCCTCAGCTGGGGCTCGGTGCGTCCTTCGACGACGCTGACATCGATGATCGGCACTGTTCTCTCCTTCTGCTGCGGTGACTGATTCTTCATTGGGGGTTCGGGGATGCGATCAGGTGGGGGTGCTGGGGTCGCCGAGATCACCGGAGGCCGAAGCCGCCGGCGATGTCGATGATCTCCTCGGCGAGGCGGTCGGGCCGGGCGAGGAACGGCGAGTGACCGCCCGGCATCTCCCTCGCCTCCACGCCCAAGCGATCGCGTGCCGCGTCCCGGGACCAGTCGGGGTCGACGACCCGATCGTCGCGGCAGACGATCGACGCGCTGGGCACCTCGGGCATGGCCGTGAGCGGAGTGCGCCCGATGATCGGCGCGGCAGCCTGCTGCCTGAGCTGGGCCGCCGCCTCCCGGGCCACGTCCGGTGGGCAGTCGTGGTAGAAGATCTCTTCGGCAAGATCCGGTGACCACCACGTGTTGCCGTTGTCCTCCCGGTGCTGTTGAGGCAGGTATTCGGTGCGCCACCGCTGCGTCATCGTAGGACGTCCCTCACGCTGCTCCGCGAGGCTCTTGCCGACCTCCGGCAGCAGAGCTCCGATGTAGACGATCATGCTCACCGGTCTCAAGCCTGCGATCACTGGTGCAGTGAGGCCGCCCAGGGAATGGGCGACGAGAACCATGTCCTCATCGATCTCCGACCATGCTCGGGTGGCGAACTCCGCATAGTCGCCGGAGTCGAGTCCCGGTTCGTCGGAGGGCAGGGTCACGGCATCCGAAGCGATCCCGCGACCGGCCAGCGAATCCTGGAGCAGGCTCCAGCTCTGCCCGGTGTGCCAGGCACCGTGGATGAGCCCGACCCTCATCACCGACCTCCCGGCTGGTCGAGCCATGCTCGGTTGGATTCCACCGAGCCGACGGCGCCTGCCGGCACACGGTGCTCGGTGACTCCGTCCTCCCTCACCACCGGGGTTCCGAAGATCATGAACTCCTCCGGGAAGAGCGGTGCGCTGATGGACACTCCGCCCTTGTTCATGAACGCATCGACGGTCCACACGCGGGTCTCGAAGTCCGGTTCGAGCTCGAGGATGCCGGGATGGCCGAAGAGTTCGATGCGGTTGCCGCCGGGTTCGAAGACGTAGAAGTAGTGACCCTGAGTGGCGCCGTGGACGCCGGGTCCGAGCTCCATCTCGATTCCCTGCTCACGGCAGACCTCCATGAAGTCGAAGTTGTGCTGCGGGAAGCCGAAGTAGAACGCGAGGTGGTGGAGGCGGGCCTTGGCTCCCATCGCATCCTTCATCACGGCCAGCTCGTGGCCGAGCGCGTTGACGCTCATCCACGCCCCGACCTCGGTGTCTCCGTCGACCATGACCTCGCGGGCGCCGAAACCGAGGTAGTCGTGCATCGCGGTCTTCTGCTGGGCCTGCCCATGCCTAGGGGTGGCCAGCACTGGCGCCGCCGGCCACAGACGATGGTTTCTTCCAGCAAGAGGAGTCGTTTTGTGAAGGTGCTCAAGCTGTCGGCACAAGGGTTGCCGCAATCCTGGATATCGCTGCAGCAGGCGGTGATCCACTACGCCGCCGAGGAGGTGCGCTGGGAGGTGGGCCAGCGCGTGGCCACGTTCCGCGGCGGGCACAACGCCGTGACGGGCGAGCAGTCCATCATCACCGTCAACAGCATCATTGGCACCAAGGGCGTGCCGGGCATCAACCCGTTCGACCTGCGCCCGGGCCTGACCAACGACAAGCTGTTCGCGCGCGACCGCAATGTGTGCGCCTACTGCGGCGGCCACTTTCACGAAACCGAGCTGACGCGCGAGCACATCATCCCGCTGGCGCTTGGCGCGCCTCGGCCCCTGATGGGCGCAGCGTAACCGCCACCGACCACAATCCGCACCATGTTGCAGAGCGTTACCTGCTGATGGGATCACGATCCGGGCAGTCGCTGCCGGCGCCTGTGC
>JAGPGQ010000030.1:0-1670 GCA_018055925.1 Micropruina sp.
CCCCAGAGGGGAGTGACGATGCTCGTCGACAGTCTGCGCAACGCGCTCGGCCCGGAACGGGTCAGCGACCGCCCGATCGACCTGGCCAGGCTGGCGCACGACGCGTCGCACTACCTGGTGCGGCCGCGGGCCGTGGTGGTCGCGCGAGAGTCCGCCGACATCGCCCGCGCCCTGGCGGTCGCCCGGGCCCACCGGGTCGGGGTGACCTTCCGCTCCGGCGGCACCTCGTTGTCCGGCCAAGGCGTCGGCGACGGCGTCCTGATCGACACCCGGCAGGGTTTCCGCGGCATCGACGTGCTGGACGACGGGGCGCGGGTCCGCTGCCAGCCCGGAGCGACCGTCCGCGCCGTGAACGCCCGGCTGGCCCCGTACGGCCGGCTCCTGGGACCCGACCCAGCCAGCGAGATCGCCTGCACCATCGGCGGCGTGGTGGCCGACAACTCCTCGGGCATGGCCTGCGGCATCACCGACAACACCTACCGCACCCTGGACGGGCTCGAACTGGTGCTGCTGGACGGCACCGTGATCGATACCGGACGGGCCGACGCCGACGCGCACCTGCGGGCGGTCCGGCCCGAGCTGTGGGCGGGCCTCGCCCGGCTGCGCGACCGGGTGCGCGGGAACCCCGACTCGCTGCGCCGGATCGCGCACCAGTTCTCGATGAAGAACACCATGGGCTACGGGGTGAACGCGTTCGTCGACTTCGACGCGCCGGCGCAGATCCTGGCCCACCTGATGGTCGGCTCCGAGGGCACCCTCGGGTTCATCGCTTCGGCGACGTTCCGCACCGTGCCGCTGCTGCCCGCTGCGTCCACGGCCCTGCTGATCTTCGACGGCATCGCGGCCGCCACCGAGGCGCTGCCCGGACTGGTCGCCGCGGGCGCCCGCACCGCCGAACTGATGGATGCCGCATCGCTGCGGGTCGCGCGGGCGCTGCCCGATCCCCTGGCCGAACTGGCGGCGCTCGAGGTCCGGCAGCACACCGCGCTGCTGGTGGAGGCCCAGGCGGCCGACGCCGGCGAACTCGCCGGGACGGTCGCCGACCTGGAGGCGGTGGTGGCCGGCCTGCGGCTCACCGGACCGGGGGTGTTCTCCAGCGATCCGGCCGCTCGGGCGCGCGCCTGGCACGTGCGCAAGGGTCTGTACACGGCGGTGGCGGGCGCCCGCCGTCCGGGTTCGACGGCACTGCTGGAAGACATCGTGGTGCCCATGCCGGCGCTCACCGACACGGTCGCCCGGCTGGCCCAACTGTGCTCCGGCTACGGGTATCGCGACTCGGTGATCTTCGGTCACGCCAAGGACGCCAACCTGCACTTCATGATCGACCCCGACCTGCGCGACCCGGCCCAGGTGCGGGCCCTGGCCGGATTCACCGACGAGCTGGCCGACCTGGTGCTGTCGGTGGACGGCTCGCTGAAGGCCGAGCACGGCACCGGGCGGGCGATGGCCCCGTTCGTCGAGCGGCAGTACGGCGCGGAACTGTACGACGTGATGCGGGAACTGAAGCGGCTGCTGGATCCGGACGGAGTGCTCAATCCGGGGGTGATCATCGGCACCGACGCCGACGCGCACCTGGCCGACCTGAAGCTGCCCGAACTGGTCGATCCGGCCATCGACCGGTGCGTCGAGTGCGGCTACTGCGAACCGACCTGCCCCAGCGGCGACCTGAC
>JAGPGQ010000030.1:1770-21500 GCA_018055925.1 Micropruina sp.
TCGGCCGGGTGGCGCTGCACCCGACCTGCTCGGACCGGCACGCCGGCGACGTGGAGCACCTGCGCCGCCTGGCCGCCGCCTGCGCCGATGAGGTGACGGTCCCGTTCGAGGCGGGCTGCTGCGGATTCGCCGGCGACCGGGGACTGCTGCATCCCGAACTGACCGCGTCCGCGACGGCCCGGGAGGCCGCCGAGGTGAATGGCGTCCACTACGACGATCACCTGTCGTCCAACCGGACCTGCGAACTGGGCCTGACCAGGGCCACGGGACGCCGCTACCGGCACGCGATCGAACTGTTGGAGGAGCTCACGCGCGGTGCGGCACTATGAGGCCATGACGTCTGCCCTGCCCGAAGGCGCCCAGCGGGTCGCCGCCGCCCTGACCGAACTCGGCCACGCCGACCAGCCGGTGCTGCTGACCGACTCGGCGCGCACCGCGCAGGATGCCGCCGATGCGCTCGGCGTCCAGCTCGGCCAGATCGTGAAGAGCATCATCTTCCGGCGGCGCAGCGACGATGCGGCGGTGCTGGTGATGACCTCGGGCGACCGCCGGGTCAGCGAGGCGAAGGCGGCGGCGCTGGTCGGCGAACTGGGCCGGGCCGACGCCGCGTTCGTGAAGGCGGCCACCGGGTTCTCGATCGGCGGTGTCTCGCCGGTCGCACATGCCAACCCGAGCGTCGAGCTGATCGACGCCGACCTGTTCCGGTTCGACGAGATCTGGGCGGCCGCCGGACACCCGCACGCCGTGTTCCGGCTCACCCCGGCGGACCTCGTCCGGTTCACCGGGGCACCGGTCGCGGACGTGACCGGATGACCTTCGCGCAGGCCCTGCTCGGCTTCGCCGCGGTGGCGGCGGTGCTGACCGTGATCCCCGGACTGGACACCACCCTGGTGCTGCGGTCCGCGCTGGTGCGGGGACGCGGTTACGCGTTCGCCACCGGTCTCGGGGTGTGCGTGGGCGCGCTGATCTGGGGTGCCGCCGCGGCGGTCGGGGCGGCGGCGTTGCTGGCGGCGTCCGAACTGGCGTTCCGGGTGGTCACCCTGGCCGGCGCGGCCTACCTGTGCGTCCTGGGTGTCGTCCTGATCGTGCAGAGCTTCCGGAAGGGAGCCACCGATACCGGACGGACGGCGCGTGCCGCGACCGGGCCGGCGTGGCGGGGTTTCCTGGCCGGGGTGTGGACGAACCTGCTGAATCCCAAGGTGGGCGTGTTCTACCTGGCCACGATCCCGCAGTTCATCCCACAGGGCTTCTGGCCGCTCGGCATGGGCCTGCTGCTGGCCGCGGTGCACGCCGCGCTGGCCCTGGTCTGGTTCGGCCTGATCATCGCCGGCGCGAGCTACGCGCGCCGCTGGTTCGACGACGCCCGCAGGCTACGCGTGGTCGACCGGATCGCCGGGACGATCCTGGTCGCCTTCGGGGTCCGGTTGGCCTTGCCGGCGCACTGAGCCGGGCGCCTATTCGACCCAGAGGCAGAACGGGTGCCCGGCCGGATCGATGCACACCCGGACGTCCGGCTGCGGCTGATAGCGCGCCATCCGGGCGCCGCACTGCAGGGCGTGCCGCAGTCCCGACTGCAGGTCGTCCACCTGGATCTCGAGGTGGACCTGCATCTGCTGGTCGCCGGGGCTGCTCGGCCAGACCGGCCGGACGTGGTGCTTCTCGACCTGGCAGGCGATACCGATGCCGCCCTCGGGATTGCGCACTCCCACCCAGGTGGGATCGTCGATGGGCCCCAGCGTCCAGCCGAGGAGGCGAGCGTAGAACCGCGCCAGCGACACCGGATCCGGCGACCCGAGCGTGATGGTGGTGAGACGAATCCCCTGCATGGGCCAACCTTCCCACCCGGGTCTCTCCACTTCCAAGCTATAGCCCACCGGGGGGCTTGCCGCAAGACCCCCGGGCGGGGGCAGAATCGCCTGCCATGTCCTCCGTGCGCAGCGTCTTCCACCTTCCCGAGCGCCTTGCCGCCAAGGCCGATCCACGCCTGATCGGCCCCGACGAACGACACCTGGCGGCGATCGCCGACTGCGTCGCCGACCAGCTGGCCAACCTCTCCGATCGACTGAACGAGCTGCGCCGCGTCCGGGCCGTCCGCGGCCGTCAGGCGCTCGATCGCGACCTGGAGATCCACCGGCTGAGCGCCCGGCGGCGACTGCTCGCCCGGTTCACCGAGGACGCCTGCCTGGGCCGGATGGTCCCCGCCGACGGCGGCGAGCCGACCTACATCGGACGGGTCGGGCTCACCGACCGCACCGGGCGCCAACTGCTCGTCGACTGGCGCACCCCGGCCGCCGAGCCGTTCTTGGCGGCCACCCGCGCCCACCCGCTCGGGCTGGCCAGCCGGCGCCGCTACCGCTGGACCGATCGCCGGGTCACCGACTACTGGGACGAGGTGTTCACCCCCGGCACGCTCGCGGACACCGTGGCGCTCGACGACCAGTCGGCGTTCCTGGCCAGCCTGGGCGAGTCCCGGACGGCCCGGATGCGCGACGTGCTCGGCACCCTGGCCGCCGATCAGGACGCGATCATCCGGGCCGGTTCCGCCGGGGCGCTGGTGGTGGACGGCGGCCCCGGCACCGGCAAGACCGTGGTCGCCCTGCACCGGGCGGCCTACCTGGCCTACGCCGACCCGCGGCTGGGCGGGCGCCGCGGCGGGCTGTTGTTCGTCGGGCCGCACGAGGCCTACCTGGCCTACGTCGCGGACGTCCTGCCCGGGCTGGGGGAGGAGGGCGTCCGGACCTGCACGCTGCGCGACCTGCTGCCCGAGGGCGCGGACGCCATCCCCGAGACCGATCCGGAGGTGGCCCGGCTGAAGTCGTCGGCCCGGATGGTCGAGGCGGTCGATCCGGCGGTCGCGCTCTACGAGGAGCCGCCGACCGAGACACTGGTGGTGGAGACGCCCTGGGCGGACGTCCGGTTGCGGGCGGCGGACTGGGCCGAGGCGTTCGAGGCGGTGGACGCGGGCGCCCCGCACAACGAGGCGCACGACCAGGTGTGGGAGGCGGTGCTGGAGATCCTGGTCGACAACGTCCCCGACGGCGACGTCCCGGTCGAGACGCTGCGGGCCTTCCTCGACCGGAGCCCCACGCTGCGCCGGGCCGTCCGCCGGGCCTGGCCGCTGCTGGAACCGACCGATCTGGTCGCCGACCTGTGGGCCGTCCCGGCGTACTTGCGCCGGTGCGCGCCCTGGCTGAGCCCGGACGAGGTGCGTGCCCTGCGGCGTCCGGAGGGATCGCCGTGGACGACCGCCGACCTGCCCCTGCTGGACGCCATGCGGCAGCGTCTGGGCGACCCCGACGCGTCCGACCGGGACCGTCGCCGGCGCGCCGAGGAGGCCGCCGACCGGGCCTACATGGACGACGTCGTGGAGGACATCCTGGCCGCCGACGACGACCCCGAGTCGGGCCTGAAGCTGCTCAACCGGGCAAGCATCCGGGACGCGCTGGTGCACGACGACGCCCTGCCGGCCGCGGAGGCCGACCCGCTCGCCGGGCCGTTCGCCCACGTGATCGTCGACGAGGCCCAGGAACTCAGCGACGCCGAATGGCAGCTGCTGCTGCGCCGCTGCCCGTCCCGCAGCTTCACCGTGGTCGGCGACCGGGCGCAGGCGCGGCACGGTTTCACCGAATCCTGGACGGACCGGTTGGCCCGCGTCGGTTTCGACCAGATCACCGTGTCGACGCTGACGATCAACTACCGGACGCCGGCGGAGGTGATGGCCGCGGCCGAACCGGTGATCGCCGCCGCGCTCCCGGACGTCGTGGTGCCCACCTCGATCCGCCGCACCGGCGTGCCGGTGAGGTACGCGCCGATCGCCGAGCGGGACGCGATCCTGCGCGACTGGCTGGCGGGGCACGGCAAGGGGATCGCCTGCCTGATCGGCGACCCGTCGTTCGCCGGCGCCGAACGGGTCGCCTCGCTGAGCCCGGAGAACGCCAAGGGACTCGAGTTCGACCTGGTGGTGCTGGTCGAGGGCGACGCGTTCGCGCCGGGCATCACCGGCGCCGTCGATCGCTACGTGGCGATGACCCGGGCGACGCAGGAACTGGTCGTGCTGGAGCATCCGGACCGAACCTTGGGGCGCCCTTGAGGTCGCGTTCAGGCCGCCTTGAGGGTCGTGGGGCAGAGTTCTTCTTGTGCGGGGGCACACGCCACACCAGGCAGGCCGGGATCGCGATTCGGGGGGAACGCGAGGAACGGCGGGGGAGCTGCCGGTGGTGGCGAGCAAGACGGATTGAGCCGGGTCGGCTGGATGTTGGGGGACGTCCGCCACCCGGCTCTCCGCATGTCCGGGACGGATTCAGGAGTCTTTCCGCGGTCGCCGCCCGAAACGTCGGGGACGACGGGGTCGTGGAGAGTTCACATCTGGTAGAGCGCGAAAATCACGCAGGCGAGGACGATTCCGACGGTCACGACGATCGCCGCCAGGGTGACTTGTCTGTGTCTCACGGGAACGGTCCTCTAGACGAAGTTGAAGTGTTCGGTATGAACCTGCTGCGCCGGCACGCCGAGAGCGGCGAGCGCGTCCTCCATCGCGTCCTGGAGGGCGCCGGGGCCGCAGATGAAGTACTGCAGAGCGGTCAGGCTCGCGGGAAGCAGGCGGCGCAGGATATCGGCGTCGATGTAACCGGTCTCGCCGGGCCAGTCTGAATCGGGGTTGGCGACCACGTAGTTCACCGACAGGTCCAGGGTGCGGGCCAGTTCGTCGAGTTCGTCGCGAAAGGCGACCTGATCGATCTCGTTGACGCCGTAGAACAGGTAGCAGGGACGTCGGTCGCCGCGCGCGGCGAGGGTGCGCAACATGCTCATCATCGGCGAAATCCCCACGCCGCCGGCGATGAGCACGATGCCCGAGCCGGGGAACCGGTCCGGTGTGAAGACACCGTGGGGTCCATCGACATAGGCCACGGTGCCCGGCTTGATGTCGGCGATCGTCCCACTGAAGTCCCCCAGGGCCTTGATGCTCATCTGCAGGCTGGCCGGGTCGTCGCCGTTCGACGAGAACGAGAAGGGATGCTGGGTCAGCGCGAAGGGCGACCGGTTCACCGAGAGCCATCCGAACTGTCCGGGCGCGAACGTGAACCCGGAATGGCCGACCGGACGGAAGGTGATGGAGCAGATACCGCCGTTCTGGGGGACCACCGACTCGACGATCCAGGGGCGACGTGTCCGGGTCAACGGACGGATGATGCGCACCCAGAGGAAGATGCCCATCATGGCGGCGGTCATCGCGATCCACAGCACGCGCTTCCAGGGCTGGTTGATGTAGTAGTCGATCAGTTCGACGTGGGTGAGCGCGGCGACGATCGCCACCGCCGAGGCCACCAGATGGATCGCCTGCCAACGCTCGTAGGAGATCCGCAGTCGCAGCCGCCACGCGGAGGTCACGATCACCACCACCAGGCACAGGATTGCGAGCGTCCCGAATCGTCCCGCCCACGGCGCGGTCCACGGAATTACCCGCTCGATGTAGGAGGGGTCGACGAAGGCGATCAGAATGACGGGGTGGGCGAGCACCAATACCGTTCCGACATAGCCCATGTACCGATGGAAGACGACCAACGCATCCTCGCCGAATGGTGCGGCCACGGTCTTGATCCGGGCGACCAGCACCAACTGCATGCCCATCATCGACAATCCGACGAATCCGATCGCGACGGCGAACTCGCGCCAGAAACCCCGGTTCCCCTCAGCGACGCCGATTACCGCGAAGATCAGCGGACACAGGACCACGGCGGCGTAGAGTCCGAACCACATCGTTGCTCTGGCCGCCACCCGCATGGACGGAGGCTAGCACCAGCGACCCCCGCCACCATGGCTCACCGAGGCACCTGGTGCCCACCCCCGTAGGAGACCGCATGAACACCCCCGCGACAGACTTCCGGACGCTCGATCACTGGCTGGTCGTGATCGACCCGCAGAACATCTTCGCCGCACCCGATTCCGACTGGGCCTCGCCGTTCTTCGCCGATGCCGTGGCGAATATCCGGCGCCTGGCCCCGGCCTTCGGCGACCGGGTGCTGATCACCCGCTGGCTGCCGACCGCCGACCGGGACACCTCCTGGGGCGAGTACTTCGCCGACTGGCCGTTCGCCGATCGGCCGCCGTCCGATCCGCTGTTCGACCTCGTGCCGGCCGTCCGCGGCCTGACCAGTCGTCCGACCCTCGACCGGCCGACGTTCGGCAAGTGGGGACCGGAGATGGAGGCGATCGTCGGCCGGGGCGCCCGCGTCGTGCTGACCGGCGTCTCGACGGACTGCTGCGTGCTCTCCACCGCGCTCACCGCCGCGGACGCCGGGGCGTACGCGATCATCGCCGCCGACGCCTGCGCCGGCTCCACCGCGGAGAACCACGACGCGGCCCTGCACGTGATGGGCCTCTACCCGCCGCAGCTGACGATCTCGGACACGGCCACCATCCTGGGTGACTGAGTTCCTGGGGGCTGAGTTCACATCGCGGAATACAGCGGGCAACACTCGGGCATACCTACGCAGCCCCGCCGAAAATCAGCCGTCCCGCTCCGCGTCGTCCGTGCGTCGGTAGGTGGTTCCTCGCACCCCCTGGGAGCCGAGCATGATGACCTCGCCGGCATCGATGAGCCGGTTGAGTGCATATCTGACCTGACCGTCGGTGAGGTCTGACCTGACCGTCGGTGAGGCCGGTCAAGACGGTCAGTTGCTTGACTGATCTCGGCTCATCCAGGGCGTGCAGGATCGTTGGTCGATTGCGTAGGGGGGGCGGGTGGGGTTCGCCGTTCGATCGGCAGGGACGGCTCGGCTGTCGGCAACGGTTCGACGCGGATGCCGTCCTGCTGTGGGACGGCGTGCGCGGGTGCGATGGTGTACTGGGTTCCGCCCCGCTCGCCGTGCGGGTGAACGAGCCCGGTATCGACGAGTCTCTGGAGCATCCGGCGGGCGGCCACGGAGTCCAAGGGTGCGAATTCGTGGCGCACCTGGGTGTTGGTCCAGGTCATGCCGTGTCGCATCGACACCAGAATGGAGCGTTCCTCGCTGGTGAGGTCGAATCCAGCGGTGACCCGGCTCAACCAGGCGAGGTCGTCCTCGGTCAGGAGGGTGTGCCGGGAGATGATCACACTGAACTGAATCCCCGTGTCGACGAAGCGTGGTGGCCTCAGTCCGGCCTGTCGCAGCGACTGAATGGCCTCACGGATACCGCCGCCCTCGCCTTCGATCACCCGGCTGGCGTCCGGAAGTCGAACGTACTTGCAGATGTCGTAGAGAACCGGGTTCACCGCGCTTTTCGCGCCCGGTCGACCGAGCTGGCTTTCGGAAACACCCCACAGGCCGCCCGGACTGGTGATGACGAGCCGATCGTGGAGCAAGCGGATCTCGACCCGCTTCGAGTCGGTGATGGCATCCAGATTCCGGTGGACGAGAGCATTGGCAACGACCTCGCGGACGGCCCGCATGGGTAGCTCGGCCTGGTCGACACCGTGCCCCCTTTCGTCGTAGCCCATTGCCGTCCGGGTGTTCCGGAGGACCCACGTCATGGCCTCTTCCAGGAGGTCGGGGATGGGCCCGATCAGATGAACAAGATCACGTGTCCGTGGTCCACCGGCCTCTCTGGGCAACTGGACTGCGGCGGTGATGCCGAGGCTCGGAGTCACTGCCTGCGGCGCGATCCCCATGGCGTAGAGGCCGGCGAGGCTGAGTTCACCGTTCCGCGAAGTGACGCCCGTGTTGTGTACTCGTCCACTCCACATATGAAACCTAAGATGTTCAGACTTGAAATTCAAGTCTTCATATGTGAGAGCAGGGGACATCGGAACCAGTAGTCATGGGGAACTCACACGGACCTCCACACCTAGTCAGCGTGCATGCCTAACGGTCGATCAGTCCATCCGCCCGGGCGCTCAGGTCGACAACGAGCCTTCACCTGTGTATTCGGATGTGTGGTCATGCGGTTCCATCTCCTGAGTTCACATCTCGTCCACGGGCTCGTACGCCCACGGATCCGGTGGGCTCTTCGGTTCGGTGGCGCTCAACCGCAGATGGTGCCGCCACATCAGGTAGCCCAGCAGGGTGAGCGCCAGCGCCGTCCCGGCCAGCATCGGGAGCGAGAACGCGACCAGCGGGGCGAGCGCGCCGGCCACCAGCGCGTTCGCCACCAGCGACACGAAGCTCTGCACCGAGGACGCCGCCCCGCGGCTCGCCGGGAACAGGTCGAGCATCGCCAGGGTCAGGATCGGGAACGCCATCGCCACACCGAAGGTGTAGACCGGCAACAGCAGCACCGCCCACGGCAGCGACTGGGCCGCCGGCACCAGCATCAGCACCAGGTTCGCGGCGCCGCCGAGCAGGCTGATCCAGTACCCGACGGTGGCCAGCCTGGAGCCGCTGACCCGGCCGGCCAGCCGTCCGGCGAGCCACGACCCCGCGACCATGCCCGAGATCAGCGGCACGAACAGCACCCAGAAGTCCTGCTCGCCCAGGCCGAGCAGATTCACCACGAACATCGGTGCCGACGAGATGTAGAGGAACATGCCGGCGAAGTTGACCGACGCGGTCAGCGACAGCCGCCGCCCGCCCGGATGCCGCCACACCGTCCACAGCGACCGGAACAGCGGACCGACGCGCACCGGCGTCCGGGCGGCCTCGGGATGGGTCTCGGGCAGGAACAACCAGACCAGCACCAGCAGCAGCACGCCCAGCACGGTCAGGAACCAGAAGATCGAACGCCAGTCGCCGTGCACCAGCAGCCAGCCGCCGACGATCGGCGCCAGCGCGGGAGCCAGGCCGAAGATCATCGCGATCTGCGACATCACCCGTTGTGCCCGCTCGTTGACGAACACGTCGCGGACCATCGCCCGGCTGATGATCTGCCCGGCGCCGGCGCTCAGGCCCTGGGCGGCGCGTCCCACCAGCAACCAGGCCAGGCTGGGCGCCAGCGCGCAGGCCAGGGACGCCAGCACGAACAGCCCGGTGCCGACCAGCACCACCGGCTTGCGGCCCAGCGAGTCCGAGAGCGGGCCGTGGAACAGGCTCATCCCGGCGAACGACAGCAGGTAGACGCTGATCAGCTGCTGCAGCGCCAGCGGGGTCGTGTTCAGGTCGACCGCCATCTGCGCGAAGGCGGGGAAGATGGTGTCGATCGCGAACGGGCCGACCATGCCGAGGCCCGCGAGGATGCTCAGCAGCAGCCACTGGGGCGGAAGCGGGCGCTCGGACGGCTTCAGCATCGCCGGACGCCGGTGCGCAGCTGGATCGGTTCCCGCTGGCCACCCGAATGGACGACGTCCGTCCCGTCCACGGTGTACTGCGAGGCGTGCGCCGCCAGGGCCGGCAGCAGCTCCGCCAGCCGGTCGTCCAGGTCGTACCAGGTCACCCCGTCGGAGTCCGGCTCGGTGCCGTCGCGGGGGATCGAGATCACCTCGGCGAACGGGACGCCGGCGCGTTCGGCCGCCTGCCGGGCCACGTGGTGCATCCGGACGTGATCGGGGTGCCCGTAGCCGCCGTCGGCCTGGTAGCTGACCACCAGATCGGCCCGCCAGCCGGCGAGGAACGCGGCCAGGTCGGCGGATGCCTCGACGGTCGGGGCCGAGGTGAACGCGTCCGGTCCGGCGTCCTCGCCCGGCCCGGCCACGGTCGGGGTCACCCAGCGCATCCCGGAATCGGCGTAGCGCCGCGGCGGCCAGCCGGCCGCCCGGGCCGGCGGCTCGCCCAGCAGGTAGGGGCCCTCGGCGCCCAGGGCCCGCAGCGCCGTGGCCAGTTCGTCCATCCGATGGGCGTGCAGCGCCTCGGTGCCGGCCGGCGGAGCCCCCGAACCGGGCACCACCTCGCCGCGCTCGCCGCGGGTCGCGGTCACCACGGCCACCGCCGGCCCGGAGCGGACCAGATGCTGGATCAGCGCGCCGGTGGCCAGCGTCTCGTCGTCGGGGTGGGCGTGCGCGAACACCACCCGGGTGACGCCGTCGAACGGATCGGTTCCCTCGAACCTCACAGCAGCAACCTCCGATAGTGCGCGGCGAGCAGCCGGGCCGTCCAGTCCCAGTCGAACCGGCGGGCATGGATGGTGGCCACCACGCCCATCCGCTCCAGCCGCGCGGGCTTCGACAGCAGCCGGGTGATCGCCGTGCCCCAGTCCTCGGGCTGCCGCGAGTCCATCAGCTGCCCGGTCTCGCCGTGTACCACGGCCTCGCGCAGCCCGCCGGCCGCGGACGCGATCACCGGGGTGCCGCACGACTGCGCCTCCAGGGCGATCAGCCCGAACGTCTCCGAATGCGACGGCACCAGGACGATCCGCGCCCCGCGCATCAGCGCCGCCAGCCGCTCCCGCGGCTGCGGGCCGATGAAGTGCACCGAATCGGTCAGCCCGTGGGCCGCCACCAGCGCATGCAGGTCGGCCTCGTAGGCGGCGAAATCGGCCGACACGTCGCCGGCGATCAGCAGGTCGGGACGCAGCTGCGACGGCACCTCGGCCAGCGCCCCGATCGCCAGGTCGGGCCCCTTCAACGGCTGCAGCCGAGCCGCGTACAACAGGTAGCCGTGGTCGTTGGTCGAGGCTGCCGGGACGTCCGCGGGCGGGTTCGCGTGGAAGACCGCGCGGTCCACCCCGGGCGGGACGATGGACACCCGGCCGGGCTCGGCGCCGCACCGTTCGACCACGGTGCGCGCCTCGGCGGCGCTGATCGCGAGCACCGCGTCCGACTCGGTCGCGACCAGGCGCTCGCCCGGCACCCGGGCGGGCGACTCCGGCGGCTCACCCTCCGACAGCGCCGACCCGGGCAGCGCGGCCACCGAATGGAAGCTCTGCACGTGCGGCACCCCCCACGACCGGGCCACGGGCAGGGCGGCGACACCCGACATCCAGTGGTGCGAATGCAGCACGTCGTAGCCGGCTCCCAGCCCGGCCAGCTCGGCGGAGAACTCCTCGATGTGCGCGTCGATCAGGCTCTTGGCCAGCCGCTCCGGCGGCCCGCCCGGCAGGTGCAGCAGCCGGACGGCGTCCGACAGGTCCGCCACGTCGGGCTGGGCCGGGTCGCTGCGCCGGGTGATCAGGTCGATCCGGTGCCCGAGCCGGGCAAGGGCGAACGCCTGGTGATGCTCGACCACGTTCATGCCGCCGGCGTCCCCGGAACCCGGTAGGTCGGCGGGCGAGGTGTGCATCGAGACGAACGCGATCCGCAACGGTTCCGGCATCTGCCCACCCTATCGAGCACGCCACCGATTCAGGCGGGGGCTCCGCGCCGGGCCTTGAGCCAGCCGTCCACCACGTCCCACACGCCGGTGCCCGCCACGCCGAACGCGACCAGCACGCCCAGGATGCGAGGCAGGTCCGGCTGGCCGGTGCGCTCCAGGAGCACCGCGACGAACTCGGGGTTGATCAGCAGGCCGCGCCCCAGCAGGGTCAGTGCCAGGCTGGCGAACAGCACCGCGATCACCGTGTTCACCACCGCCAGGGTCGCGTCCCAGCGGCCGCGCAGGAACACCGTGACGGCGAACGCCGCCTCGGCCGCGAGCAACACCAGGAAGCCGGCGATCGACCACGGCCACAGGGCCGGGTTCAGCACCGGGAGCGCCTCGGCGTCCAACCGGACGAAGCCGAGGAACTGATCCCACAGCAGGGCGCAGGCGAGCAGGAAGAGGATCACCAGCGAGGCGATCAGGTTGGTCCGGCCGGTGGTCCGCTCGACGTCTTCGGGCAGGTTGTCCACGGTCCAGTCGGGCAGGCCCGTCCCGGTGCGCTCCAGGACGAAGAAGACCAGCGTCACCCAGAAGCACAGGTGCATCACGGTGGAGATCCCGGCCGCGACGGACTGCCCGATGACCTGGCCGATGCCCGCGCCGGCGAACGCCTGGCCGAGTGCCACCGCGCCGAACACGCACGCCGGCACGATGACCAGCAACAGCCGCAACAACCGCCACCAGGTCGGGAAGTAGCGCGGCCCGATCAGGTGCAACGGACGGTCGGCGTAGCGGGCGGCCAGCATGGCCGGGTCGCCCAGGTCGTTGAGGGTGGCGCGCTCGGCCTCGGCCGGCTCCTCGCCGTGCTCCACCCGGGCCTCGACCGCGTCGGCGATGGACGCGGTGAGCTCGGCCCGGACGTCGTCCTGCGAGGTGGGCGGCAGGCTGCGGATGGCGGCGGCGATGTACCGCTGCGTCAAGGTGGCGGTCATATCAGTGCTCCTGGTCGCTGAGGGAATCGATGGCGGCCGTCAGGCTGCGCCATTCGGCCGTGAGGACGTGCGCCAGCCGGTCACCGGCCGGCGAGGTGCGGTAGAACTTGCGGGGCCTGGCCTCGTCGGTGTTCCACTCGCTGGTGAGAAGCCCCTGCTTCTCCAGCCGCCGCAGCAGCGGATACAGCGTGTTGGCGTCGGTGGCGAACCCCCGGCGATCAAGCGCCTCGAGCAGTCCGTAGCCGTAGCCGGGGATGCGCAACAACTCCAGGCAGGCGAGCACGACCGTGCCGCGCCGCAACTCCTGCCGATGGATGTCGAACTCTTCTCCCATGCCTCACACGATACTGTGTGTCACACATTATTGCAACGGGCGTCGGTCAAGAGTTGCCGGTGGAAGCCGGCCTCGCCGGTGAGCTCCGGATGGAAGGCGAGGCCGGTCACCGTGCCCGCTCGCACGGCGACCACCCGCTCGTCGCGCCGGGCGACCACCTCGACGCCGGGCCCGACCCGGGTGACCACCGGCGCCCGGATGAACGCCACCCGGACCGACCCCAGGGTGCTGTCGAGTCCGACCTCGGCGGAGTCGACCTGCGGCCCCAGGCCGTTGCGCCGCACGGTGACGTCCAGCAGGCCCAGCGACCGCTGGCCCGGCGCGGCGTCGTCCACGTCCCGGGCGAGCAGCACCAGGCCGGCGCAGGTGCCCAGCGCGGGCAGGCCGGCGGCGACCACCGTCCGCAGCGGCTCGAACAGGTCGAACATGCGCAGCAGCTTGTCGATCGTGGAGGACTCCCCGCCGGGCAGCAGCACGGCGTCCACCCGCGGGCCGTCCGGGCCGATCAGGTCGCTGCCGGCGCGCAGCGGCACCACTCGGGCGCCCAGCGACTCCAGCACCAGGCGATGCTCGCGGACGCCGCCCTGCAGCGCGACCAGCCCGACGGTCGGGTTCACCAGCCCCGCTCGGCCAGCCGGTGCGGTGCGGGCACGTCGGCCACCGAGATCCCGACCATCGCCTCGCCCAGGCCCGTGGACGCCTCCGCGATCACGGCGGGATCGTCGAACCTGGCCGTCGCCTTCACGATCGCGGCCGCGCGGGCGGCCGGGTTGCCCGACTTGAAGATCCCGGAGCCGACGAAGACGCCGTCCGCGCCGAGCTGCATCATCAGCGCCGCGTCCGCGGGCGTGGCAACACCGCCGGCGGTGAACAGCACCACCGGCAGGGCGCCGGTCCGGGCCACCTCGCGGACCAGGTCGAGCGGTGCCTGCAGCTCCTTGGCGGCCACGTACAGCTCGTCCGGCGACGCCGCCGCCAGCGCTGTGAGCTCGGCGATCTGCCGCCGGATCGTCCGGATGTGCTTGGTCGCCTCGGACACGTCGCCGGTGCCGGCCTCGCCCTTCGACCGGATCATCGCGGCCCCCTCGGCGATCCGCCGCAGCGCCTCGCCCAGGTTGGTCGCGCCGCAGACGAACGGCACGGTGAAGGCGTGCTTGTCGATGTGATGGGCGTAGTCGGCGGGGGAGAGCACCTCGGACTCGTCGATGTAGTCGACCTTGAGGTGCTGCAGCACCTGGGCCTCGACGAAGTGCCCGATCCGGGCCTTCGCCATCACCGGGATCGAGACGGCGTCGATGATCGCCGAGATCAGGTCGGGGTCGCTCATCCGGGCCACGCCGCCCTGGGCGCGGATGTCGGCCGGCACGCGTTCCAGCGCCATCACGGCGACCGCGCCGGCGTCCTCGGCGATCTGGGCCTGTTCCGGGGTGACGACGTCCATGATGACGCCGCCCTTGAGCATGTCAGCGAGGCCCCGCTTGACCAGGGGCGAACCGATCACTGTGGTCATGGCGAGAATCGTCCGGTCTCCGAGCGCCGGCGGCCACCGCGTCTGAGGGACGAGACCGGCGGCCGCTCAGCTCCCGGGTGTGCCCGCCGCCGGCCGCGGCGACGAATAGCCGACGATGGTGGTCTCCAGCCGGAACCCCATCGCCCGGTACAGCCCGACCGCCGCCTCCCGGTGATGCTGCACGGTGAGGTTCAGGTCGCCCTTGGGCGCCGCCGTCATGATCCGGCGGCAGACGGTGGCCAGCAGGGCCCGGCCCACACCGGTGCCGCGGGCCTCGGGCAGCACCCCGATGAAGTCCAGGTACCCGGAGCCGTCCGGCTGCACCGTGCCGCTGGCGTAGCCCAGCACTCGTCCGGCCGACTCGCTGACCACCGTCGTCCGCTCGCCGGCGAGGCCCTGCGCGATCATCTGCGCCGTCGACAGGTAGGTGTCCGGGAACTCGGCGTCGTGCAGTGGGCCGACCGCCGCCGCGTCCCCGGTCCGGGCCGGCCGGACCCGGGGATCGTCCGCCGGCCAGCCGGCCGGGCTCGCGGCGTCGGCCACGAAGACGTGGTTGGGCACCGAGGCCGGCCAACCCAGCTCCGCCGCCAGCCGGGCCATCGCGACGTGGGCGACATCGGCGGAGATCTCGTGCCGGACGATCGCGGGCGGGCAGCCGGCGATGGCCGCCTCGAGCAGCGGACGAGCCCAGCGCTCCCAGTCCAGGGTCCACGGCCCGTACAGCCAGCTGCGTCCCAGCTCGGTGTCGGTCTCGGCCACCACCGCGCCCAGCAGCCGACCGTGCCGGTCGCCGGCCACCACGGCCGAGCCGGGCCAGGCCTCGCCCAGGGCCTCCAGTTCGAGCCGGAGTTCGTCGCGCCGGGTGCCGAGGTAGCAGGTGCCCGTCGCCGGATCGGCCTGCTGCGCCGTGATGAAGTCCAGCAGCACCTCCACCTCGTCATCGCGGACGGCCCGGAGCCCGGTCATGCGCGTCAGTGTGTCACGGTGCCAGCATGGGAGCCATGGACCCGTGCCTGTTCTGTTCGATCGTCGCCGGAGACACCGCGGCGCATGTGGTGCTCGACGAGCCGGAGGTGTTCGCGTTCCTGGACGTCCGCCCGGTGTTCAAGGGGCACGTCCTGGTGGTGCCGCGCGCACACCACGCGACGATGCCCGATCTGCCGCCGGCCTCGCTGGCGACCCTGTTCGCGGCCGTGCAACGGCTGGCGTCGGCCGTCCCGGCCGCACTCGGGGCGACCGGGACGTTCGTGGCGGTGAACAACATCGTCAGCCAGTCCGTGCCGCACGTCCACGTCCACGTCGTCCCGCGCACCAAGGGCGACGGGCTCCGGGGCTTCTTCTGGCCGCGCACGAAGTACGCCGACGCCGCCGAGGCGGACGCCCACGCGCGCCGGATCGCGGAGGCGCTGGCGCACCCCTGACGGCCCGCCGACCCGGCGCACCCCTCTCACCCGTCATCCCGGTGCGCCCTCCCGCCCGGTGCGGTCCCCACCCGGTGCGGTCCCCGCCCGGTGCGGTCCCCACCCGGTGCGGTCCCCGCCCGGTGCGGTCCCCACCCGGTGCGCCCTCCCACCCGTCTTCGCGGCGAACGCCGGGATCTCCTCGCTTTATTGCGCAGTTACGCAATTAACTGACAAGCTGTCCTCGTGTTCACAGTGCTGCGCGGGCCCGTGTACCGGCGCCTGTTCACCGCCCAGGTGGTGGCCCTGGCCGGCACCGGGCTGGCGACGGTGGCGCTGGCCCTGGTGGCCTACCGGCTGGCTCCGGAGGCGGCCGCCGGCGTGCTCGGCACGGCGCTGGCGATCAAGATGGTGGCGTACGTGTTCGTCGCGCCGCTGGCCGCGGCCCTGGTCGCCGGCTGGTCGCGGCGGGCCGTGATGATCGGTGCCGACGTGCTGCGGGCCGGCGTGGCGCTGTCCCTGCCGTTCGTCTCCGAGGTGTGGCAGGTGTACCTGCTGGTGTTCGCTCTGCAGGCGGCCTCGGCCACGTTCACGCCGACCTTCCAGTCGGTGATCCCCGATGTGCTGCCCGACGAGGACGAGTTCACCGCCGCGCTGTCGTTGTCGCGGCTGGCCTACGACCTGGAGTCGGTTGCCTCGCCGGTGCTGGCCGCCGTGTTGCTGCTGGTGGTGCCGGCCCCCTGGCTGTTCGTCGGGACCGCGATCGGGTTCACGGCCTCAGCGCTGCTGGTGGCCGCGACGGCCCTGCCGCCCCGTCGGATCGCGGCCGGCGAGCGCAAGCCGATGCCGTTCGGGCGGCGGGCCCGGCAGGGCATCGTCGGGTTCGTGGCGACGCCGGCGTTGCGGCCGGTGCTGGCGCTCAACGGGGTGGTCGCGGCGGCCGGCGCCTTCGTGCTGGTCCAGACCGTGGTGATCGTCCGTTCGGTGTTCGGGCTGGACGACAACGCGGTGGCCCTGCTGCTGGCGGCCAACGGCCTGGGCTCGATGGCCGCCGCGATCGGCTTGCCGCGCCTGCTGCGCTCCTGGCCCGAACGTCGGGTGATGCTCGGTGGGGCCGCGCTGGCCTGCGCCGGGGTGGCACTGGTCCCGGCGGCGCTGACCGCCCCCGGCCCGCCGGTCGCGGGCGTGGTGGCGGTCGCGGTGCTGTGGCTGATGGTCGGTGTGGGCTGGTCCGCGATGGAGACGCCGGTCGGACGGCTGATCAGGCGGCACGTGCCCAGCGAGGAGCTGCCGGGCGCGTTCGCCGCGCAGTTCTCGCTGTCGCACGCCTGCTGGCTGGTGACCTATCCGGTGGCCGGCTGGCTGGGGGCGGTGGGGATCGCGCCGACGGCGCTGATCCTGGCCGCGCTGGCCGGGTCGGCCGCCCTGACCGCCGCCCGGCTGTGGCCGGCCGGGCGTGCCATGATGGCCGGCATGGACGTCCCGGAGCATCGCGCGTCGCCCGATGAACTGGACCGCGCCGCGGAGGTGCTGCGGTTGCTCGCGGATCGCACCCGGCTGGAGATCCTGGCCCTCCTGGACGGCACGGAACTGTCGGTGTCCGAACTGGCGGCAGCCGTGGGACGTCCCCTGCCGGCGGTCTCCCAGCACCTGGCCAAGCTCCGTGCCGGACGGCTGGTCAGCGTCCGGCGCGACGGCGTGAGCATGCGTTACAGCCAGCCGGACGAGCACGTCGCCGCCCTGGTCACCAACGTGCTGCACCATGCGGAGCACCTGCTGTACGAGGTGCCGCCCCACCACCGGCGATAGCCGTTCCTACCGCCGGTGGCGTCGCGCGGAACTACCTGACGGCGTCGACCACCTCGGGCGCCGCCGACCGGGCGGCGGCCGCGGCCGCGTCGTCCGGCTTGGTGGCGGCGTCCCGCTCGGCCTCGACCCGCGCCGTGTAGGCGGCGATCTCGGCGTCGGTGCGCTCCTGGCTCCAGCCCAGCTTGTCGGCGGCGATCGCCGCGATCTCGGGCAGCGCGGCCAGGCCGGAATCGGAGATCTCGTAGGTCAGCCGGGTCCGGTTGACCAGCAGGTCCTCCAGGTGCAGCGCGCCCTCGTGGGTGCAGCCGAAGGCGAACTCGGCCCGCAGGTAGTCGGGGGCGTGCTCGACCGGGTCGGCCAGGTCGGCCTGCTCGCGGCACTGGGCGATCAGGGCGTTGATCTCGCTGCCGTAGCGGTTCAGCAGGTGATTCACCCGGGTGGTGTCCCAGCCGAACTCGCGGCCGAGGGTGTCGGCCTGAGCCGACAGCGTCTCGTAGCCGGCCGCGCCCAGCAACGGGGTCTTCTTGGTCAGCGAGGGCCGGGCCTTCGCCTGCGCCTCGCCGAGCGCGAAGTCGACCGCGTCCTCGGCCATCACCCGGTAGGTGGTCAGCTTGCCGCCGGCGATCGTGACCAGGCCCGGGGCTGCCTCGGTGACGGTGTGCTCGCGGGAGACCTTGGTCGACTGGGCGCCGTTGCCCTTGGTGGCCGGCTGCAGCAGCGGACGCAGGCCGGCCCAGGTGCCGATCACGTCGTCGCGGGTGATCGGCTTCTGCAGCACCACGTTGGCGTGGTCGATCACGTAGTCGATGTCGGCCTGCGAGGCGACCGGGTGGGTGTAGTCCTGCTCGTAGGGGGTGTCGGTGGTGCCGATCACCCAGTAGCGCTCCCACGGAATGATGAACAGCACCGACTTCTCGGTCTGCAGGATGAAGCCGACGTCGTTGCCGTTCAGCCGCTCCTTGGGCACCACGATGTGGATGCCCTTCGACGCCAGCACCTTGAGCCCGCCCTCGGCCTCGGCCAGGTCCTGGGTCTGCTCGGTCCACACGCCGGCCGCGGCGATCACCCGCTTGGCCTTGATGGTGAACGCGTTCCCGGTCTCCAGGTCGACCGCCTCGGCGCCGCTCACCCGTCCGTTGGTCTTGACGAAGTCGGTCACCCGGACCCGGTTCGCCGCCAGCGCGCCGTACTCGACGGCGGTGCGCACCAGGCTGAGGGTCAGCCGCGCGTCGTCGACCCGGCCGTCCCAGTAGCGCACGGCGCCAACCATCACATCCGGCCGGACGTCGGGGAACAACTTCTGGACGCCCTTGAGGGTGTAGTGCTTGTGGAACGGCATGCTGGCCTTCGCGCCCACCCGAGCCATCACGTCGTACAGGGTGATGCCGGCGGTGACGTAGGGCCGCTCGATGTACTTCTTGGTCAAGGGGTAGAGGAACGACACCGGCTTGGACAGATGCGGGGCCAGCGTCGCGAGCAGCAGGTCGCGCTCGTGCAGCGCCTCGTTGACCAGCTTGAAATCGAGCGCCTGCAGGTAGCGCAGGCCGCCGTGCAGCAGCTTGCTGGAGCGGGACGACGTGCCGCTGGCGTAGTCCTGCGCCTCGACGATGCCGACCCGCAGCCCGCGGGTGACCGCGTCGAGCACGATGCCGGCGCCGGTCACGCCGCCGCCCACCACCAGCAGGTCGAGTTCCTCGGCGGCCATCCGTTCCAGGGCGGCGGCGCGGGAGGTTGGATTCATGGCGGTCGCTGACATGACTACTCCTGAGAATCGAGACTGCGGAACACTCGCGATCTAACTAGGGCCCGACCATTTCCGCAACCGGCCCGTTCGCATAATCCACCCTGGTCGCGCGACGGCACGGGCACCAATAGACTCCCTCAAGCCCCCCACCATGGAGGAGTAACGAGTTCACCCGGCCACAAGCCGGGGTGTCGAGGAGGACGCATGCTGCAGTTGGGCACCACGAGCCTGGCTATTGTCTGGACAATCGCGGGCGTCGCGGCGGTCAGCCTGCTGTATGCGGTCTGGTTGCGTCGCAAGGTGCTCGCCGAGGACGAGGGTACCCCTCGCATGCGAGAGATCGCCAAGGCCGTGCAGGAGGGCGCCGCCGCGTACCTCAACCGCCAGTTCCGCACCCTCGGCATCTTCGTCGTGATCTCGTTCGGCCTGCTCTTCCTGTTGCCCGGCGACCTGACGGTGAAGCTCGGACGGTCACTGTTCTTCCTGGTCGGCGCCGGTTTCTCGGCCGCCATCGGCTACCTCGGCATGTGGCTGGCGGTGCGGGCCAACGTCCGCGTGGCCGCCGCCGCGATGCGCCCGAACGGACGCCACCAGGGCGCCACCATCGCGTTCCGCACCGGCGGCGTGGTGGGCATGAGCGTCGTCGGCCTGGGTCTGCTCGGAGCGGCCGCGGTCGTGCTGCTGTTCCGCGACCAGGCGCCGTCGGTGCTCGAGGGCTTCGGTTTCGGCGCGGCCCTGCTGGCCATGTTCATGCGGGTCGGCGGCGGCATCTTCACCAAGGCCGCCGACGTCGGCGC
>JAGPGQ010000219.1 GCA_018055925.1 Micropruina sp.
TCCAGGGCGGTGCGCAGGCAGGCCTGCAGCAACTGCGCCGTTCGGGTGCTGAGGCCCTCCAGGCTGTCCGGCAGGGTGAGCTCGACGGGGTGGCCCCGGCCGACCAACTGGTCCTCGAACTCGTCCAAGGCGCTCTGCAGGTCGTCCGCGGCATCGACCGGATCGCCCGGTTCGACACCGCGCAGCGCGGCGACCAACTCGCGCAGCCGGGTCAGCGCGGTCTGGGTGGCCGCCTCCGTGTGGGCGAGCGCCCTGGCCAGCGCCCCGGCATCGGCCCGGGTCTCTGCCCGCGCCAACAGATCGCGGTTCGCGTCCAGGTCGTCCGCGAGCAGGTTCGACAGCTCGGCGGCCAGTGCCGCCCGCTCGTCGGCCCGGACGCGGGCGACCCGCTCCTCCAGTGACAGGATCCGAGCGGCGGCGGCTCGCGAGCGTCGCCGCTGCTCCCGCGCACCCAGGCCGATCCCGGCGGCGATCACCAGGATCGCCGCGTAAGCCAGGAAGCGTTGCAGGGGAGTCCCCAGGGCCAGGTCGGCGGCCACCACGGCCGCGTACCCGCCGACCACGACGATTGCGGCGGTGCGCCGGCTGCGCGCCACCACCGCGATCGTGGTGATCACGAGCGGCCAGAGTCCGAACGCCTGGCCCGGGACCAGAATGATCGAGGCGATCGGCACGATGCCCAAGGCCACGCCGGCGAGCGGGAACCGCAAGCCCGTGATCGAGGCGGCCAACCCCAGGACGGCCAACGGCAGGTGCCAGTCCTGGGCAAACCCGCGGAGCACGGTGTCGACGAAGTCCCCGAGCAGGAGCAGCACGACCAGAACCTGGAAGGCGAGGATCGGCCATCGTGACCAATCGCGCCGGGATCCTACCTGCGAGGCATGGAAAGGTGTCTGCATCGACCACCACCGGGGTTCGGAAAAGGCTGTCAGTCTAAACCCTGAGAATTCCCTGTGAGGGATATCTTCGCATTCGACTGACTTGGTCATCGCGCACGCGCCCGGCGCTCAGTGGCGTGGAAGCGTCGCCCGGACCTGCCATTCCGAGCTGGCCACCTCGACGGTGAAGCTCCCCCCGATCAGCGAGACCCGGGCAGACAGCCCGCGCAAGCCCCAGCCCAACGGTGGTACCGAGGTGCCCGGCGGTACCGGATTGCGCACCTCGACGCAGGCCTGTTGATCGGAGATCCCGACCTCGACCACGCAGCGGCTCTTGGGCGGCGCGTGCCGGACCACGTTGTCGACCGCCTGGTCGATCACCCGGGTGAGGGTGCGTTGGACGGTCATCTCGATGTCGTCGGCGAGCGAAGGGACCCGGATCTCGGGCTCGAAGCCGTGCTGGACGAGAACGAGTTCGGCGGCGGCGGCGCTCTGCGTGGGTGGTACGCGTTCGGCCAACTCCCGGATCTCGGTGCCCGAGGCGGAGGTGGCGGGGTCGTCCCGCAGCACGTCGGCAAGCAGGCGCAACTCGTTCAACGCCTCGGCGGTGGCCCGGTCCACGATTCCCAGTACGCGGGTGAGGGTGGCCGGGTCGGAACTCTGCCGGGCACCCATCACCTGCAGCGCCGCCGTGGAGAGCTGATGGGTGACCACGTCGTGCAGTTCGCGGGACAGCGTCCGGCGCTCGTCGGCCCGGATCCGAGCGTCCTCGGCGGCCCGGCGGGCGGCGCTCAGGGCGGCCTGCTCACGGCGCTCCCGCACCACCAGAGCGACTCCGCCCAACACCAGCCCGGCGGCCAGACTGGCGCCGAGGGTAACCGCCAGCATGGCCCGATGGTCGCCGGTGTAGACCAGGATCCGGGCGCCGACGTAGCCCGTGAGCAGTCCGCCGGCCCAGGTGGCGCTGCGGCGGTCCAGCTGGGCCAGGGCCAGCGCGGGGACGACGGTGAGCAACAGCGCGTCCATGCCGGTTGACGTCCAGAACAGGGCGACCCCGAGCGGGATCGCGGCGATCCCCAACCCGAGCCTGGGACGCCACAGGGCGATGATCATGGCGACGTAGGCCAGCACGTCCATGATGACCAGCGGCACGTCCGTGTCGGCCGGCGGTGACAGCACCGTCAAACGCACGAAGTCGAACAGCAGGAAGACCAGGAGCGCCGTCGCGACCAGTCGCAGTTGATCTGCACCCGCCAGCGCGCGCAGACGGCGCGTGGTCGCGATTCCGACGTGTTCGGTTGGGCTGAGCGGCGTGGCATACATGGCTTAGGTGAGGCAGATCCAGCCGAACCAGAAGCAGGACAAATCGGGGGTCGCCCCGGCCGTCGGGGCCGGAGCGGCGAGCGGGAAGGACAATGTGAGAGCGGCGACACAGGCGACGGCAGAACGTTTGATCATGGGGGCTTACCTCGTGATAGTGAATCGACGGCTCCTATCGTCATGGCCGCCAAGGCCACTCAAACATTGACTAATGGTCAGTGCGGGCGGTTTCTGGCCATTGGTGAACTGCCGGTACCGGGTCGGTGGATCCGAGGATGGCTGTATGACAACCCCCGTCCACACCCGCGTCCTGATCGTCGACGATGACGCCCTGGTCCGCGAGGCCTACCGCTCGTTCTTCGCCGACCGGGACGACTTCACCCTGGTCGGCGAGGCCCGCAACGGCGCCGAGGCCGTCGAATCCTATGCCGCACTCCGCCCGGCGATCGTCCTGATGGACCTGCAGATGCCCGGCGTCTCGGGCATCGAGGGCACCCAGCGGATCTGTTCCCGCTGGCCCGGCGCCTGCGTGGTGGCCCTCACCACGTTCGGCACCCGGGACTACATCGTGGCGGCGCTGCGCGCCGGCGCCTCCGGTTACCTGCTCAAGGACGCCGGCGCCGACAATCTGATCGCCGCCATGCACCAGGCCCTGTGCGGCGACATGCCGCTGTCGTCCTCGATCCGGCGGCAGCTGGTGTCGTCGGTGACCGGCGAACGGCAGGCCGGCGCACCGCCGGTCGACGTCGGCCTGACCGCGCGCGAGGTCGAGTTGCTCGGCTGGCTCACCCAGGGCATGACCAATTTCCAGATCGGCCGCCAGATGTACGTCTCGGAGGGCTCGGTGAAGCAGTACCTGTCGCACATCGGCGACAAACTGGGCGTGAAATCACGCACCCAGATCCTGGTCAAGGCGATTCAGCTGAACATCGTGAACCCCCACCTGATCCCCACCCTCGACGAGCAGTCGGTGGCCCGCTGAGCCCCCTCTAACCTTCGGCCAGTCCCCGCGCCGGGTCATTGAACGCCGCCACGGGGCGTGATTCAGTCCAGAGCACGGCCGCAGTCGTGGCCATCCCCAGCAGTCAGAAGGAGCACGCCAGATGCACACCACCCCAGGGGCAGCGGTGCTGGCCCCCACTCCGGCAGCCACCCCCCAGGCCAGCACGGCCCTGATCTCGGCGCACAACGTGCGCAAGGCGTACGCCGTCGGCAAGGACACGGTGGAGATCCTGCACGGGGTTTCCCTCCAGGTCGACCAGCAGGAGATGGTCGCGGTCATGGGTCCCTCCGGCTCGGGCAAGTCCACCCTGCTCTACTGCCTCGCCGGACTCGAGCTGCCCACGGACGGGACCGCGACGATCTGCGGGTACCCGCTGTCCGCGCTGTCACGGACCGACCTGGCCCGGATGCGCCGGGCCGAACTGGGCTTCGTCTTCCAGTCGTACAACCTGATCCCGACCCTGACCGCGACCGAGAACGTGGAACTGCCCTACGCGCTCGCGGGCCGGAAGGCGCCGGCCGGACTGGTTCAGGAGACCCTCGCCAAGGTCGGCCTGTCGGAGCGCGCGAACGCCCGGCCGCCGTCGATGTCCGGCGGCGAACAGCAGCGGGTCGCGCTGGCCCGGGTGCTCGCCCAGCAACCGCGGGTGATCTTCGCCGACGAACCCACCGGTGCCCTGGACACTCGCACGGGCGAGCTCGTCCTCGGCGAGTTGGTGGACAGCGCGCACGCCCCCGGCCGCTGCGTCCTGGTGGTCACCCACGACCCGAAGGTGGCCGCCGCCTGCGACCGCGTCCTGTTCATGCGGGACGGCCTGCTGGTCAACGAACTGCGGGACGCCACCGTCAGCCAGGTCGCGGCGACCCTGGCCGGGCTGAGCAGCCGGAAGGAGGCCTGAGGTGCGACGCGTCTACCTCGCCGAACTGCGCGACTCCTGGTCGGCGTGGCTGGGGGTGTCGCTGGCCTTCGTGGCGACCAATCTGTCCTTCGTGGTCTCGGCCCTGGTGCTCTCCTCGGGCTGGGCCGCGATCGGGGCCGGAAAGCTCGTGCTGGAGGACAGCGCCGAGTTCACCCTCACGCCGATCACCAACTTCGTCTTCTCGGGCATCGTCGGCCTGACCGTCGTGGCCACCAGCGCCACCATGGTCGTGGACACCCGCCGGGGCAGCCTCGCCCGGCTGGCCGTGGCCGGCGCCGATCCCGGTCAGATCGTGCGGTCGGTGATGACGCAGTTGGTCGCGGTGTCGCTGGCGTCCGCGCTGATCGCCGACGTCATCGCGATGGCCGTCCTGCAGCCATACCTGCACTTCCTGACCACCGGCATCGAGGCCGGCACCGTGATCGAGCAGCCCGCGCCGGTCTACAACCTGTGGGCGATGGCGCTGGCCAACCTGGCCTGCATCGGGGTGGCCATGCTCGGTGGCCTGGGCCAGGCGCGCCGGGCCGCCGCGATCCCACCCGTCGAGGCGCTGCGGCAGGCCGCCGCCTCACCTCCGCAACGCATGACGGTGCTGCGCTGGATCGCCGTCGGGCTGGGCGTGGTCCTGTTGGCCCTGCTGTTCGGGGCCGTCTTCCCGATGCTGGAGTTCCGCAACTCCGAGACGATCAGCACCTTCCTGCAGCTGGGCGTGCTCATGCTGGTGGTGTTCACCGTGCTGGTCGCCCTGGTGGCGCCGGTGCTGATCAGCCCGATCGCGCGGGGGTGGACGGCGCTGATCCCGGTGCGCCACCCGATCTGGCAGCTGGCCCGGAAGAACATCTACGTCCGCGGGCCCCGGTTCTCCCGGTCGGTCGTGCCGATCGTGTTCACCATCGCCATGATGCTGGGCCTGCTCGCACTCGGCCCGACCCTGCTGGCCACCACCGTGGCCAGCGGCTACGGCGAGGGCGCGGTCCGCCTGGACAAGGCCGGCATGGGCGCCTTCCTGTCGCTGCTGGGCCCGGCGCTGGCGATCGCCCTGTGCGGCGGCATCGGCAACCTGTTCATGATGAGCAAGCAGCGGGACGCGGAACTGGCCCTGGTCGGCATCACCGGGGCCAGCCCGGGGCAGCGACGGTTGCTGCCGGTGCTGGAGGCGGTCATCCTCACCGTCACGGCCACCATCCCGGCGCTGGCCGCGGTCGGCCTGATGGCGGCCTTCTACAACTTCTCGTTCAGTGCCGCCGGCCTGGTGCCGGTGTTCGTCCTGCCACCGGAGGCCTGGCTGGTCGGCGTCGGCGGAACGGGACTGATCATGATCGTCGCCACCTTCCTGCCCACCCTCAAGGCACTGCGGCTCCCCGAACCCCGGGTGATCGCCCGGCTCGCCGCCGAATAGTCCCAGTTCGGCACCCCGGCCCCGGTCCCGACCGACCGGGGCCGCGGCGTGTCCGGACGCGCCGGCCCGGCGCGTCCGCACCGGTCCGCCGGGCACCGCTCACCGGTTCGCCGAAAGGTCCGGGCGCATTCCCGAATAGCTGGCCCAGAGCCATTGAAAATGGCCCCCATAGGAGGGCTTCCGACCGTCCCCGCCGCCTTTCGGCCAACGCCCGATAACCATGGGTCAACGCTCCCCGATGGCCATTGACCGGCTCACCGGTGCGGCGTTTGATGAAGACAGCGGAGGAGATCATGGCGAACCCGATTCGCCCGATCCGTCCCGCTTGTTCAGCTCACCACGCAGGAGTTCATCATGGGCGTCCGTCCGGAATACTTCATGGCCACCGGCCCCGATTCCCCGTACTACACCACCGGAGCGCGCCGCCCGCTGCCGGCCGGCAGCGACGAACGCCTGCAGGCCGAGGAACTCCCGGCCGGCTGGCTGGTGCAGCAGTGGACCGTCTGGGAGGGCTGGACGCCCAGGGACTGGCGGCCCCGGCTGCAGGGCTGGAAGATCCACGTCTCGGCGTCCGTCGACTGTGCCGTCGAGACCCTCCGCCGGGTCACCCGGATCTGCGTGCGGCACTCGGTGGCGTTCAAGTTCCTGCCCACCGAGTCGTTCCTGGCCGAGACCAACGGCAAGCAGGCCGACCGCGGCTCGTCCGGCAAGTTCGTCACCATCTACCCCGACGACGACGGCCAGCTGGCGGAGCTGCTCGCCGAACTCGAGGAGGCCCTCGCCGGCCAGCAGGGCCCCTACATCCTCAGCGACCTGCGCTACGGCGAGGCGCCAGTGTACGTCCGCTACGGCGGCATCATGGCGCTGCACTACCCGGACGAGCGCGACCGCCCGGTCTCGGCGGTGGTCGCCGGACCGGCGCTCACCCTCACGGCGGACGACCGCAAGCCGCGGTTCAGCATCCCCGACGGCGTCGAGCTGCCCGAATGCCTGCGGGCTGCCCACGAACGCTCCCGGC
>JAGPGQ010000031.1 GCA_018055925.1 Micropruina sp.
GCACTCAAGGTCAACCATGGGACGTACTTCGCCCTCCAGTCAGCCGCCCTCGTGCACGGATTGCCCGTCCGCATCGACCGCAGCCTGCCCGTCCAGGTGTTCCGGACGATGGGCGGCCGGCACACGCAGAACCGGTTGCTGCACGCGGCGCCCGCGGTTCTCGATGAGGAGGACATCGAACTCGTGGACGGGCTATGGGTGACGAGCCTGCGCCGCACGGTCACCGATCTGGCGAGACGGCTGCCCTTCCCGGACGCCGTGGCCGCGGTCGATGCCGCCCTACGTCGCGGAATTGAGCGAGGTGACCTCGCCACCCCGCTCGGTTTCGGACGAGCGCGCGCTCGCCGGGCCGTGGACTTCGGCGATGCCGCCAGTGAGAGTTTCGGCGAGTCATACAGTCGTGCCCTCATGCAGCTGGCGAACATTCCGATTCCCCGGCTTCAGATCCCACAGTTCGATGCACACGGTCGCTTCCTCGGACGACCGGACTTCGACTGGGGTGCAAAGGTCGTGGGCGAGTACGACGGCGGCGGCAAGTACGACGGTTCCTATGGAGTCGACCCCCGCACGGCGATCGAGGCGGAGAAGCTGCGCGAACAGGCATTGGTCGACGAGGGCTACCTGGTGGTCCGCTGGCTCTGGAAAGAGTTGCAGGTGCCCGGCCTCGTCCAGCGCCGGATCCGGCGGGCACTGGCCACCCGCATGCGCCTCGAACCCCCGTCCGAGCCGTAGAGCCCTGCCTAACTATCTCTGCCCTCCCGTCGACGGGAGGGCAGAGATAGTTAGGGAGGGCCTTACGGGCGGGGGCAGGGCGGGACGACCCGGGCCGGTGGGGCGAGCGGGTGGGACGGCGGGGCGGGGTCAGACGACCTGGTGGAGCCAGCGGACGTCGGCGCCCTCGCCGGCCTGGCGGAACACCTCTAGCTCGTCGTCCCAGGCCGAACCGAGCAGGGCGGCGATCGCGTCGTGCAGGCTCTGCCGGCCCAGCGCGTCCGCCAGCACGGCCGCCTTGAGCCGCTCCTCGTGGATCATCACGTCGCCGTGCCGTCCGGTGGTGGCGTGGAACACGCCGAGCGCCGGGGTGTAGGAGTAGCGGACCGGCTCGGACGCCTCGGTGCCCTGCTCGGTCACCTCGAACCGGAGCCGCTGCCAGCCCTTGAGCGCACTGGCCAGCTTCGCGGACGAGCCGACCGGCCCGGTCCACGTCCGCTCGGCCCGGTAGGCCCCGCGTTCGGCGGGTTGCGGACTCCAGTCGAGCCGGACGGGCATGCCGAGTACGCCGCCCACGGCCCACTCGATGTGCGGGCACAACGCGGACGGCGCGGAGTGGATGTGCACCACTCCATGGGTCGTCGCCATGTTCACTCCTTCGGCCAGGTGCTGCCTTCCCCTGCCTCACCTGCCTCGAGGAGTCGTCCCATTGTGCCTCAGCCGTCACATCCGCACCAAGCGGTTGAGCCCGATGGACGCGCACGGTTGGATGGCGGGATGGGACGAGTGCTGGTGGAACGACGCGGGTCCGTGCTGCTGATCGGCCTCAACCGGCCCGAGAAGCGCAACGCGGCCGACCTGGCGATGCTGCACGAACTCGCCATGGCCTACACCACGCTGCACACCGACCACGAGCTGCGCGTCGGTGTCGTGCATGCCCTCGGGGACCACTTCACCGGCGGGCTCGATCTCGCCGACCTGGGCGAAGGGCTGATCGCGGGCCGCGCCGAGCTGCTGCCGCCGGGCGGCATCGACCCGTGGGGGCTGACCACACCGCCGGTCGCCAAACCGGTGGTGCTGGCCGTCCAGGGCAACTGCCTCACCCTCGGGGTCGAACTCGTCCTGGCCGCCGACGTGGTGATCGCCGCCGACTCGACGGCGCTCGCCCAACTGGAGGTGGCCCGGGGCATCATGGCCTTCGGCGGAGCCACCGTCCGGTTCCCCCGGCTCGGCTGGGGGGACGCGATGCGCTGGCTGCTCACCGGCGACACCTTCGGGGCGGACGAGGCGCTGCGGATCGGGTTGGTCCAGGAGGTGGTGCCGCACGGCGAGCAACTCCCCCGCGCCATCGAGATCGCCGAGCGGATCGCCGCCCAGGCGCCCCTGGCCGTGCAGGCGACCCTGGCCAACGCCCGGCAGGCCCTGAGCGACCCCGGCGCCGCCACGAGACGGCTGTACTCGACCCTCGGCATGCTGGCCCGTACCAAGGACGCGCAGCGCGCCATGGGGAACTACCTGAGCCGCCAGCCGGTGGAGTTCGCCGGCGAGTGACCGGCGCCGGCTGAGCCTGACGACCACGGGATGAGCTTGTCGCGACGAGATCCCGGCGTTCGCCGGGATGACGATTCCTTCAGGTGGTGACTACGGATGAGCGTGGGTCATCCCCGCCCGGCGGCCTACGGCCAGCGGGCACCGAGGGCGATCACGGCCATGGCGGCCAGGGCGGCGAAGCCGAGGGCGTAGCCGGCGTAGATCTCGGTGACCTCCTGCTCGACCTTCACGTAGCCGATCGACTGGGCGATGCTGGCATACACCTCTTTGAGCTCCGCGGACGACCCGGCCGAGAACTTCCTGCCGCCCGAGATCTCGGCGACCCGCTCCAGCTCCTCGTGGTTCACCGGGACGGGTTGCCGGCGGCCGCCGTCCTGGACGTAGCCGTCCCGGGTGCCGTAGGCGATGGTGTAGACCGGGATGCCGCGCTTCTTGGCCTCCTGGGCGGCCACCGCGGAGCGGCGTCCGATATTGGTGAAGCCGTCCGACAGCAGCACGATCGCGCCGGGGGCGGCCTCGTCCGGATTGTCGGGGTCGACCGGCGCCAGGGTCAGCGCGTCCAGGGACGAATAGATGCCCTCGCCGATCGCGGTGGACGGCGCCACCTCCAGGCCCTCGATGGCCCGCGAGACGAGTCCCCGGTCGACGGTCGGCGCCACCACCACCGAGGCGGTGCCGGCGAACGCGACCAGCGACACGTTGAACCGGGGCGGCAGCATGCCGAGGAAGTCCTTGGCGGCCGCCTTGGCGGCGTCCAGGCGGTTCGGGTCGACGTCCTCGGCGATCATCGAGCGGGAGACGTCGATGGCCAGCACGATGGTGGCCCGGTCGCGGGGCACGTCCACCTGGTCGCTGGGCTTGGCGAAGGCCACGTTGAGCGCGGCCAGGGACAGCACCGCCGCGCCCACCGCGATGTGCCGCTTCCACGCCTGCTGCTTGGGCAGCACCCGGTTCAGGTTGGTGATGCCGGTGGTCCGGGACCGCTTGCCGGTGCGCCGCAGCAGCACCAGGTAGAGCAGCAGGAGCACCGGGATCAGCACCAGCCACCACAGCCGTCCGGGCTCCATGAAGGTCAGCATCGGAATCAATCGGGTCGTCATCTCAGGGCCACCTCGCTCCCAGCGACACCGCCGCCAGCGCGGCGACCACCGCGAACGCCAGGCCGTAGCCGGCCCAGGTCGCGGTCACCTCTTTGCGTACTTCCTCGTAGCCGACCTCGCTGCGGATGTTCTTGTACACCGTGTCGAGTTGGCCGGCGTTCTCGGCCGTGTAGGCCTGGGCGTTGGTCATGCTGGCGATCCGCTGCAGCAGCGCCCGGTCCGGCGGCACCTTCTCGCGGGTGCCGTCCAGGTCGACGTAGCCGTTCTCGGTGCCGTAGGCGATCGTGTAGACCGGCACCTTCGCCCGGGTCGCCTCGGCGGCCGCTTGGGTCGGCGACCGGCCGGCCGTGTTCTGGCCGTCCGACAGCAGCACGATCGCGCCGGGCGGCACCGAGCCGTCCTGTGCCTTGGGCGCCGACTGCAGGGTGCTCATCGCCACGTTGATGGCGTCGCCGATCGCGGTCGAGTCCTGCAGAGTGAGCGCGTCGATCGCCCGGTTGACCTGGCCGCGGTCCTGGGTGGGCGGCATCCTCGAGGCCGGGTTCCCGGACAGGCTGACCAGGGCCACGTTGTACTGCGCCGGCAGCGAGGCGACGAAGTTCTTCGCCTCGGTCTTGGCCGCGTCCAGCCGATTGGGCTTGACGTCCTGGGCGGCCATCGACTGCGATACGTCGAGCACCAGCACGATGGTGGCGCGTTCCCGCGGGACCCGGTCGACACCGCTGGGTCGCGACCAGGCGACGGTGAGCGCGATCAGGCTCAGCAGCGACAGCGCGACGGCCAGATGGCGCCGCCACTGCGACTGGATCGGCACCACGGCGCCCAGGATCGAGGTGTTCGTGAACCGCATGCCCGAGCGGTTCTTCCGCCTGGTCAGGTAGATGTAGGCGGCCACCAGCAGCGGGACGAGCAGCAGCCACCACAGGCGTTCCGGGTTCAGGAACATCTGCTCGAGATTCACTTGCTCACCCCCTGCGGTGGTTGATGCAGCATGCCCGCCACGCGGCGGTACGCCAGGACGAAGCGGGCCACGTCCTGCACCCAGTCTCTATCGGTACGCAACTGGATGTGCGCCACCCCCGCTCGGCGCAGCGCGATCCGGATCCGTTCGCGCTGCGCGGCCGAGGCGGCGTCCATGCGCGCGCGGGCCGCAGCGTCGCTGGTGTTCACGTAGCGCTGGAAGTCGGTCTCGGGGTCACGGATCAGGATGTCGCCGACGTCGGGGAACTCGATCTCGCGCTTGTCGACCACCTCGACGGCCAGCACCTGGTTGCGGATCGCCAGCCGGCGCATCGGACGCTCCCAGTCGGGTTCGACGTTCGGGTCCAGTTCGGAATCGCCGGCGGTCAGGAAGTCGGAGACCACGATCCGCATGCCGCGCCGTCGCTGCAGCCGGTTGAGCTGCTCCACCCCGGCCGCCAGGTTGTACCCGCCGACGCTGTGGTCGGGCACGATCGCCTCGGACAGCATGCGCCGCAGCAACCCGTACAGGGCGGTGCGGCCCGAACGGGCCGGTAGGCGCGAGATGCCGTCCGGGCGCATGATCAGGCCGCCGAACCGGTCGCCCATGCGCTGCGACAGGAAGCCGATGGTGGCGATCGCGGCGATCCCCAGGTCGCGTTTGGTGACCCCCTCGGTGCCCCAGTTCATCGACGGCGTGACGTCGAGCAGCGCCCACACCTCGAGTTCCCGGTCGGCGATGGTGTCCCGCACGTGCGGGGTCTGGGTGCGTGCGGTGACCGCCCAGTCCATCTTGCGGACGTCGTCCTGGCCGGGGACGTAGACCCGGGCGTCGTTGGTCTCGGAGCCCGGGCCGGGCAGCAGGCCGCGGTGGTCGCCGTGCAGGAAGCCCTCCAGCCGACGGACGACGGTGAGCTCCAGCCGCCGCAGGGCCGCCTCGGGGGCCAGCTTGTGCAGCGGCAGGGTGGCGCCGGTGGGTTCGCGCAGCACCGACTCGACCGCGCCGAGGTTCTCCTCGGGCGGCTCGAATCCGACGTTCGCGGACACGGGTCCCGTCAGTTCTGGTAGCTCGGGTTGTGCCGGTGCTGGCCGTGCGCCTGGTCGCGCTGCTGCTGGTTCCACACCGGGGTGGGCGGCGGCACCATGGCCACGATCCGCTCCACCACCTGGGTGGGCACGATGTTGTCGGCGACGGCGTCGAAACCCAGCACCAGCCGGTGCGCCATCACGTCCTTGGCGACGGCCTGGACGTCGGTGGGCAGCACGTAGTCGCGGCCGTGGATCAGGGCGAGCGCCCGGGCGGCCGCGACCAGGCCCAGGGTGGCGCGCGGCGAGCAGCCGATCTGGATCACCTGGGTGAGGTCGGGCATGCCGAACTCGGCCGGGGTGCGGGTGGCCAGCACCAGCCGCACGATGTACTCGGCGACCAGGTTGTGCACGAAGACGTTGGACGCCTGGTCCTGCAGTTCGCGGACCCGGTCGGGGCTCAGCACGTTGACCGGCTCCGGCGGCTGGACGCTCATCCGGCGGAGGATCTCGAACTCCTCGTTGCCGCGCGGGTAGGGCACGTCGACCTTGAGCAGGAACCGGTCGCGCTGCGCTTCGGGAAGCGGATAGACGCCCTCGGACTCGATCGGGTTCTGGGTCGCGATCACGATGAACGGCTTGGGCACCGGATAGGTGGAGCCGCCGATCGACACCTGGCGCTCGGCCATCAGCTCGAGCATCGCCGACTGCACCTTGGCCGGGGCCCGGTTGATCTCGTCGGCGAGCACGAAGTTGACGAACACCGGCCCGAGCGCGATGTCGAAGCTCTCCTGCCGGGAGGAGTAGATCCGGGTGCCGACGATGTCGGAGGGCACCAGGTCCGGAGTGAACTGGATGCGCGAGAAGTCGCCACCGACGACCGTGGCGAAGCTGCGCACGGCCAGGGTCTTGGCGACACCCGGCACGCCCTCGAGCAGCACGTGGCCCTTGGCGAGCAGCCCGACCATGAGCTGTTCGACCATGTGCTCCTGGCCGACGATCACCCGTTGCACCTGGGCGATCGCCTCGCCCAGCACCCGGGCGGCCTCGCGAGTGGCCGGATTGCCCTGCGTCTGCTGGCCCGGCGGCTGGGTGGGATTTGACACGCGTGTCTCCTGCTCGCTGTTCACGATGGCGGGCCGGGGGCCCGCAGGTCTGCAGGCCACCTTACCGGCCGGCGAATCACCCGCATCGGACTGAATCGGCATCGGGCAGAATGGGGAACGCCCCGTCCGGTCCCCGGTGACCGGTGCCGTGTGATCAGATGGGATCCGATGTCGACTCCGCCGTATCCGCCGCCCTCGGACGTGCCGCCCGAGGGCGGCTCCGTGCCCGCGGGTCCGGAGAACCCCGCCGCGGTGCCGCTGACGCCGTTGCTGAGCGACGATCCGGCCAAGGTGGGCGACTTCTGGCTGGACGCCCGGCTGGTCGCCGCGCCGTCCGGCATCGGCTTCGCCGGCCACGATTCCGGCAACACCCCGGTCATGGTGCTGCTGCTGTCCGAGGGGGCCTCCAACGACGCGGCGGCCCGGGACCGGTTCGCCGGCGTGGTCAACCAGTTGCACATCGACACCGTGGTCGCCCGCGGGGGCCACGGCCAGGACGAGGGCCGGCTGGGCGGCAAGTACCGGCACGAGGACGACGATCCGGTCGACCCGGACGACGCTCCCCTGGCCCCGTGGGTGGCGCTCGCCTATGACGGTTCGCCCGCGGCTCTGGCCGAGGCGCAGCGGATCCTGGACGAGGTGGAGTTGGCCCGCCTGCCGCTGCAGGGCACACCGGCCGGGCCGGACTACCGGCTGCACTGGATCGACCGGGCCGGACCGGGTGTGGCCCGGCTGTGGCCGCTGCCCTGGCCCGGCCGGCACGACCGGGCCGGCTGGGTGTCGATCCTGGCCTCGTGGCTGCTGATGCTGCTGTTGGCCGCGCTGGCCGTGCTGATCGCGATCCTGATCTTCCAGCAGTCGCCGCAGCAGACGCCGCCGCCGCCCGTGCCGCCGACCGGCTCGCCGCCGCCGCAGTCGGGCTCCCCGCCGCCCCAGTCGGGTTCGCCGTCACCCCAGTCGGGGTCGCCCTCGCCGCAGTCGGGCTCGCCGTCACCCCAGTCGGGTTCGCCGTCCCCGGAGTCGGGGTCGCCGTCGCCGCAGTCCGGATCTCCGGAGGCAGGTCCGCCGTCGCCGAACTCCCGGCTATGAGCGTCCAGCTGATCGCGACCGACCTCGACGGCACCTTCCTCGGACCCGGCGGCGTGGTGTCGCCGGTGAACCGGGAGGCCCTGGAACTGGCTGCCGACCGGGGCGTGCCGGTGGTGGTCGCCACCGGACGGCCGTCCCGCTGGCTGCAGGTACTGGACGACCTGCCGGGCGTGCATCCGAGCGTGGTGATCAGCAACGGCGCCGGCGTGTTCGACCTGGCCCAACAGCAGATCACCGCCGTCCACGACCTGGATCCGCTGACCGCGCTCGAGGTGGCCAACGACCTGCGGGCGGCGATCCCGGGCCTGATCTTCGCCCTGGAGTGGGGCGAGCACTTCGGCTGCGAACCGGAACTTCCCCAGGACCAGGGCGAATGGCTGCGGGTCGGCACCCTGGACGAGTTGCTGGCCGACTCGGAGCCACTGCTCAAGTTGCTCGGCTTCCACGCCGGCCTGACCTCCGACGAGCTGGCCTTGGCGGGCCGCGACGTGGTCCGCGAGCGGCTCACCATGACGCACTCACACCTGGGCGACTTCGGCCTGCTGGAGATCAGCGCGCCGGGCATCACCAAGGCGTCCGGCCTGGCCCTGGTGTGCGCCGAGCTCGGCATCGAGCCCGCCGACGTGGCGGCCTTCGGAGACATGCCGAACGACCTGCCGATGCTTGCCTGGGTGGGGCACGGCTACGCGATCGCGCAGGGCCACCGGCTGCTGACCGAGGCCGGTTTCACCCTCACCGAGGGCCCCCAGCACGAGGCCGTCGGCCGGACCATCATGCGGCTGCTGGGCTGAACTGACCGGGCAACAACCCGGCCGTGATTCCGGGAGGCGGTGCGATAGGTTGCCAATGCTGGAAGGAGGCGAGCGCTGTGGCGACGATCCGGGAAATCGCGAAGATCGCTGGCGTGTCGACCGCGACCGTCTCGCGGATCATCAACGGTAAGGGCGAAGCCAGTCCCGAAACGGTGAAGCGCGTCCTGAAACTCGTCGCGGAGCACAACTACCAGCCGAACCAACTGGCGAGGACACTCTCTCAGCGCAGTTCGAACCTGCTCGCCGTGATGCTGCCCAATCTGATGAACCCGTTCTTCGGGGAGTTGGCCACTGCGATCGAGCGCGTCGCGAACCGGCAGGGCATTCAGATCCTGGTGTGTAACACCGACGATCGACGAGACAAGGTGGAGCAGATGATGGAGTTCATCATCAATCACTACGCCTTCGGTGCCGTGATCAGCAGCATGCAGGTGGTCAGTGCCGACCTCGAGCGTCTGGAGGGTGCGGGGGTGCGGACACTCACCGTTGACCGATCATCCTTCGAACATCCCTTCTCAGCTGTGGTCGTGGATCAGGCTGATGGGTTCTTCGACGCCACCAGCCTGCTGCTGTCACGGGGATCCAGGCACATCGCTTTGCTCACCGGACCACCCGAACTAGGACTGTCTATCGCGCGCGAGGAGGGCTACCGCCGGGCGCTCGAGCAGCACGGGGTGGTGGATGCGATCATCCTGCGCGGCGACTTTTCCATCGACAGTGGCTACCAAACGCTGTTCGGGTATCTGAGCCGAGGACGGCCACTCGATGGCGTACTGGCTTCCAACGACTTCATGGCCATCGGTGCGATGCGGGCCTGCCGCGAGTTCGGGCTGTCGATTCCCGGCGATGTGCGGGTCATCGGCAACGATGACATCGATCTGGACAACTACCTGGCTCCTCCACTGAGCACGTTGTCGCAACGCCACAGTGCAGTTGCTCGCGCGGTGATCGACGAGTTGGTTGCACGCAGGGACCATGGGGCAGACCCCCGCAAGATCGTACTTCGCTCGGAACTCATCGTCCGCGACACCACCTGAAGTAGCGGGTGGAAGGAACGTCCCGGGACGGTCACTTCCCGGGACGTCCTATGCGTCCGTCACGCGAGGACCCTCAACCCGGGAACGCCGCGATCTCCTCGGCGGTTGGGATTGAAGCCTGCCCTGTCCCACGGGAGATCTTGATCGCGGCGGCAGTATTGCCGCACTCCACTGCCCGCACCAGATCCTTCGTCTCGACATAGTTGCTCACCAGAGCCGCAACGAAGGTGTCCCCCGCACCCACCGTGTTGACCACCTTCACCTTGTGCGCCGGCACGATATCCACGCGTCCGGACTGGTAGATCAGGTTCCCGTGCACACCCATCTTGATCACGCTGTTGGGGACCCCCAGTCGCTCAAGTCTCCTGGCCGCTTCCAGAGCAGTCTCCTGGTTGATCACCGACAACCCCGTGATGCGCTCGGTCTCCTGCTGGTTGGGCGTCACCAGATCAGCCAACTTCAGTGCCTCGGGAAAGAATCCATCTGCCGGAGCCGGGTCGAGGACGACATACATACCCTTCTCCTTCGCCTTCCGCATCGCTGCCAGAATCGACTCCCGACTGGTCTCCATCTGCAGCAGCAGAACGTCTGCTTCGACGGCACCCAGCGTCTCGTCGATGTAGTCGGCGCTGATGGTGGCATTGGCTCCGAGTGTGCCCACCATCGTGTTCTCACCGTCGTCGTCGACGATCGGTACGAACGTACCGGTCCCATGGTCCGCATCGATCAAGACATGAGAGGTGTCGATGCCGTTCGCCCGCAACTCCTGCAGCAATTGCCGGCCGGATGAGTCGGCCCCCACCGCGCCGAGGAACAGTTGCTTCTTTCCCTGGCGTGCCACGGCGGTGGCCTGATTGGCACCCTTACCACCCGGCGTCATCTGGATCGTCCGAGCGAATACGGTCTCACCGTATTGCGGGAAACGACTGACGGTGACCATGATGTCCATGTTGATGCTACCGAGCACTACAATGTCGTACTTCTCCACTTTCATTCCTTTCGGTTCGTTGAGACGGCCAACTGCAGCAGTCGCCGCGTCGCCTGGACGTTCGAGGTAAGGCTGCCTTTGGGATCGAAGACGGCGCTGGTGCCGCAGACGAACCACTCGGCACCGGCATCGAGGCAATGCGGGATCGTCTGTGCCCCGATGTTGCCATCGACTTCGATGCGGATATCGTGACCACCACGCTCGATTTCCCTTCGGAGGTCCCGGATCTTGCTGTACATCGAATCGATGAACGGCTGTCCGGAAAATCCGGGGTTCACGGTCATGACACAGATGTAGTCCAGGACGTCCATGACGTATTCCAACGCCTCGATCGGAGTGGCCGGATTGACCGCCACACCTACACGCATTCCAGCATCGTGGATCTGTGTAAGCGTGCGTTGGAGGTGATTGGTCGCTTCGGCATGGACCGCCATCATGTTCGTCCCACAGTCGGCGAAGATCGGGATGAAACGCTCTGGGGCGTCCACCATCATGTGAACCCCCAGCGGCCGGTCGGTAACCGCTCGCACCTGTCGCACGAAGTCTGGGCCGAGTGCGAGATTGGGTACAAAACTCCCGTCCATGATATCGATGTGGTAATAATCGACACCGGCCTGATCCATCTCTCTCACCTGAGATTCCAGATTCATCAGGTCGGCGCACATCAACGACGGGCCAATCAGCGCAGTCATGTCAGACTCCTACCTGGCTGGTCTTGGGTTGCAGATTCCTCGCCAGTTGCTTGCGATACCAAAGGAACAGGACTGCGTAGACCACCATCGATCCGGCGGCGATTCCGATGAAGGTGAAGTCGAGGCGGCCGAAGCCGTCGCCGAGCATGTAGGCGATCATCTTTCCGATCGGCACCGAGTCCACCGAACTGAACAGCTGACCCTCGACGAATCCCTCTGGAAGATTGTTCATCGCGATGGACGAGTTGGTGATGAACGGGGCCAGCAGGGTCGCAGACCACAGGTAGACAGGGATGAGGATCGCCCCGATGATCGTCATCCGCAGCACGCGACCGTGCGTCACAACGAGCAGGGCGGGAACCAGAACGGTCATTAGGATGCCGCCCAGCGGCATCACGCGGTTGCCGGGTAGGACCATGGCGATCACTAGTAGAATCGGGGCCAGGATATTCACTACGGCCCACATCTCGGGGCGCGATGCCACCACGGGCCAGTCGATGGCGACATAGAGTTTACGCCCCTTCAGTCGCTTATCCATCATCTTCTGGACGCCCTCAGACAGCGGATGAATCGCGGGCCCGAACCAGCCACCCACGAGGGAGAACAGTTCGAGTGCCACGCCACCCACAAAGGCCAGGGCGAATACTTCCGCGGGACTCTGTTGACCCAGAATACCAATGAGAACGCCGAGATACCCACCGATCGCAAACTTGCTGCCAAAGAATCCGATCTTCTCATTGAGCGTGTCCGCATCGAAGTCATACTTATCGATGAACGGGAGGAATTTATTGATCAACTGGTTGAACACCATGATCACCGGGGCGATCAGGAAGCATGGGTGGGCGGTGGTGGTGATGTTCTCTTCGTCGAATCTCAGCACCTTGTTGAGGGTCGGCTTCATTGCATCTGCATTGAGCAACATCACTGAGTAGATCAAGAGGACGAAGACCGAGGTCACAATCATGCTATGCGCGTAGTAGTCAACCAGCAGTCCGATGATCGAGACGTTCCAAATATTGAAGAGGTCAACGTTCAACGTGCTGGTCCACTTCAGGAACAGGAAGGCCAGGTTCAGCGCAATGCAGATCGCCGCAAAATACAGAGTGTAGATCGATCCCCAGGTGATCACGGCCAAAGGGGCCCAACCAAGATCGGTGATGGACAACTGGATACCGGTCGATTGCACGAACTTCTGGAGAGCAGGGGCAAATGCCGAACTCAGCAGGTTGATCACCGAGATCATGCCCATCAGCGCGATGGCCATGCGGAAACCACCCTCCAATGCCTTGGGCAGCCTCACTCGGAACGCCAGCGCGAGCAGGGTCAGGACGATGAACATCATGGCGGGCCCGCCAAGGCCGATGAATCCCTGGAAAATGCCGTCGAGGGTCTCTAGCACGGTGACGCCCCGACGTTTGTCGATTGGTCAGGCATGAATGTATTCCTTCATTGGAAGAGGGCGCGACGAACACGCCACATGGTTCATGAATCCCCGAGCGCAGGCGCGGGGAGCGTTCCTGATCGCTGTGCCCTAAGTGCGCTTCCACCGGACCCACAGCGAACTTCTATGCGCAACTAAGCCGACGTCGTCCTAGTTACGTAACCGGTTACGTGCCGGTGAAGGCAGACTAGTTCGGCGTTTGAGACGTTGTCAACAGGAAGCGGGACGACATTCGCCGAGGTGTAGGCGCTCCCGACCGCTCGACCCCGTGGGCCCTGGCTCGGGGGGCCATTCAGCGTGTCCGTCTGGAGCGTCTGGACCGAGCGGCAGGTGCTGTTCGGAGTCGGGGCCGGTCTTCGCGGCCTCCCGGGTCCCTCCGGAACCTGCAGTTGAGCTGCCTCGGAGGACTGGGTGGCGCCTCAGCTGCCAGCGCGGATCATTGGCTCGCGCCGATCGGTCAGGTGCCGGGCGTTCTCGAAGAACAGGGCCGCCACCCAGCCGACCAGCAGCACCCCACCGGGCAGCAGCATCGACTCGGCGAGGGCTTGCGCGTACGGTCCCTGCAGCGCCACCGGCAGCCGCCCTTGCTCGACGGCCGAGCCGGCCCCTGGCAGGTGGACCGACACCCGCGCGGTCATCAGCGCCGCGATCGCGGCGCTGCCGAGGACCGAACCCATCTGCCGGGTGGTGTTGTACACCCCGGAGCCGGCTCCGGCCATCGCCATCGGCAGGTTGCGGTTGGCCGAGGTGGCCAGCGGGCCCCAGACGAACGAGCTGGCCACACCCATCACGACCGCGACCGCGAGGATCTGCCAGTACGGAGTGCCCGGACGCATCAGCGCGGCCAGGGCGAACACGCTGCTGGCCAGGCCGAACAGGCCCAGGCCGGCCAGCAGCCGCGGGTGGACCCGGTCGACCAGCCGTCCGGCCCACGGGGCCAGCACCAGCGACATCACCGCCTGCGGGGCGAGCAGCAGCGCGGCCAGGGTCGGGCTCAGGCCACGGACCACCTGGGCGTACAGCATGAACGGGAAGATCATCGCGGTCACCCCGAACCCGACGGCGGTGATGCCGATGTTGGCCATGGAGAAGTTCCGATCGGCGAACAGGGACAACGGCACCAGGGGCTCCCCGCGGTAGCGTCCCTGCCACCAGACGAAGACGACCAGCAGCACGATGCCGGCACCGATCAGCACCGGCACCGAGACCGGCCCCCAGATGGTTCCCCAGCCGAACGACTCGCCCTCCTGGATGCCGAACACGAAGCAGAACAGGCCCAACGCGCTGAGCACCACACCCAGGCCGTCGAAGGAATGACTGTGGGTCTCCAGGTCGGGCACCAGCCGCCACACCAGGAGCAGGCCGAGCAGCCCGACGGGCACGTTCACGAAGAAGATCCACTCCCAGCCGCGGCTGTCGATCAGCAGTCCGCCGGCCAACGGGCCGACCAGCGTCGCGACTCCCGCCGTGGCACCCCAGATGGCCATCGCACCGCCGCGCCGCTGCGGCGGGAACGTCCGGGTGATCACGGTCATCGTCTGCGGGGTCATCATGGACGCCCCGACGCCCTGGACGACGCGGGCCGCGATCAGCCAGCCGATGCCCGGCGCCAGACCGCAGGCCAGGGACGCGACGGTGAACACCGCCAGGCCGGTGAGGTAGACCCGCTTGGGACCGACCCGGTCACCCAGCCGGCCGGTGATCAGCAGCGGAACCGCATAGGCCAGCAGATAGGCGCTGGTCACCCACAGCACCTGATTGATGTCGGCGCCGAAGGCCGCCATCAGCGCCGGTGTCGCCACCGACACGATCGTCGAGTCGACCAGGATCATGAAGAAGCCGACCACCAGCGCCCACAGGGCCGGCCACGCCGTGCGCGGCACCTCCACGCTGCTGGAATGAGTCACCGGGCAACTGTAGAACCGGCCACCGACACGTCTCACCGACGGGACGGCTCAGCCGTCCCCGCGGTAGTCGATGACGACGGATCCGTTGCGGTGACGCAGCCGGAAGCACGACAGCACCGCCAGCAGCATGACGGCCGCGCCGAGCATCTCCAGGAGCTCCTCGATGTGGCTGGCGAACAGCAGCGGGATGGGATGCTCGTACACCAGCGATCCCACCATCTCCATGCCGAGCGCACCGAGCACGAACACGCCGAACCCGACCACGAACCGCAGGCGCAACCGACGGGCCGCGAACCGGTAGCCCACGGCGCCGGCGGCGACCAGGAGCAGCACCGCCACGATGCCCGGGATGATCCATCCGGTGCGCACGATGCCGTCCAGGGAGTTGCCCACCGTTCCCCGCACCGACTCGGTCAACGCCGGCCGCAAGGCCCGGCCCACCACCTCGTGGATGCTGACCACCTCGTCGAGGGACATCACCAGCAGCAGCGCGGCCACCCCGAGCCACGCGACGCGTTCGCCGCGTGGAGCGCTGTACGACGCCAACTGGTAGGCCGCGAGCGCCGCGAGTCCGGCGATCAGGAGAACACCCCCGCTGTACCAGGCGGGAATGTTCTGCTCCCCTGCGATGTCGACGTAGCGGATGAGGGCGTGGTCGACCCATCGCCAGGACAGGCCGGGCCAGGAAGCTGATGGTCACCAGGGCCGCGGGAGCGGCGACCAGGACCAACCGCCAACCGGCCAGGAGGGGCACCATGCCGGGGACGGTACGCGAGGCCTACGCCCGTCTTCCGCCGAACCGTGCAGTGTACCCGAACCCGCCATCAACATTTCACCGCCGGTTCAGGCGGGATTCACCCTCGCCAGGAATTCGAGCATCGCGGGGACGACGACATCGGGCCGGTCGCGCTGCACCCAGTGCCCGGCATCGCGGATCTCGAGCAGGGTGGCGTCCGGGATGCGCTCGGCGGCCGCCCGTGCCCGGGCGATCGGGACGCCGGTGTCCCGGTCGCCGTGGACGACGAGCGCCGGCACCGGGAAGCGGTCGAGGCGCGCCGTGTAGTTCGTCCGGGAGCGGTTCCACAGCAGTTGGTCGTGCTGCCATTCCTCCCACATCGCGAAGCCGCCGGCGCGGTGCGCGGCCCGCCAGACGGCGTCGTGCAGTTCCGGGGTGCGTTCGGCGGGATTGCGGACGAGGGGACGCAGGCTGCTCTCCAGCAGGCGCCGGTTGCGGCCGTAGGCCCTCAGGGTCAGGTGCAGCAGCCCGGTGCGCAGCATCGCCCAGGTCAGCAGGTGCGCCGGCGGGCCGAGCGGGCCCTCGACCATGTGGTCCATGATCCCGTAGCTGCCCATCAGGATCGCCCCGGTGACGCCGCCCGGCCGGTCGAGGATGTGGCCGATGGTCAGGCCGCCGCCCAGGGACAGCCCTCCGAGCGCGTATCCGTCCAGGCCGAGGGCGTCCACGAACTCGCCGACGAAGGCGACCAGCCGGTCCTGGGTGCCCCGCCAGGGCGGCCGCGGACTGTCGCCGTAGCCCGGGATGTCGGGGGCGATCACCCGGTGTCCCGCCGCGGCCAGTCGTGGCCCGACCCCGCCCCAGGAGAGTTCGGAGCCGTCCACGCCGGCGCCGTGCAGCAGGACCACGGTCGAACCCCGCTCGTCCTCCGGCCGCCATTCGAGCAGGGACACCGGTCCCCAAGGCAGCTGGATCGTCCGTCGTGTCGGCTCCATCGGTGGCGTCTCAGCGGAGCGCGGCGAGCAGCGCGTCCGGATTGTGCCGGTAGCTGTCGACCGGGAGTTCGCCGGCCGACAGCGCCTCCAGGGTGGTGGTCAGCAGGGCGTTCACCGGGGTCGGCACACCCACCTGCGCGCCGTGCCGGGCGACCGCGCCGTTGAGGAACGAGACCTCGGTGCGTCCCCGGCCACCGTGCAGGTCGATGTGGAAACTGGGCATTTTGTCGCCGCGTCCCGAGCCGAGCGCCCTGGTGAGTGCGGGCTGGGCGATCAGCCGGGGCAGCCGGGTGGCCAGCGCGAGGGCCCGGACGGGGGTGCCCGGCAGGTCGACCACCCGGTGCCCCAGGGCCTTCATCACGGCCAGGCATTCGGCCAGCACGGCCACTTCGAGGCGGTAGCTGCGCTTGTCGGCGAACAGTTCGGCGACCGTCCGGTCGAGGATCGCGGAGGTGGCGTTGCCGGTCAGATTGGTCAGCAGCTTCGACCACTTCATGGAGCCGGCGTCGTCGAAGGCGCGTCCGGAGAGGCCGGCCCGGTTGAGCGCGTCGACCAGCGGTTCGCTGAGCGGGTGACCGAGCGCCACCCCGATCCCCCGGTGCTTCTCCTCGATCACCTCGCCCACGCCCGGCTTGCTGACCGCGGTGGCGACCGTGCCGGCCAGCACCCGGTCGGAGCCCAGGGTGGCGGCGATGGCCGGTTCGTTGTCGACGCCGTTCTGCAGGGAGAGGATGCTGGGCACCTCGTGCCCGGTGGCGACCAGTTCGTCCAGCGCGGTCTGGGTGTCGAACGACTTCAGCGCGAACACCCCGATGTCGTAGGGCCCGGCGGCCAGCGCCTCGGCCGCATCGGCATACATGGTGGCGCCGGTCACCACCCGGGTGGTTTCGGCCGTCCGCACCCGCAGCCCCTGGGCGGCGATCACCTCGGCCGTGTCGGGACGTTCGATGAACGCCACGTCCTCTCCCGCGGCGGCCAGGCTGCCACCGACGTAGGTACCGATCGCGCCCGCGCCCAGGAACAGGAACCTCATGGACCGACTCTCGCGGGTTCGGCACCCGCGGGCAAGCGGACGCGGCGATGCCGGTCCCGGAAGCGGGACCGGCATCGTCTTGGGGGTGGGCTACTTGAGGGCGGCCTCCAGCTTGGGCACCAGGTTCTCGATGGCGTACTTGGTGGACATCGTGGAGCCGAGCGAGTAGGCCGACGAGAGGTCGCCGTCGATCACGACGGCGCGTCCCGCCTTCACCGCGGGCACGGCCTTCCAGGCCGCGTCCCCGGTCAGTTTCGCCGTTTCGATGAAGATCGGGAACGCCACGATCGCGTCCGCGTCGATCTGGTCCAGGGTCTCGGGAGAGAAGCTCACGGTGAAGCCGGAGGCGTCCGGCTTCATGGCGGCGATCTTGGGGTTCTGCACGAAGCCGAGCTGCTGCATGAAGGTGACCCGCTCGCTGCCCTCGATGTAGGCGCCCCAGGTGGCGGCCGTCTTGGTGGCGGCCGTCATCGTCTTGCCCTTCCAGTCCGGGTGCGCGGCGGCGGCCGCGGCGAACGCGTCCTGGACCTCCTTGAGCAGCGCGGCACCCTTCTCCTTCTCGCCCAGCGCGGTGGCGATCATGGTCATCTGCTGCTCCTGGCTGGTCAGGTAGCTGTCGGCGCCCTGGGGGATGCCGATGGTGGTGGCGATGCTCTTCAGCCGGTCGTAGCGGGCCTGGTCGCCGGAACTCTTCACGTCGAGGATCAGGTCGGGCTTGAGCGACGCGATCTTCTCGAACGACGGCTCCATGGTGCCGATGATCTCGGGCGCCTGGGTGTACAGGCCCTTCGCCCACGGGCCGACGCCCTCACCACCGAAACCCAGCCAGTCGGACGCACCCACCGGCTGCACGCCGAGCGCCAGCGCGGTCTCGGCGTCGCCCCAGCCCAGCGCCACCACGCGGGTCGGCTTGGCGGTCACGGTCACGTCACCGAACTTGGTCGCCACGGTTGCCGGGAACGCCGCCCCCGCGGCCGGTGCCGTCTCGGACGGCGAGGCGGAATTGCCGGTCGCCGGCTGGTTGCCGGCACAGGCCGAAAGACCGGCCAGCAATGCGGCCACGGCGGCCGTCGCAAGTAGTCGTAGGCGCATCGAAGTCCTCTGTTCGGTGAATGGGAAGGCGGTTAGGAGCTTAGGTAAGGCTAGCCTATGATCACCTCCGTGACCGCTCTCCGTCCGCACCCCGAGGCCGCGAGCGCGCCGCTCAACCGAACCCGGTCCGGATCCGTTCGCGCGGTCGGCCTGCTGGCCCTGCTGGTGGCCCTCGGATTGGCCACGGTCGCCGGTCTCGCGGTGGGTGCCCGGTCGATCCCCCCGCTGGAGGTGCTCCAGATCCTGCTCGGTTCCGACACCGGACCGAACGCGGTGGTGATCAACGAGTTGCGCTTTCCCCGCACCGTGATCGCGATCGTCGCCGGCGCCGCCCTGGGCGTGGCGGGTGCGCTGATCCAGGCGGTGACCCGCAACCCGCTGGCCGACCCGGGCATCCTCGGCGTGAACTCCGGCGCCGCCTTCGCCATGGCGGTGGGCACTGGCCTGCTCGGCGTCTCGGGTGCGGTCGGGACGCTGACGCTGGCCTACATGGGCGCCTTCGGCGCGTCTCTGCTGGTGTACGCCATCGGCTCGCTCGGACGGGGCGGCGGCAGTCCCGTCCGGTTGATCCTGGCCGGGGTCGCGCTGGGGGCGGTGCTGGCCGGCATCACCCGCGCCATCGTCCTCACCGACCGCGAGCGATTCGCCGGAATGACCGCCTGGGAATCCGGCTCGCTGCTCGACCGGGACACCAGCCTGCTGGGGCCGGCGATCCCGCTCACGCTGTTCGGGCTGGGCATCGCGCTGGCCATCGGGTCCTCGCTGAACGCGATCGCGCTGGGCGACGACCTGGCGTCGGCGCTGGGGGCGAACGTGCTGCGCACCCGGGTGCTGGCGGTCACCGCCGTCATGCTGCTGGCCGGGACGGCGACCGCTCTGGCCGGCCCGATCTCATTCGTCGGGCTGATGGTGCCGCACGTCGCGCGCTGGATCGTCGGGCCCGATCAGCGCTGGATCATCGCCTACTCGGTGGTCGCGGCACCCACCCTGCTGCTGTTCGCGGACGTGGTCGGCCGCGTGGTGCTCTCCCCCGCCGAGTTGCCCGCCGGCATCGTCACCGCCCTGATCGGCGCCCCGGTGCTGATCGTGCTGGTGCGGCAGCGGAAGGCGAGCGAACTGTGAGCGCCGGCATGACCCCGGTGGCCGTCGACCAACCGACCCCCGTCCCCCACCCGCGCACGGGAAGCGTGCCGGTGCCGCTGCTCGGCGGCTGGGCGCCGGTCCGCGGGCTGCTGGTCACCGCGGTGGTCAGCGGGCTGTCCCTGCTGTTGGCGGTGCTCGCACTCGGGCTCGGCGACCTGCCACTGAGCCCGGGCGAGGTGCTGCGGGCCTTGGTCGCCACCGACGGCAGCTTCACCTCGACGGTGGTGCGCGACTGGCGACTGCCCCGCGTGCTGGCCGCACTGGTGTTCGGCAGCGCGCTCGCCGTCTCGGGCGCCATCTTCCAGTCGCTGACCCGCAACCCGCTCGGCTCGCCGGACGTGATCGGCTTCGCGAGCGGCGCCTACACCGGTGCCCTGGTGGCGCTGACGGTGGTCGGCGCCGGCGCCGTGTCGGCCTCGGCGGGCGCCCTGATCGGCGGTTTGCTGACGGCGATCGTGGTGTACCTGCTGGCCTACCGGCGGGGCATGCAGGGCTTCCGGCTGATCATCGTCGGCATCGCCGTGACCGCCATGCTGCACGCGGCCAACCTGTTCCTGTTGCTGCGGGCGCAGCAGGACGTCGCCATGGCGGCGGCGATCTGGGGTGCCGGGTCGATCTCGCTGCTGGGCTGGCCGACCCTGATCCCCGCCGTGATCGGCCTGCTGCTGTGCACCCCCGGCCTGCTGCTCACCCCGAGCCTGCGGCAGCTCGAACTGGGCGACGACGCCGCGGCCGCGCACGGGGTCTCGGTCGAACGGGTCCGGATCGGCCTGGTGCTGTTCGCCGTCGCCCTGGTCGCGATCGTCACCGCCGGGGCCGGTCCGATCGCGTTCGTCGCGCTGTCGGCGCCCCAGGTCGCGCGTCGGCTGGCCGGGAGCGCCGGCATCCCGCTGTTCGCCTCGGCCGCCGTCGGTGCCCTGTTGCTGCTCTGCGCCGACCTGATCGCCCAGCACGCGCTGCCCGTCGACGTCCCGGTCGGCATCGTCACCGTCGTGCTCGGCGGTATCTACCTGCTCACCCTGCTGGTCAACGAAGCGAGGAGCCGTCGATGATCCCTCCGGCCTACGAACCCCTGGCCGCTCCCCGGCTGCGCGCCGAGGGGGTCACGCTGCGCTACGACCAGCGGGTGGTCAGCACGGGACTGACGGTGGACATCCCCGACCGTGAGTTCACGGTGATCATCGGCCCGAACGCGTGCGGCAAGAGCACCCTGCTGCGCTCGCTTTCGCGCCTGCTGCGTCCCGCCGGCGGCCGGGTCACCCTGGACGGCCGGACGTTGGACCTCTACAAGCCGAAGGAGTTCGCCCGGCAGGTGGGGCTGCTGCCGCAGTCGTCGATCGCCCCGGAGGGGATCACGGTGGTCGACCTGGTCAGCCGGGGCCGGTTCCCGTACCAGAAGCTGGTGCGGCAATGGACGCCGGCCGACGAGGCCGCGGTGCGCGACGCCATGGCCTCGACCAATGTGGCCGAGTTGGCGACCCGGGAGGTGGCCGAGCTGTCCGGCGGCCAGCGGCAGCGGGTGTGGGCGGCGATGGCGATCGCCCAGCAGACCCCCGTCCTGCTGCTGGACGAACCCACCACGTTCCTGGACCTCACCCACCAGATCGAGATGCTCGACCTGTTCGCCCGGCTGCACCGGGACGGGACGACCATCGTGGCGGTGCTGCACGACCTTAATCAGGCCGCCCGCTACGCCACTCACCTGATCGTGATGAAGGCGGGCCGGCTGGTCGCCGCCGGCCCTCCCGCGCAGGTGCTCACCGTCGAGCTGGTGCGCGAGGTGTTCGAGCTGAACTGCCTGGTGATCGACGATCCGGCCTCGGGAACACCCATGGTGGTGCCGACCGACGGCCGCTGGCGCTAACCCACAACAGCGACCCGACCGGCCGTGACGCCACCCCAGGTGTGCAC
>JAGPGQ010000220.1 GCA_018055925.1 Micropruina sp.
GTTCTCGACCGGCGGGGGCGTTTATGGGTAAGGTGTGCCCGTGGCATGGTTCAGCCTCATCCTTGGCTGCCGCAGCGAGGCCTCGATCTAGTTCAGGCTTCCTCGTTGCGGAGAGTTCTGACGCGCCTGAGCCCCTTCGAGTCCGCCGAGGATCCCATGACCACCACCGTCAACACGTTCGGAACGCGGGTGCAGCGCAAGCCCGTGCAGCAGCCCACCCCGATGCCCGTCCACCGGTACACGCCGTTCGTGCCGGTCGACCTGCCGGACCGCACCTGGCCGGCCAAGAAGATCACGCAGGCGCCGCGCTGGCTCTCCACCGACCTGCGCGACGGCAACCAGGCGCTGATCGACCCGATGACCCCCAGCCGCAAACGGAAGATGTTCGACCTGCTGGTGCGGATGGGTTACAAGGAGATCGAGGTGGGCTTCCCCTCGGCCTCGCAGACCGATTTCGACTTCGTCCGGAGTCTGATCGCCGGCGACCACATCCCCGATGACGTCACCATCAGCGTCCTCACCCAAGCCCGTGAGGACCTGATCGAACGCACCGCCCAGTCCCTGATCGGGGCGCAGCGGGCGACCATCCACCTGTACAACGCGACCGCGGAACTGTTCCGGCGGGTGGTGTTCGGCATCGACGAGGCCCAGTGCATCGCGCTGGCCACGCGGGGGACCGAGCTGGTGATGAAGTACGCCGAGCAGAACCTGGGCGAGGTCGAATTCGGTTATCAGTACTCTCCGGAGATCTTCACTCAGACTCCGACCGACTTCGCGGTGGAGGTGTGCAATGCGGTCATGGACGTGTGGCAGCCGTCCGAGGGCCGCGAGATCATCCTGAACCTGCCCGCGACCGTCGAGCGCTCGACGCCCAACACCTATGCCGACCAGATCGAGTACTTCGCCCGTCACGTCCGCAACCGCGCACACGTGGCGATCTCGCTGCACCCGCACAACGACCGCGGGACAGCGGTGGCGGCCACCGAACTGGGAGTCATGGCCGGCGCGGACCGCGTCGAGGGCTGCCTGTTCGGCCACGGTGAACGGACGGGGAACGTATGCCTGGTGACCCTGGGCATGAACCTGTTCAGCCAGGGCATCGATCCGCAGATCGACTTCTCCGACATCGACGAGATCCGCCGCACGGTGGAGTACTGCACCAACATCGGGGTCCACCCGCGCCACCCGTACGCGGGGGACCTGGTCTACACCGCCTTCTCGGGCTCCCACCAGGACGCCATCAAGAAGGGGTTGGAGGCGCTGGCCAACCAGGCCGCCGCCGAGGGCAAGGGGATTCACGAGATCCCCTGGGAGGCGCCGTACCTGCCGATCGATCCGCACGACGTCGGCCGCACCTACGAGGCGGTGATCCGGGTGAACAGCCAGTCCGGCAAGGGCGGCATGGCCTACATCATGAAGTCCGAGCACCACATGGAGCTGCCCCGGCGGCTGCAGATGGAGTTCAGCCGGGTCGTCCAGCGGCACACCGACAGCGAGGGTGGCGAGGTCACTCCCGACCAGCTGTGGGACATCTTCACCGCGGAGTACCTCAGCGACACCGAGCCGCTGGAGCTGATCAGCGTCCCCGACATCGCCAACGGGGGGCGCTACACCGTGACCGCCAACGTCCGGGTGAAGGGCGTCGAGAAGACCCTGGTCGGCGAGGGCAACGGGGCGCTGGACGCGTTCGCGGACGCGGTCAGCATCCTGGGCTACAACGTCCGGGTGCTGGACTACACCTCGCACGCGCTGTCGTCCGGGACCGACGCGGTGGCGGTCGCCTACGTCGAGACCGAGATCGGCTCGGGCGACGACACCCGGGTGCTGTGGGGCGTCGGCATGCACGAGTCGATCACGACGGCCGCCCAGAAGGCGGTCATCGGGGCGATCAACCGAGCCGCCCGGGACGACTTCTGAGTCGACCGGCCGGTATACCGAACCCGATCGGACCGGGTCGCCCAATTCCCTTGGACGACCCGGTCTTTTCAGCGTTTTCTCAGGTGATCTCAGGTTCTTTTTAGAACCGGACTAATGTGCCTTTGGCTATGCCATTCGTCTCCCATTCGGACAACAAGCAGTCACCATGGAACTGTGGGGGCCAAGTTCAACTGGAACACGAGTCGGATTCCTGATACTCGTAGTGTCTGGTTTTCCCACCCCCTCAGGGTAATCCGGCCCAGTGGGCAGCACTCGAGCATCGAAGGGGCCAAAGTGGTTCGTCGTCCACGTGGTCAGCTACGTCAGGACATTCTCGACACCGTCATCGAGTTGTTGATCGATACCGGTGATGTGTCAGCGGTATCGATCGACGCGGTCGTCGACCGGGTGGGTTGCACTCCACCCGCCCTCTACTACTACTTCCCGACCAAGAACGACCTGCTGCTGGAGGCGTGCCGGGTGGCCTTCACCAATCTGGCCAATCTGATCCAGGACGACGTCGCCCGGATCGCGGGCGGGTCGCTCGAGCAGCTCACCCGGCGGGGCATCTGCCTGCTGCACTGGGCGGCCAAGTACCCGGCGATGTACCGCGTGCTGTTCATGGACGGCAACCGGGACGTGGTCCGCGGCAACGTCTTCGAGGAGCAGGGCTTCCAGGACCTGGAGGGCAACCTCCGGGCGGCCGTCCGGGAGGGCTACCTGCGCAAGGACACCGACCCGCAGGTGGCCGCGCTGTCGCTGTGGGGAGCGCTGCACGGGTTCGCCTCGCTCTCGGTGACCTTCCAGGTCCCGGTCGCCCAGCTGGAGAACGCGGTGATGGTCACCTGCGGTCCGCTGCTGGCGTCCATGATGACCCCGCGGGGACTCGAGCGGGCGCAGCAGGCGCGATCCCGGAGCGACCATGAGATCGGTTCGGGCGACCACGGGGGCCGCCCATAGGATCGGGCGCATGCCCAAGGTCTTGACGGAACTTCCCCTCGGCGAGCGCGTCGGCCTCGCCTTCTCCGGTGGTTTGGACACCTCGGTGGCCGTGGCCTGGATGCGTGAGAAGGGCTCGGTTCCCTGCACCTACACCGCCAACCTCGGCCAGTACGACGAACCCGACATCGACTCGGTGCCGGCCCGCGCCGCCGAGTACGGCGCCGAGATCTACCGGATGGTCGACTGCACCGCGGCGATGGTCGAGGAGGGGCTCGCGGCCCTGGTCTGCGGGGCCTTCCACATCCGCTCGGCCGGGCGTACGTACTTCAACACCACGCCGATCGGACGCGCGGTCACCGGCACCATGCTGGTCCGCGCGATGCGCGAGGACGACGTGTGGATCTGGGGCGACGGGTCGACCTACAAGGGCAATGACATCGAGCGGTTCTACCGCTACGGCCTGCTGGCCAACCCCCGGCTGCGGATCTACAAGCCGTGGCTCGACCGGGACTTCGTCCGCGAACTGGGCGGCCGGGCCGAGATGAGCCAGTGGCTGACCGAACGCGGGCTGCCGTACCGGGACTCCAAGGAGAAGGCGTACTCCACCGACGCCAACATCTGGGGCGCCACGCACGAGGCCAAGGACCTGGAGTCGCTGGACGCCAGCATCGAGATCGTCGACCCGATCATGGGGGTGCGGTTCTGGGACCCGGCCGTCGAGATCGCGACCGAGGACGTCACCATCGCCTTCGAGCAGGGCCGTCCGGTGTCCATCAACGGGGCCACCTTCCCGGATGCGGTCGCCCTGGTGCGCGAGGCGAACGCGATCGGCGGACGGCACGGGCTGGGCATGTCGGACCAGATCGAGAACCGGATCATCGAGGCCAAGAGCCGCGGCATCTACGAGGCACCCGGCATGGCGCTGCTGCACATCGCCTACGAGCGGCTGCTGAACGCGATCCACAACGAGGACACGCTGGCCAACTACCACGCCGAGGGCCGCAGGCTGGGCCGGCTGATGTACGAGGGCCGCTGGCTCGACCCGCAGTCGCTGATGCTGCGCGAGGCGCTGCAGCGCTGGGTGGGTTCGGCCGTCACCGGCGGCGTGACCGTCCGGTTGCGTCGCGGCGACGACTACTCGCTGATCGACACCTCCGGGCCGGCGCTGTCCTACCACCCGGAGAAGCTGTCCATGGAGCGGGTGGGGGACGCCGCCTTCGGCCCCGTCGACCGGATCGGGCAGCTCACCATGCGCAACCTCGACATCGCCGACTCCCGCACCCGGCTGGAGCAGTACGCCCATCTCGGCCTGGTCGGCGGCGCGGTGTCGTCCCTGGTCGGCGAGCTGGAGGCCGGTGCCGCGCACGGCATCACCGAGATCGAGGCCACCGTCGTGGACGCCGGCGTCGAGCATGCCACCGACAGCGCCGGCATGGAGTTCGGCGCCGACTGATCGCCTGCTCGCCGGGGTCGGCCGCGTCCCCACGTCGCGCTCGCCCTACTCGTTCCCGCTCGCCGAACTCGACGAGCGCGAACGAGTGGGGCGAGCGCTGCGTTCCGGTCTGACGAGGCGAGCGGCGTCCGCGCAGGAGTGATCCGGACCGGGTTGAGTGTAGGACGCTCAACTTTGGAATATGCTGAGGTCAACAGGGGTTCACCTGGGCATACCAAGTGCCAGTCGTGTAGCGAGAAGGAGTTGATCACCATGGCACGTACGTTCGACCCGTTCCGAGATCTCGACCGGTGGTTCGCCGACGTCGCCCGGACGCCGGCCAGCGCCGCCACCGCGATGGACCTGTACAAGGAGGGCGACCACTTCGTCGCCCGGCTCGACCTGCCGGGCGTCGACCCGTCCACCATCGACGTGGACATCGACGAGCGCACGCTGACCGTGCGCGCCGAGCGGACCGACGACGAGGGCGACGGCGAGCGTCGCTGGCTGGTCCGGGAGCGTCCGGTCGGCACCTTCGCCCGCCAGCTCACCCTGGGCTACGGCGTTGCGCTCGACCGGATCGCGGCGGACTACCGCGACGGCGTCCTGACCCTCACGATCCCGGTCGCCGAGGAGGCCAAGCCGCGCAAGATCAGCGTGGCGCACTCCGGCGGTGCCACCCAGATCGAGGGTTCCGTCGACGAGGGCTGACCCCGAACGGTCGCACCCAGCCGCGGCCCCGGCCGGATGAGAAATCCGGCCGGGGCCATTCGTCGTTTCGGGGGTGTGCCCACCGGTCGCGCAAAAACCAATCTATTGGTGAAAAATCCGCGGTCCTGCCCGGTATTAGGCCAGGCGCACGTGCGTTCCGTACGCACCACGAACGGAATGCCGTCGCAGCCGTTCGCCGATTCCCAGGATCTTGCTGGCGATCGCGAACACGGCGATGGCGAAAGCGGTCAGGTAGCCGGATCCCGGGGGCGAATCCCAGTTCGCCGTACTGAATCGGGACATCATCGAGTAGTCGAACATCAGATGACCGAAGCTCGCCGCGGAGGTCGCCAGCGCGAGCAGCACGATCCGGATCCGGGTGACCGTGCTCGTCGCCGGGTCGGCATGGCTGAGCAGGATGATGACCGCGAGGATCGCGCCGACGTCCATCACCAGGATCACCAGGCTGCCGATCAGCGGGAACTCGTCCGTGGGCCGGAAGGTCCCCACCCCGGCGACCGCGGCGAGGACCAGGTTGAGCACGCCCGGCGCGGATGCCAGCAGCACCCGGGCGCGGGTTCCCAGGCCCCGCCGGTGCCGGACGAGCGCCAGCCAGCCGAGGCCGAGCAGCAGCAGCGTGACCGTGTTCAGCGCGTTCAGCAGCTGTTGGTCGGGCGACCCGGACCAGGACGCGAAGGGAAACCCGATGGACCTGTCCATGGCGGCCAGGCAGGTCTCGGAGAACTCCGGCCCACCGGTGTCGAACGGCGTGCCGTTCAGCATCGTCCCCTCGCACGGCAGCCAGCTGCGATGAGTCACCCAGACGGCCACCGCGCCGGCCGCGAGCAGCAGCAGCTCAGTACCGAGAAATTTCCCCCCACGTTCCCCCATGGGCGGGAGCGTAACCCGTCCGGGCCCAGGGGCGAAGCCCCGTGCGACGGTTCAGTAGGGGGTTCACCCGTTCTGGGTGTCCGTGGCGACCGGATTGGGCACCGCGCCACCGTAGCGCCGGTCGCGCGAGGCGTACAGCTCGATCGCGCGCCACAGGTCGCGGCGGTCGAAGTCGGGCCAGAGCCGGTCGAGGAACACCATCTCGGCGTAGGCGGACTGCCAGAGCAGGAAGTTGGACGTGCGCTGCTCGCCGGAGGAGCGGACGAACAGGTCGACGTCGGGGATCTCGGGCTCGTCCAGGAACTTCCGGAACGACTTCTCGGTCAGGTGGTCGGGGTCGAGCCGGCCCTGCTGCGCCGCCTTGGCGATGGCGCGGGCGGCGTCCACGATCTCGGCGCGGCCGCCGTAGTTGACGCAGAACTGCAGGGTGAGGACGGTGTTGTCCCGGCTCTGCACCTCGGCCTCCTCGAGTTCGCGGATCACCGAACGCCACAGCTTCGGCCGCCGGCCGGCCCAGCGGATCCGGACGCCCATGGCGTCCA
>JAGPGQ010000221.1 GCA_018055925.1 Micropruina sp.
CCGGCGAACCGGTCGCCGAGAGCCTGGCCGCGGCGGGCGTCGAACTGGCCGAGCCGCTGGTCTTCCCGGCCAGCCCGACGGTGTTCGCCGACTACGACAACACCCTCCGGGTGCGGGAGCACCTGGAACGCACCGGGGCGCGCGCCTGCTCGGTCGGCTCGGGCACGCTCAACGACCTGACCAAGCTGGCCTCGGGCGAACTCGGCCGGGGCTACGTCCACGTCTGCACCGCCGCCTCGATGGACGGCTACACCGCCTTCGGCGCCGCGATCACCCGGGACGGGTTCAAGATCACCCGGGAGTGCCCGGCCCCGGTCGGGGTGATCGCCGACCTCACCGTGATGGCGAGCGCGCCGCCGCGGATGCTCGCCAACGGCTACGGCGACCTGATCGACAAGTTCACCGGCGGGGCCGACTGGATCGTGGCCGACGAACTGGGCATCGAGCCGATCGACCCCGCAGTCTGGTCGCTGGTGCAGGATCCGCTGCGCGCCGCCCTCGGCGATCCGGACGCCCTGGTCGCCGGCGACCCGGCGGCCCTGGAGCGCCTGGTCGAGGAGTTGATGCTGTCCGGGCTGGCGATCCAGGCGCACCAGTCGTCGCGTCCCGGGGCCGGCGCCGGGCACCACTTCTCGCACCAGTGGGAGATGGAGGGCCACGGCCTCGACTGGGACCCGCCGCTGTCGCACGGTGCCAAGGTGGCCATCGGGACGCTGGCCATGGCCTCGCTGTTCGACCTGGCCCTGCGGCTCGACCTGGACGAGTTGGACGTGGACGCGATCGTGGCGGCCTGGCCCAGCCGGGAAGCGAACGAACAACGGGTCCGGGCCTCACAGGAGATCCCGGCGATCCGGGAGGCCGCCGTGGCCCACGCGCACCGGATGTACGTCTCCGCGTCCGACCTGCCGGAACGGATCCGGGCCATTCAGCGCGCCTGGCCGCGGATCAAGCCGCGGGTGCACGAGCAACTCCCGCCCGCCGCCGAACTGCGGGACCTGCTGGAACGCATCGGCGCGCCCACGCATCCCACCCAGATCGGCATCAGCCCGGAGCGGTTCAAGCGCACCTTCTTCCAGGCGAAGGTGATCCGCAGCCGCTACACGCTGCTCGACCTGCTGTACGAGGTCGGCCTGCTCGACGACCTGGTCGACCGGCTGTTCGCCCCCGGCGGGTTCTGGTCGCCGGCGGCCGGGCGCTGACCGGCCGCCCGAAACGGTGCGCCACCTCCGCCCGATCGTCCTAGACTGTCCGGACGACCAGCGGACAAGGAGGTTCGCGTGAGCGGCGAACTCGGAATCGCAATCATCGGCACCGGCCGGGCAGGCATGATCCATGCCCGCAACTATCAGCGGCACGTGCCGCACGCCCGGGTGGTGGCGGTGTCGGACCCCGACCCGGAGGCCGGCGCGCGAGCCGCCGACGAACTCGGCCTGGACCGGGCCTACACCGATCACCGGGAGCTGCTGAAGGACCCGGCGGTGCAGGCGGTGGTGGTGGTCACGCCGACCAAGTACCACCGCGGCATCGTGCTGGACGCCCTGGCCGCCGGCCGGCACGCGTTCTGCGAGAAGCCGATGGCGATGAACGTCGCCGAATGCACCGACATGCTGGACGCCGCCCGCGCGTCCGGCCTGAAGCTGCAGATCGGCTTCATGCGCCGCTTCGACGCCGGCTTCCGGCGGGCCAAGCAGCTGATCGACGACGGCGCCATCGGCGACGTGGTCCAGGTGAAGTCCATGTCGCACGGGCCGAGCATCCCGCACCCGTGGATGTACGACATCACGGCCAGCAACGGTGCACTGGCCGAGGTGGCCAGCCACGACGTCGACACCATCCGGTGGCTGTGCGGCAGCGAGGTGGCCCGCGTCCATGCCCTGGCCGGCAACTACCGCTCGCCGCAGGCGCGGGCGGAGTGGCCCGACTTCTACGACACGGTGCTGATGACCGCCGCGATGCGCAACGGCACCATCGGCTGCGTGGACGGCGCCCAGGGGGTGCGCTACGGCTACGACGCCCGGGTCGAGATCCTCGGCACCAACGGCAGCATCGACATCGGCGACCTGGCCGCCGACCGGGTCCGGGTGCACACCGCGGACGGGCGGAGCAGCCGCGACATCGTGCCCAGCTGGCGCAACCTGTTCGCCGACGCCTACGTCGCCGAGGACGCCGCGTTCACACGCTGCATCCTGGACGACTCCGAACCCGAGGTGACCGGCGAGGACGGGCTGCGGGCCGTCCAGATCGTCAACGCCGGCAACGAGTCGATCCGGACGGGCGCGGTCGTCGAACTGGCCGGCTGAGCCGGGCAGCACCGGCCTATTCCTACTTGAAGTAGGATTGGCGGCATGTCCGCGAATCCGGTCGAGAAGCACTCCGTCTCCATGCCCGCCGAGGTCTCGGCGGCGGTCCGTTCCCGGGTCGGCAGCCGCGGTTTCTCGGCCTACGTCACGACCGCCGTCGCCCGGCAGCTGGAGCGGGACGCGCTGCACGACATCCTGGCGCGGATGGAGGCCGCGCACGGATCGGTCGACGAGGCCGAGGTTGCGGCGATCATGGCGCGGCTCGCCGAATGATCGCCCGGTCGCACTCGATCCTGCTCGACGCGGAGGCGCTGTCGGCGCTGGCCGAGGACGATCGGCGGATGCTCCCCTGGGCCACGGTGGCCCACCGCACCGACTCGATTCTGCACGCCTCGACCGCCACGCTCGCCGAGGTCACGGACGGATCGGCCCGCGACGCCAACATCCGCCGGGCGGCCAGGGCCGTTCGGCTGATCGACGTGACCGCCGGCATCGGCTACCGGGCGGGCCAACTCCGCGCGACGGCCGTCAGGGTGCGCCGCAAGCGCCGCGACCTCACCGTCGATGCCATCGTCGCCGCGACCGCGCTCACCCTGCCGGCGCCGGTCGTCGTGCTCACCTCCGACCCGGAGGATCTCCGGCTCCTGCTCGCCGGAACCCGGATCGCGGTCGCAGCCGTCTGAGCCGCCACCGGCACGGCTCAGCCGTCGCCGGCACCGGATCGGCTCAGCGCCGGCGGCGCAGCTCGCGCATCTGCGGCCACACCGGGCGCAGCGCGTCCCGGGTGTTGCGGAACACGTCGAACGCCTGCCGGTAGACGGCCCGGTTGTCGGGATTCGGGGCGAAGGTCCGCAACGACGTGCCGAGCGAAGTGGCCGCCTCGTCGACGGACGGGTAGCGCCCGGCCGACACCAGGGCCAGCACCGCCGCACCGCGGGCGCCCGCTTCGGGGGCGTCCTGCCGGACGACGTTCAGCCCGGTGGCGTCCGCCAGGATCTCGCACAGCAGGTCCGACCGGAACCCGCCGCCGGAGACCACCAGGTCGTCGCTGATCTGCAGCACGTCGACGCATTCGACCAGCGAGAAGGCCACCCCCTCGTAGACCGAGCGGAGGATCTCGTCCCGGGTCGTGGTCAGCGACATGCCTTGCCAGGACGCGGACGCCTGGGTGTCGAGGAAGGGTGCCCGCTCGCCGCCGGGCGAGGCGTAGGGCAGGTAGATCACGCCGCCGGAGCCGGGCGCGACCCTTCGGGCGGCCGCCTCGATCTCGTCCCAGCCGACCTCGCTCAGGGTGAGGGTGGCGCGGATCCAGTCGAGGTTCGGGGTGCCGGTCATCGGCGCCATGAACTCCAGCACCTGGGTGCCGAAGCCGGTGGCCAGCACCATCGACAGCTCCGAGCGGCGCTCGGCGACCGCCGGCAGCAGGGTGCCGACGAAGCCGGTGGTGCCCAGGATCAGCCAGCTGGCGCCGTCCCCGACCGCGCCCAGGCCGACGCCGGTGACGGCGACGTCGATCATGCCGACCCCGACCGGGGTGCCCTCCGGCAGCCCGGTGAGCGCCGCGGCCTCGGCCGACAGCGGGCTGGCCGGGCCGTCCGCGGAACGGATCTCGGGCAGCAGCCGCATCATCTCGCCCAGTCCCACGTCGGCGGCCAGGCCGGCGGAGAAGCCGGACATGTCGCGCACGTCCAGGAAGGACCGGGAGGCCTCGGTGTAGTCGGTGGCCCGGACGCCGGTCAGCTTGAGCCGCAGCCAGTCCTTGCAGTTCAGGTGCGTCGTGGCCCGGTCGACCGCCTCCGGTTCGGCCTCGGCGAGTTCCTCGATCAGCACCGGGAACAGGCCGCCGAAGACCGAGGTGCCGGTGACCTCGAGCATCGTGTCGGCGCGGCCGTCGCCGACCCAGCGCTGTACGCGCGCGGACGCCCGTCCGTCCATCCAGGTGGCCGCGGGCCGGGCCGGTTCGGCGTCGGCGTCGACCAGCCACAGGCCGTCGCCCTGGCCGGTCAGGCCGACCGCGAGCACGGTGGCGTCCCCCAACTGGTCGGAGACGCTGCGCAGGCAGGTGGCGACGGCCCGCCAGATGGCGTTCATGTCCTGTTCGGCCTCGCCGTTGGACCCGTAGTCGACCGGCACCCCCTCGTGGTGGCTGGCCACGATGGCCCCGTCCAGGGAGAACGCGACGGCCTTGACCGCGGTGGTCCCGCCGTCGACACCGATGACAACTTCGCTCATGCCCGCTCCTCGTCGAGTCTGCGCACGATCCCGCACGTTCGGGATTCGGCGACCGGCAATGGTCGGACTAGCAAAGCACACGGGCGGGAGGTCACGTCAGGGCCCATCCCACGCCCGGAGCGCTACCCGGGCGGCAGCCGCAGCAGGTGGCAGCGGTCGTCGAACCGGGCGGCACCCGAGCTGGGTCGCTGGCCGAAACACGCCAGCACGTCGTGGCGTCCACCGGCCACCACGGTGTCGTTCGCGGGGGCCGGCAGCTCCGGTACGGGCAGCCAGTCTCCGGTGGCCGGGTCGTACAGCTGGCCGCGCAGGGCGACCGCGGTGTCGGTGGTCACGTACCAGTCGCGGGCGAACCCGTGGTTGGTCCCGGTCAGGCCGCTGGACCGGGCGGGCAGGGTGACGCTCGTCCAGGTCCCGGTCGCCGGGTTCAGGAACCACGCCTGCCCGGTGCTCCGGCCGGCGAGCTGGGCGCCGCGCGGCCACGCGATGGTCCCGCCCGCGACCACCGCCGCCGGCCGCTGGGCGGGCACCGGCGGATCGGCGGTGACGGTGACGCGTCCGGTGCCGAGGTCGATCGAGGCCAGCCAGAGCGCGTCCCCCTCGTCCTTCGCCAGGGAGGCGACGACCAGCCGGTCCGCGGTCACGGCGGCCGAGGTCACCGAACCGGGCGTCCGGGTCCGGGTGTCGCGGGCGAGCCAGCTGCGGGTCTCCGCGTTCCAGATGCTGTAGGTCAGGCTCGTCGAGCCGGTGCCGTGGCCGATCAGCACCAGCCGGTTCCCGGGCACGATCCGCTGTTCGCCGGCACGTGTGGACGCCGCGGCGGGCAGCCGTTCCCAGCGGTCGCCGTCGGGGTGGTAGGCGAGGATGCGTCCGGACGCGGCCTGCACGTACAGGACCCCGTCGGCCACCGTCGAGCTGCGGTAGGGGTTTCCGGCGCCGTTGGCCTGCGAGACGTGCTCGGGTGGGGTGGCGATCGGCGTCCAGGCGTCCCGGACGGGGTCGTAGCGGGCCCCGTCGGCGAGTGCGGTCGGGTCGGGGCAGTCCTTCGTCGGGTCGGTCGCGCAGGGCGACGTGAACCCGCCGACCACGAGGTATGCCTCGCCGACCCAGGCGGCCACCGCGTCGTAGCGGGGGCGCAGCGGGGACGGCGCGGTCGGCAGCCAACGCCCCACCGTCGCGGCCTCGGCGGTCGGGCTCGGGGTGTTCGCCGGGACGGCCACCCGCCGCCCGAGATCGAGGACGCCGGGCGCCAGCAGCAGGATGGCCGCGCCGGCCGCGGCGGCGGCGGCCAGGGTCACAGCGGGCCAACGGCGGCGGTTCCCGCTCCGCGCGGGCCGGGGATCGTCGGCCCTGCGCAGCACGTCGTCCAGCACCCGGCGCCGGCGGTCCGGAGGCCAATCGCGTTCCAGCCGGGGCTCGCCGGGTCGCAGCGCGGTCAGGGTCCGCAGGTCGTCGCTCGGGGTCGCCATGTCAGTTCCCTTCGGGCAGTGGGACGGCGGGACGGGCGGTCTCGCCGGTCGAGCCGGCGGTCAGCGCCGCCTGGAGCCGGCGGCGGGCCCGGCTCAGCCGGCGGCGGGCCGCGGTCGGGGAGCAGCCGAGCACCCGTCCGGCATCGGTGGCGTCCAGTCCGTCCCAGCCGACCAGCAGCAACAGCTCCCGGTCGGCATCGGTGAGGGATTCGAGCGCGGCCAGCACCGCGGCCCGGTCGGTGGTCACCGCGGCCGGATCGGGTTGCCCGGCCAGGTGGCGGACGCCGCGGAGCTCGGCCTGCAGCCGGGTGCGGCGGTCACGGCCGCGCCAGTGGTTGGCCAGCACGCGTCGCGCGGTGGCCAGTAACCAGGGCAGGGCCTCGGCCAGGACGTCGTCGAGGCGTCGCCAGGCGACCAGGTAG
>JAGPGQ010000222.1 GCA_018055925.1 Micropruina sp.
CATGAAGTTGTCCACCGACACGTGGATCGCGGACGGGGTGCCCTGCTTGGCCCGAGGGGTCAGGTCCTGATGGCTGACCACCAGGTCGAAGGTGTCGGTCAGGTTCGCGATCGCCTTGTTGACCACGGTCACATCCGTGAATCCGGCACCATGGATCTTCTTCCGCAGCACCGAGGCGCCCATCGCGGACGAGCCCATGCCGGCGTCGCAGGCGAAGACGATGTTCTTGATCGGCCCCTTCGCGTCGGACGCCGAGGCGCCGGTCAGCTGGCCGGACACCGACGACTTCTTGCCCTTCATCTCCTCCATGGACGCGGTGGCCGCGGCCAGGTCGTCAGCGCCGCCCTTGCCGGCCTTCAGGATCACCATGGCGATCAGGAAGGTGACCGCCGCCGCGGCCAGCACCGCCAGGGTGACCCCCAGGTAGCTGTCGGTTGCGGTCTGGGCGTAGATGGCGATGATCGACCCAGGCGCCGCGGGCGCCCGCAGGCCGGTGCCGAACAGCTGGTTGACGGCCACGCCGGTGGCGCCGCCACCGATCATGGCCGCGATCAGCGCCGGCTTCATCAGCACGTACGGGAAGTAGATCTCGTGAATGCCGCCGAAGAAGTGAATGATCGCCGCGCCGGGAGCGGAACCCTTGGCAGCGCCCCTGCCGAACACCGAGAACGCCAGCAGCAGGCCGAGACCCGGGCCGGGGTTGGCCTCGAGCAGGAACAGGATCGACTTGCCGCTCTCGGCCGCCTCGGCCAGTCCGAGCGGAGTCAGGATGCCGTGGTTGATCGCGTTGTTCAGGAACAGGATCTTGGCCGGCTCGATCAGCACCGAGGTGATCGGCAGCAGGTGGAAGTCGACCAGCCAGCCGACGATGCCGCCGAGGAAGGTGCTGATCCCGGAGACGATCGGCCCCATGACGAAGAACCCGAACACGGCCAGGAACATGCCCCAGATGCCGGCGGAGAAGTTGTTCACCAGCATTTCGAAGCCGGGGCGGATCTTGCCGTCCCACAGGGCGTCCAGCTTCTTCATGGTCCAGCCGCCGAGCGGGCCCATGATCATGGCGCCCATGAACATCGGGATCGACGTGCCGCTGATCACGCCCATCGTGGCGATCGCGCCGACCACGCCGCCGCGGACGTCGTAGACGACCTTGCCGCCGGTGTAGGCGATCAGCAGGGGCAGCAGGTAGGTGATCATCGGGCCGACCATGCCGCCGTAGGCGGCGCAGGTCTCCAGACCCGCGGGCAGGTTCACGGTCTCGCCGCTGGCCACCAGGATCTCCTGGGCACAGCTGGCGGCGTCGACACCCCAGCCGCCGATCTGGGCGACCCAGCTGTCGTTGGGCAGGGTTCCACCCATGGCCAGGTTGATCCAGCCGTCCTTGATGAAGATCGCGGTGATGAAGCCCCATGCGATGAATGCCCCGATGTTGGGCATCACCATGTTGGAAAGGAACGTCCCGAATCTCTGGACGTGGACGCGCGCCGAGGTCTTCGGCGCGGCTTCGGTGGTCGACATATGACTCCTCATTGACATGCGCCAGCCGCGCGTCCAGGCGGACGCCGGCTCAATCAAAGCCTGAGCAGCACCCTAGACTCCTCCGCCGAGCAGAGCCACAGTGCCGGGCAGCAACCGGGCAAGCTCCTGGGGCGAAACGGGCCCCGGTTCCGCCAAAGCGGTCATGGCCTGGACGGATGCCGCCGCGAGCGCCGCCCGCCGGGGGTCGAGCCCGGCCGCCAGCAGCGTGCCGCAGATGCCGGCCAGCACGTCGCCCGAGCCCGCCTGGGCCGTCCACGCCGGGCCGGGAACCGCGACGCTCACCGTACCGTCCGGCCCCGACACGTAGTGGGTGGCACCCTTCAACAGCACGGTCGCCTGGTGCCGCGCGGCGGCCGTCCGGACGGCGGCGATCGGGTCGGCGGCCACCTCGGCACGGCTCGCCTCCAGCAGCCGGGCCAACTCGCCGGCGTGCGGGGTGAGCAGCACCCGCTCCCCCAGCGGCCCACTCGGCAGGTGCCGGAGCGCGTCCGCGTCGACCACCAGCGCCACGTCCTCGTCGAGCGCCCGGGCGACGACGGCCGCGGCGTCCGGACGGTCCCCCCAGCCGCTGCCGAGCACCCGCGCCTGGACCCGTCCGGCTCCGACGACCACGTTGGGCGCGGCGGCGTGGACGAGACCCACGGCCGCGTCCGCACCGCTGAACCGCACCATGCCGGCACCGGCATGCACCGCCCCGAGGGTGGAGAGCACCGCCGCCCCGGGGTAGGACGCCGAGCCGGTGTCGAGGCCGACGACCCCGCGGGAGTACTTGTCGCTGGTGGCGTCCGGGAACGGCCAGGCCGCGGCCACGTCGGCCGGCTCCCAGCAGCGGAGGTCCGGCTCGGGAAGGTCGAGGCCGATGTCCACCAGCTCGACCCGGCCGCAGGCCGAGGCGGCCGGCTGGAGCACGTGGCAGAACTTGAGCCCGCCGAAGGTGACGGTGCGGGCGGCGGTGAAGTGGGACGCTCCGACGCCGGTGAGATCCCGGGGCAAGCCCGGGATGACGGTGGTCTGCTTCCCAGCCGCCCCCGTCATCCCGGCGGACGCCGGGATCTCGGCGGCGCACGAGTCGGCGTCCAGCCCGGAGGGCAGGTCGACAGCGACCACCGGCACGCCGGCGTCGGCGCAGGCCCGGGCGAACAGCGCGACCGGTTCGCGCAGGCCGGCCCGCCCGCCGATGCCGAGGACGCCGTCCACCACCAGGTCGGCCCGGCCCAGTTCGGCGACCGCGCCGACCGCGTCCAGTTCGTCCCCGCCGGCGGCCCGGAAGGCGGCCCAGGCCTCCTCGTGCACCCGGCCGGACGTCCGCCAGGCAAGCACCCGGACGCCGCGGCGCGCCAGCCGCTCGCCCGCATACAGCGCGTCGCCGCCGTTGTTACCGGAACCGACCCCGAGCAGCACCCTGGCCCCGTACACCCGTCCCCGGACGCGACGCAGTTCGCCCAGCACGGCCGCGGCGAGTCCGGCCGCCGCCCGCTGCATCAGCACGCCGGGCCGCGACTCGAGCAGCGGCTGCTCCGCCGCGCGGATCGTCTGCGCCAGGTACGCGGTCCTCATGGCCTCACGCCTCGCAGACCACCACCGCCGCCGCGATCCCGGCGTCGTGGGTGATCGACAGGTGCACCGTGTCGATGCCCAATTCGGCGATCCGGGCGGCGATCGTCCCGGTGCAATGGAAGTAGGGCTTGCCCAGGGCGTCCTTGCGCACCTCGGCGTCGTGCCAGCTGAGGCCGCCGGGAGCGCCCAGCGCCTTGGCCAGCGCCTCCTTGGCGGCGAACCGGCCGGCCATCCGGTTCATCGACGAGTCCTGCTCGGCGGGGGTGAACAGCCTGGCCAGCAGGCGTTCGCTGCCCGAGGCGGCCCGGGCGAACCGGTCCACCGGACAGACGTCGATGCCGATGCCGACGATCACTCGACCGTGACGGACTTGGCCAGGTTTCGCGGCTGGTCGACGTCGTAGCCCTTCAGGGTGGCCACCTCGCAGGCGAACATCTGCAACGGCACGGTGGCGACCAACGGCTGCATCAGCGTCGACACCTTGGGCAGCCGGAACAGGAAGTCCGCGTACGGCGTGACCTCCTCGTCGTCGTCCTCGGCCAGGACGATGGTGAACGCGCCGCGGGCCCGCACCTCCTGGATGTTCGAGATCACCTTGTCGTGCAGCTGGTCGCGGCCCTGCGGCGGCACCACCACGAAGATCGGGATCTGGTCCTCGACCAGGGCGATCGGGCCGTGCTTCAGCTCACCGGCCGGGAAGCCCTCGGCGTGCAGGTAGGCGATCTCCTTCAGCTTCAGCGCGCCCTCCAGGGCGACCGGGTAGCCGACGTGCCGGCCGAGGAACAGCACCGACCCCTGCTCGGCGTACTTGGCGGCCAGTTGCTTGATCGGCTCGATCTCGTCGAGCACCCGCTGGATGAGCGGCGGGGTGGCGGCCAGTTCGCTCATGATCGCGGCGATCTCGTCGCCGTACTTGGTCTCGCGCACCTGCGCCAGGTACAGCCCGAGCAGGTAGCAGGCGGCCACCTGGGTGAGGAAGCCCTTGGTGGACGCCACCCCGATCTCGGGGCCGGCGTGGGTGTAGATCACCGCGTCCGATTCGCGAGGGATGGTGGCGCCGTTGGTGTTGCAGATCGCGATCACCTTGGCGCCCTGTTCGCGGGCGTGCCGGATCGCCATCAGCGTGTCGGCGGTCTCGCCGGACTGGCTGAGCGTGACCACCAGGGTGCGCGGGGTGATGATCGGGTCGCGGTAGCGGAACTCGGAGGCGATCTCGACCTCGCAGGCGATCCGCGTCCAGTGCTCGATGGCGTACTTGGCGACCATGCCGGCGTAGTAGGCGGTGCCGCAGGCGACGATGATGATCTTGTCGATGGTGCGCAGCTCGGCCTCGGGAATGTGCAGCTCGTCGAGCTTCAGCGAGCCGTCGGTGTTGTACCGGCCGAGCAGGGTGTCGGCGACCGCCTGCGGCTGCTCGTAGATCTCCTTGCGCATGAACCAGTCGTAGCCCTGCTTCTCGGCCGCGGAGAGGTCCCAGGTGACCTCGAACGGGTGCGAGTCGGCCGGGTTGCCGTCGAAGTCGGTGACCGTGACGTGGTCGGCCGTGACGTCGACCACCCGGTCCTGGCCGAGTTCGATGGCGTGCCGGGTGAACTCGATGAACGCGGCCACGTCCGAGGCGACGAAGTTCTCGCCCTCACCGACCCCGACCACCAGCGGCGAGTTGCGCCGGGCGGCGACCAGCCGGCCCGGCCGGTCGCCGTCGATCGCGACCAGGGTGAACGCGCCCTCGAGCCGGCGGCACACGGCGCGCAGGGCGTCGGCCACGTCGGCGCCGGCCTCGACCTCGCGGCCGAGGAGCTGGGCGGCCACCTCGGAGTCGGTCTCGGAGAGGAAGACGACGCCCTCGGCCTCGAGTTCGGCGCGCAGCGGGGCGAAGTTCTCGATGATGCCGTTGTGGATCAGCGCGACCCGGCCGTTGGCGCTGCGGTGCGGGTGGGCGTTGCGGTCGGTCGGTCCGCCGTGGGTGGCCCACCGGGTGTGCCCGATGCCGGTGCCGCTGGCCGGCAGCGGGTCGGCGGCGATGGCCTCGTCCAGGTTGGCGATCTTGCCGGCCTTCTTGCGCAGGTCGATGCGATCGTCCTCCAGCACGGCGACCCCGGCGGAGTCGTAGCCGCGGTACTCCATGCGCCGCAGGCCCTCCACCACCACCTGGCTGGCATCGCGAGGACCGACATAACCGATGATTCCGCACATGGGCGGAACTTTACCGGTGAGCACCCCCGACCAGCGGAGCATCCCGGCACGCCCGGCGCGTCCGCGCGCGGTTGGCCACGCGGCGTCCGGATGCCGGGCAGACTTGCCCCTATGGAGCCGCACGCCACGGTCGAACCGCAGTCCAGGATCGCACCCGAGGACGACCCGTACGGACCGTATGTGGCGCTCAGCCGGCAGCAGTGGGCCGACCTCGCCGAGGCCGTCCCGTGGGAGTTGGACGAGGCCACGCTGGCCCGGCTGCGCGGCCTGGCCGACCCCACCGACACCGACGAGGTGCGGCACGTCTACCATCCGCTGACGCAGCTGCTGAACCTGTACTGGGAGCGCACCAGCGCGCTGTTCCGCACCTCGCACGACTTCCTCGGGCTGACCGACAAGCAGGTGCCGTTCGTGATCGGGGTGGCGGGCTCGGTGGCCGTCGGTAAGTCCACCACCGCCCGGCTGCTGCAGGAGTTGTTGTCCCGCGGGCCGCGGCGACCCAAGGTCGACCTGCTCACCACCGACGGGTTCCTGTACCCCAACCACATCCTGGAAGCCATGGGCATCGCCCACCGCAAGGGCTTCCCCGAATCGTACGACCGGCAGGCGTTGCTGCAGTTCGTGATCGACGTGAAGTCCGGCAAGTCCGAGGTGACCGCCCCGGTGTACTCCCACCTGTTCTACGACATCGTCCCCGACGAGCGGATCGTGGTGCGCGACCCCGACATCCTGATCGTCGAGGGCCTCAATGTGCTGCAGCCGGCCCGGCGCCGCTCGGACGGCGGCACAGCGCTGGCGGTCAGCGACTTCTTCGACTTCACCGTCTACGTGGACGCCCGTACCGCGTTCATCCGGCAGTGGTACATCGACCGGTTCTTCGCGCTGCGCGAGACCGCCTTCCGGAACCCGCAGTCGTTCTTCCGCCGCTACGCCGAGATGTCCGAAGCCGAAGCACTGACCACGGCCAGTACCTTTTGGGACCGGATCAACGGACCCAACCTGGAGGCCAACATCCGCCCCACCCGCTCCCGGGCGACCGCGATCCTGCGCAAGGGCGAGAACCACCAGGTCAGCTGGGTGCGGATCCGGAAGGTGTGACCG